>NZ_JAATEK010000016.1:0-172635 GCF_012034195.1 Microbispora sp. CL1-1
GGCGGCGTGGAAGGGGAGTTCTACCTGCCGCGTGAGGCCGGTGCCCGGTTGATGGCGTTGTTGCAGGCGTATGCCAAGCTGAGGGCGCAGGGGGATGACCGCCCGCTGACGGTACGTCAGGCGGACGCGCTGATCGCCGTGCTGGAGCAGAAGATCGTCACCGAGCTCCTCGTCGTGGTCAGCGCCGATTCCCTCCCCACCGACCCCGAAACCACCGACCCCACCGACGACAACCCACACCCCGCCGACGACACCAGCGACCCGGCCACCCAAGACACCGACCCGGCCACCCAAGACACCGCCGACCCTGCCGCCGACGACGACGTCAGCGACCACTTCGCAGACCTCGGCGACAGCGCCCCCAGCGACTACGCCCCCGACACCACCGGAACCACTGACGAGCCGAGCCAGGCCGACGACACCACCGACCACGTCGAAAACGCGCGGGATGCCGGGGGCTTCGGGGAAGGCCGGGAGGACACGGGCGATCCGACGCCCGGCGAGGCCGACGACCTCGACATCCCGGAGGAGTTCGACACTGCCGAGACCGAGGCGGATGCCGGTGCCGGGAGCGCCGACACCACTGCCGCCCCTGCGCCCGCCGACGCCGACGACGCCGTTTCCGGCGCGATGGCCGACCCCGATGCTTCGGGTGGCACCGATACCCCTGACGGCCCGGACGGGCTCGACATCGCCGAGGCTGCCCCTGCCACCGGCCCTGCCGCTGGCTCTGGCGACGCCGCGATCGGACTTCGCGATGAGGAGCCTTGTGGCTGGGGAGCCGGTGAGCGCGGGGCCGGTGAGCGGCGGCCCGGCGAGTGCGAGCCGCGCGACACCACCGCAAGCACCGCCTCTGCTGAGGGCGACCACACCGCGAATGCCGGCTCCGCCGAGGACGACGACACCGTGAGTACCAGCTCTGCCGGGAGCGACGAGACCGCGCCCGCCAAGGGCGATGGGTGGGATCGCGGTGCGGCCCGGTCTGGAGCAACCCATGTCCGGCGGGGTGTGTCAGCATGGCCTGCTCATGGTGGCGGGCATTGGCACACAGCCCCTTCGCACGCTGCCCCTTCGGACACAGTCTCTTCGGACATAGCGTCTTCGGGTGCGACGGCTTCGGTCGCGACGGCTTCGGATGCGCCGCCATCGCAGGCGGCGCACTCGCAGGCAGCGCCTACGGAGGTGGCGCCTTCGGAGGCGGCGTGGCCGGACCCTCCGCCCGAGGACGCCTCCGCACGTCACACCCACGCCGGGCCTGGGCCTGCGGGGGACTGCCGGCATGGCCACAGCACGTGCCGGTGCGACGGCCAGGGCGCGTGCCGGTGCTGCGGCGAGGCGCGGTGCTCGCGTGCGACGCAGGCGTCGGGGACATCGGGACCGTCGGGAGCGACGCCCGGCGGGCCCGGACCGGAGCGGGAGACACCACCCGGATGGGCATCGGAAACGGCACCGGGAGCCGGGCGAGCGACACCGGAGACGGCGCAGGAGGCATCGCAAGGAGCCGCACAGGGGGCATCGCGGGGGGCGGCGCAAGGTGGGTCACCGGGATCTCCGGGTGCGTCGGCGGGCGCGATGCCCGGGGCGTTCTTGGGTGCGTCGTTGGGAGCGTCGGCAGGCACGCTGCTGGGGGCGTCGTTGGGGATGGCACCGGGGACAGCGCCGGGGTTGTTGCTGGCGACCGGGCAGGTGCTGCCCGTCTCCAGCGTGCATCGGCTCGCCCGGACCTCGACTCTGGTGCGGATCGTCATGAACGCCGAGGGACAGGTGCTGGACATGGGGCGCAAGGTCCGTCTGGCGACTCCTGCCCAGCGGCGGGCCATCTTCGCCCGGTATGCCACGTGCTGGGTCGACGGCTGCCCGCTCCCGGCGACCATGTGCCAGATCGACCACGCCGACAACTGGAGCACCGGCGGGCTCACGGACCTGAAGCTGCTGGGCCCGGCGTGCCAGTTCCACAACCGCGACCGCTACCAGCACCCCGAGCGCTACACCCGCCGCAAAGTCGGCGAAGACCGCTGGGCCTTCACCTACCACCGCCTCGGACAAGCCCGACGACTACACGAGTAAGGCGGGAGGCAGGCGGTGGAGGACCCACAGGCCGGCCCAGGCGACGCACGGACCGGCCCCGGAGGCTGCGGGCGTGAGGCGTGAGGCGTGAGGCGGGAGCGTGGGCGATGCGCAGGGCAGGCCCAGGCTGACGCGCGGACAGACCCGGCGACTACGCGAGCGAGGGGAGCGCCAAGACAGCCGGAAGCCCTCGACCGCGTCGGCACTCGGCCCAGCAGACCCCGCGCCGGCAGACACGCGCGAGCAGGCCCGCGCTGGCAGAGCCGCGCCGGCAGACCCCGCGCCGGCAGACCCGCGCTGGCAGAGCCGCGCCGTACGGCGTGGTGTGGCGCATCTCACCGCGGGCGGCCCGCGACCGTGAGGACCTGCGGAAGCAGGGAACGGCGACAGCCGGGATGATCCCCTTTACAGGCCATTTGGCCGTGTCTTACTTGTTATCTACTAAGCTTCCCGTGTGTCTCGCCGGTGAGCGGTCCTCAACCCGAGGACGACCGGCGACCGCCGAATCCCGGAAGTCATCGATCCCGGGAACCGGGGACCCACGTCTCTTGGGGTGAATCCGGACCATCCGGTAGGGCTACTCCTGGCCCGAACCCGTCAGCTAACCCGGTAGGCGGCCAAGGAGAGGAGAGCGTGGAGTGTCGGCTCCACCTGCCCACCCGGTCCGCGTCGTGTCGCCGGACCACCTGCCCGCCCTGGAACGTCTCCAGGCTTCCGGGGTGATGGCGCGCCCGTGACGGGCTGCCACATCTCCCGTTTCTGATTCCGCCCCGCCGTGGCGTGTCCCCGGACGGTCATGCCGTCATGCCGCACGCCCGCGGGCCGGTTCGTCATGTCTCGAAGCGCGCCATGAGGAGCCCCCGATTTCCACCGATCCGATAGCTCGACAGCTGCTCGACGCCGTACGCCCCGAGCTGGGCTACCGCGAACGAGCCGGGAAACACACCAAGTTCGGCGAGTGGTACGCCGAAAACGTCGCCAAGGACCCCGACTTCAAGGCCGCCCCGTGGTGCGACATGTTCGTCTCCTGGGCGGCCGACCGGGCCGGGGTGCAGGACCATGTCGGCGAGTTCGCGCTGACCACGCGGCACGCCAAGTGGTTCGAGAAGCACCACGCCTGGAGCGACAAGCCCGAGCCGGGCGCCGTGGTCTTCTTCGCCTGGTCAGGGTCCAAGAAGATCCGCGACATCGACCACGTCGGCATCGTCGAGAAGGTCGTCGGCCGGAAGGTCCACACGATCGAGGGCAACGTCGACGGCGTGTGGCTGAAGCGCAAGGTCCGCGACACGAGCACGATCGTCGGGTACGGCCTGCCGCGCAAGGTCAAGGTGACGCCGAAGACGCCGGTGACGATCCAGCCCATGGCGGCCGTGAACGCGAGCGTCCAGAGCGCCGCTGCGCCCGCCACCAGGAACATGGCGGCCACGCAGGGGAAGCCGCTCGACATCGTGTGGTCGCCGGGCGACGCCGTCCTGTCGGCCGGTCTGCTGTTCGCGGTGGTCTCCACCGCCGTGACCGGGATACGGGTCAAGACCGCGGCGGCGTCGTCCGACGGACGGCACCGCAAGCGCGGGTGACCTCCCCCTTCCGGATCTCCCGCCGCTCATAGGGACTCCAGCCCGGGCCTTGGGACCTCCGGCCCGGCCCTGGCGATCTCCGGCCCGATCAGGGGAACCTCCGGCCGGTCCGAAACGGCCAGGGCTTCGAACGCCATACTCGACGGCGCCACGCTCGTCGGCGACGTGTTCGACGGCGCCGTGCTCGCCGCTTCCGCCGTGGCGACTGCCACGGCGAGCACGGCGCCGGTCCGGGCCGTCACGGTGCCCTGACCCGGCATGCTGACCCGGCAGGTCAACCAGGCAGGCCGCTCAGCATGCTCTTCATCTCCTTGATCTCGGCCGACTGGCTGGAGATGATCGACTCCGCCAGCCTACGCGCCGGCTCGTAGCTTCCGCCGCTCAGCTCGTCGCGCGCCATGGTGACGGCGCCTTCGTGGTGCCGGATCATCATCGTGAGGAAGGCCCGGTCGAAGTCCCGTCCGGACAGCCCTTCGAGACGCCGCATGTCCTCGGGGGACATCATCCCGGGCATGGCGTGATGCGTCGGCGCCGGGCTCTCCCCGGGCACCTGTTCGCCCCAGGTCGTGAGCCAGCCGCTCATCGTCCGGATCTCGGGAGCCTGCGTGGCCTCGATCCGCCGGGCGAGCCGCGCGACCCGGGCGTCCGCCGCCCGGTCTTCGGCCAGTCGCCCCATCTCCACCGCCTGCTGATGATGGGGGATCATCATCCGGGCGAACATGACGTCCTGGTCGTTGTGGTCGGCCGTCGTTGTCGGCGGCGTTGTCGGCGGCGTTGTCGGCGTCGGCGTCGGCGTCGGCGTCGGGTCGCTGGGCGCGGTGGGCACACCGGGTGAGGAAGGCGTCGCGGCCGAGGCGGCGGTGCCGTACGCGCCGCCCGTGCCGGCCAGCAGACCGGCTGTCAGCAGGGCGACCGGCAGGACACGTCCGTTCATCGGCCAACACCTCCGTACGTCCCGGCGGCTGGTCGAGGACCGGCGCCGCCCCGCCCGCGGTGCCGGCGGCGGCGCCACCCCCGGTGCGCCGTCGCCGCACGAACCGTGTGGCGAACCTGGTCCTCCTGTCGTACCCGTGGAACGTTCCCGTCAGCCGTTGAACGTGATCCTGAACCGGTAGTTGTCGCCGTAGGTCGAGCCGCGGATGGTGAACGCCGCGCTCCCCGAGCTCACCCGGCCCGAGACCGTGGCCCCGGCGTTGACGGCGTAGAGGAAACGAGACGTGCCGAGATCGCGGCAGGGGACGATGGTCTTCTCGCCGTAGAAATGGTTGAACGTGGCCCCTTCGGCGCGGTGGCTGTCGACCAGCTTGCCGGACCAGGAGGTGCCCGATCGGCTGGTGACCCAGTAGCCCAGCAGGAGTTTCGGGTCGCGTACGTTACCGCCGAGATCGCGGGCCGACGCGGTGACAACGTGGGCGGAGCCGAACTGGAAGGATCCGAGCGCTCCGATGTCGCCCACATAGAACTCCCAGTAGAAGGGGTTGCGTTCGACCCTGCCCGCGGCGGACTTGCGTGGACCGGTGACGAATTTCGCGGCCGCCTTGTATCGGCTGGTGCCGACGAACCGGTGCTCGCCCCAGAGGGGACCTCCGCAGTAGTCGTAGACGTCGACCACCACGGTGGCGGTGCCACGATAGATCCGCAGGGCGGACTGTGCGCCGGCCGCCGGGCCGGACGGGACCACCGCCCCGAGGACCGCGGTCACCGAGACCGCTGCCGCCGCTAATCGGAATTTCCGTGTCTTCATGAGAAATCCCCTCCTTGTCGTGCCGTCGATCCGGAACTCCTCCACGGGCCGGCGGGAACCTCACCGTAAAAGACCGCCGTGGTCTTACCAATGACGTGTGCATACACGGTTGGTAACGCCTTGTGTCGATCCGAAAGTGGCGGCGACATAAATGACGGAGGAGAGTAATGACGGACTGATTCCGGGGCGCGACATACATATCGACCACCGGTCTGTTGCCCTATTCACCCCCATTTGTGGAGCGTTGCGCTCCTGTCCCTGATCATCGGGCGAGGTTGACATGCAGCCGTACGGCTGCCTATCGTTCATGCAGCCAAAGGGCTGCATGTCCGGGATGGGGAAGATGGACGAAGTGTTCAAGGCGCTGGCCGACGCCAGCCGCCGCAGGTTGCTGGACAGCCTGAACGCCCGCAACGGCCAGACGCTGCGCGAACTGTGCGCGGGGCTGGACATGGCGCGGCAGTCGGTCAGCAAGCACCTGGCGGTGCTGGAGGCGGCGAACCTCGTGACCACGGTGTGGCGTGGCCGGGAGAAGCTGCACTACCTCAACGCCGTGCCCATCAACGCCATCGCGGACCGCTGGATGAGCAGGTTCGACCGCGAGCGGGCCCGTGCTCTCGCCGATCTCAAGAACGCATTGGAGCAGGAGCCGATGAGCAACCCCGAGTTCGTCTACACCACCTACATCAAGACCACGCCCGAGCGGCTGTGGCAGGCACTCACCGACCCCGGCTTCACTCGGCGCTACTGGGGACTGTCCTTCGACACCGACTGGCAGACGGGGGCGCCGATGACCTGGCACCAGGGCGGTGTGGCGATCACCGATCCCGAGCAGGTGGTCGTCGAGTCCGACCCCGGCCGCAGGCTCTCCTACACCTGGCACTCCCTCACCCCCGAGTGGGCCGAGGCGGTCGGCCTGGGGGAGGACGTGCTCGCCAAGCTGAAGGGGGAGCGCAGGTCGCGGGTGACGTTCGAGATCGAGCAGATGGGGGAGACGGTCAAGCTGACGGTCGTCCACGACGGCTTCGAACCCGGCAGCACCCTGCGCGAGATGGTCGCCGGGGGCTGGCCCCAGGTGCTGTCCGCGCTCAAGACCCTGCTGGAGACGGGTGAGCCCCTGCCGGCCGTGAGCGTGTGACGCGTGGGCCGCGCCCCGGGCCCCGGCCTATCGGGGAGCGGGGCCCGGGGCGCGGCAGGTTCAGCACTGGCCGTCGGCGAGCACCCAGTAGTCCGGGCCGGTCTGGCGCAGCGCGTGCGTGGTGAAGGTGTTCCACAGGCCCATCGCGTCGTTCGACCCCTTGGCATAGGTGTAGCCGCCCGACTGGTACGCCCGCCCGGCGGTGGTGTGGGCGTAGTTGCTGGCCCGTACGCACGTGCCCGGCGGCGTGGCACTCGGCGAAGGGCTCGGCGAAGGACTCGGCGAAGGGCTGGGCGAAGGACCGGCGCTGGGGGACGGGCTGGGCGTGGCGCTCGGCGAGGGGCTGGGCTGCGCGCCGCCGTCAAGGCCGAAGAAACGGGCGTCGTGGTAGGCCGAGCAGATCGTGTCGAGGAAGTACGCCGCGGTGGCCCCGCACTGGTCGGCCGCGCCGCCCGGATCGACCGGCAGGCCGTGGCCCATGCCGCTGATCTCGTAGAGGCGCACGTCGTCGTCGCCGTACACCTTGAGGGTCGTGCCACCGGTGAGCGACCTGGTGGAGGCCGGAGTCTGGGAGACGCCCCGCACGTTCGTCCACTGGTCGCGCAGCTGGGCGCCGTTGGCGGGCACGACCGTGTAGTCGGACTGGCCCTGCCAGACGGCCACTCGCGGGTACGGCCCGGAGTAGCCCGGATAGGCGTTCCGCACCAGGTCACCCCACTGCTGCGGGGTCCTGCTCGTCGGGCCGTACTGGCAGCCGGACGCCTCGAGCAGGCTGCTCGCGCAGCGGTAGGCCAGGCCGGCCCCGATCGATCCGGCGGCGAAGACGTCCGGGTACGTCGCCAGCATGACGGCGGACATCGCCCCGCCCGCCGACAGCCCGGACACGTAGACCCGCGCGGGGTCGGTCCCGTAGTTGGCGACCGCGTACGCCACCATGGCGCGGATGGACGCGGCCTCGCCCTGCCCTCTCGTGGTGTCGCCGGTCTGGAACCAGTTGAAGCAGCTCGACGAGTTGTTGGAGCTGGAGGTCTGCGGCAGCACCAGGGCGAAGCCCCACTGGTCGGCGTACTTGCGCCACCCCGAGTCGGCGAAGTAGCCGCTCGCGTTCTGCGTGCAGCCGTGCAGCAGGACGACGAGCGGACGGCCTGCGGGCAGGTTGTCAGGGCGGTAGGCGTACATCGCCAGGTTGCCGGGGTTGGATCCGAAGGAGCCGACCTGCGTCAGCGAGGCGGCCCGCGCGGGCGGGGGGATCAGGGCCGTGCCGAGCAGGCCGGCGAGGACGAGCAGGAGGGTCGTGAGGGCGAGGGCCGCTCGCGGCGGCCGTACGGGGAAGGACGTGACCATGGGGGCTCCTTGACCTGGCGCACCGATCCTTTCCGCGCACGGTAGGTCGCCGGTGATCCTCCCGACATGGCGGCCGGACACACTTCTCATGGTCCTGTCATGGCGTTGTTAGCGCGCCGCTCGTGCGGACAGAGGTCCGCATGGCGGTCATGCAACGGCCTGTCAACCACCGGCTGGGCGTGTTACGGCGGTGTGACGCTGGTCATCTCTGACCACGCAGAGCGCCGACAGGCGGACAGTCGGCCGTGGGCAGGGTCTAAGGTTGACTCGGCGAGTTCGAGCGGAAGAGGCGTTCATGGCACGAGGCGACACCGGACCTGACTTCATCGAGGCGCTCGCGCGCGGCCTCGATGTCATCAGGGCGTTCCAGCCGGGCCGTCCGGTGATGTCCCTGACCGAGGTGGCGGCGGCGACCGGTCTGGCCCGGCCCACCGCGCGGCGCATCCTGCTCACGCTGCAGGAGCTGGGGTACGCCCGCTCGGCGCAGGGCGGTTTCGCCCTCACCCCGCGGGTGATCGAACTCGGCGTCTCCTACATCCGCTCCATGGGCCTGTGGGAGGTGGCCCGGCCGCACCTGGAACGGCTCGTCGCCCAGACGAACGAGTCGTCGTCGATCGCCCAGCTCGACGGGTCCGACATCGTGTACGTCGCCCGCGTGGCCGTGCCGAAGATCGTCGCGCTGTCGGTGCAGATCGGGACGCGGTTCCCCGCGATGCAGACGTCCCTGGGCAAGGTGCTGCTGGCGGCGCTGCCGCCGGACGAGCTGGAGCGGGTGCTGGCGGAGCCGAGCAGGTCGGGCATCGAGCCGCGCTGGCGGCCCGGTCCGCAGGAGCGCGACGCCGTGCTGCGCGAGGTGCGGGCGAAGGGCTGGGCGCTGACCGACGAGCAGCTCGCGCTCGGGATCCGCTCGGTGGCCGCGCCGCTGCGCGACGGCTCCGGCAACGTCATCGCGGCCGTGAACGTCAACAGCCACGCCGCCGAGACCTCCCTGGAGAAGCTGACCGAGGAGCACCTGCCGCTGCTGCTGAAGACCGCGGGCGCGATCAGCGCCGACTGGGCACTCTACGAGTCCGTGCCCCAGGTCACCGCCTCCTAGGGAACCGCAGTTCACGGCATGGCCGCCGCTTCGCGGTGGCCCGCTGGCCCGGGCTTGCGGGCGTAGACGTACATGACCGGCAGGTCGAAGGCGTCCGGCTCGTTCAGCAGCTCGGCGACCCGAGCGAGGTAGCGCGCCTCGAAGGCGGCCGTCTCCTCCGGGGAGAGCGACGCGACTTCCGAGTAGCGGTGGCGTCCGCCTTCGCATAGCTCACGTTGGCCAGTGGAGTACGTCCTCCACCGGCATCTCTAGGACGCCGGGGCGGGGATGAGGACGATCCGGCCTGAGGCGGTGCCGCTCGCCTGGCGCTCCCAGGCGGCGCCGGCGTCGTCCAGCGGGATCGTCTCGTAGGCGACGGACAGCCGTCCCAGCGCCGCCTGCTCGGCGACGAAGACGATCGAGGCGGCCCGCTGCTCGGGGGTCAGCTCGTTGTTGGTGTATCCCAGCAGCCGCAGCGACCTGCTGCGCAGCGTGGAAGAGTCGATCGGGCAGGTCTCGCCGGCCGAGGAGCCCAGGTGGACCCACCGGCCTCCCTGACGCAGCGTGCGGGCCGCGGCGGCCGCCGCCGGGCCGAAGAGCGGGTCGAGCACCAGGTCGGCGGGCCCGTCGCAGGCCTCGGCGAGGCGCGCGGCCAGCGTGGCGACGTCGTCGGTGTCGAGCGCCACCACGGCGTCCGCGCCCGCCTGCCGGGCGCGTTCGCGGGCGGCGGGGGAGCGGGCCCCGGCGATCACCCTGCGGGCCCCGGCGATGCGCGCGATCCGTACGGCGGCCTGCCCGACGACGCCGCCCGCGCCGAGCACCACCACCTGCTCGCCGGGGGTGAGCTCGCCCCGCCACGTCAGCGCCATGTGCGCGGCGACGGCCGAGAGCCCGAGCGCGGCCACCGCGACCGGATCGGCCTGCGGGGGCAGTTCGACGAGGTCTTTCGCGGCCACCGCCGCGAACTGCGCCATGCTCCCGTCGCCCGGGGCCATGCCGGCCGAGGTCGCGAACCACACCGGCCGCCCGCCGGCGACGCCGGCCCCCTGCACCCCCGGCACGTACGGCGTGCGCGGCCTGCCGAAGTAGGACGTGCCGCTCGCGCAGAGCAGGTCGAGCGGCGTGACCGGCGCGGCGCCGACCTCGACCAGGGTCTCGCCGGGCCTGGCCACGGGCACGGGCAGGTCGGCCACCACCGGCGGCCTGCCGGGCTCCACGATCTGTGCCGCCCGCATGTTCCACCTCTCCCTTTCACACATGGCACGTAACACCGGCGAGAGCCGCCGGGCCCGCCCCGCACGGCGTGCCCGGCGTCCCGCCGCCCGGCCCGCCTCGGCGGCGGGCAGGTCCGATCAGGTCGCGATGTCGGGGTACGGCAGCGTCATGTGGGCCAGCCGCCGGGCGTACTCGGTCTGGAAGCCCAGCGGCTCGTGGTCGCGCTCGAACATCGCGATGAACAGCGTGAGCGTGAGGAACGGGTGCGCGCCCAGCTCGAACAGC
The DNA here is from genome assembly GCF_012034195.1 of Microbispora sp. CL1-1. Taxonomy (NCBI): domain Bacteria; kingdom Bacillati; phylum Actinomycetota; class Actinomycetes; order Streptosporangiales; family Streptosporangiaceae; genus Microbispora; species Microbispora sp. CL1-1. Next base: position 10,446 of record NZ_JAATEK010000016.1, read on the forward strand.
TTCGGGTAGTCGTGGCCGGCCAGGGCCTCGCGCTCGACGTCCTCGAAGCGCAGCCAGGTCGACGCCTCCCCGCTGTGGCAGTTCAGCAGCCGGTTGGCGTGCTCGGCCTCCCACCACTCCACGGTGCCCCGGGGGTCCTCGCGGTAGCGCTCGACCAGGTCCGGATCGCGGTCGACGGTGAACAGGAACTTGTTCAGCAGATACTTGCTCACGCCACGCCTCCGTTGGGGTACCAGGTGAAGTAGGCCTCCATCGTGTGGAACAGGTCGTAGGTGTCGACGTAGTCGGCCTTGGCGCCCTCGCCGGCCACGCCCATCATCAGCATGAAGTCCATGAAGCCGTGGGTCGCGTTGCCGGGCAGGTGGAGGCTGTCGAGGGTGACCTCCGACAGGCAGCCCTCGATGTCGCCCGAGGAGATCCACTCGACCGCCCTGCGGTCGAACTCGGGGTCGGGCCCGTGCGGCCCGAACTGGCGCGGCCCGCCGAGCTCCAGCGACAGGTGCCCGGTGCCGATCACCGCCACCCGCTTGTCGGCCGGCCACGACTCCACCAGCTCGCGGATCGTACGGCCGAGCTGCACGAACCGCTTCGGCTGCGGCAGCGGCGGGGCGAAGATGTTGGTGTAGACCGGCACGATCGGCAGGTCGTTCTGCGGCCGCAGCGTGATGATCGGGCACGTGATCGAGTGGTCGATCCGCAGCTCGTTGGAGAAAGCCAGATCGAAGCCCGCGTCGAGGCCCTCCCGCAGGATGTACGCCGACAGGTCCTCCTGGCCGGTGAAGAACATCCGGGGCAGGCCGAACTCGCGCTCCTCGTTGTACCAGTTGGCGTCGTAGAAGGGCGCCTTGCCGACGAGGAACTGCGGCATGTTGTCGAGCCAGAGCTGGTGGAAGTGGTCGGAGCCGACCATGACCAGCACGTCGGGCCGCGCCTTCGTCAGCGTCTCGCGGAACGCCTCGACCTTGCGCACCCACTCGTCGGCGAACGGCGGGCGGTCCTCGCCGGTGGCCGTGCTGGCGCGGTAGTAGAACGGATGATGGGTGGACGCGATCACCGCGACCAGTTGGGCCATGCGAACCTCCAGTGGCGTCAGGGGGTGTAGGGCTCCGGCTCGACGGACCGGTTGTTGAGGTCCACCGACAGGAAGATCTCGTTCGCCACCGGACGGCGCAGCTCCTCGGCGAGCTGCCCGATCAGGCCCGCCGTACGGGCGAGCAGGGCGAAGCCGCGCAGCAGTTCGAGCGGCAGGCCGAGGTCGGCGAGCGCCGCGCCGCACACGCCCGCGCCGTTGAGCGGCAGCGTCCTGCCGAGCACCTCGGGATGCACGCGGCCGATCGCGGCGAACAGCGACAGATGCGGCCCGAACAGGTTCTCCTCGGCGGCGATCTCCATCAGCCGCGGTGTGCGGGGGTCGCCCTCCTTGTGCACGTGGTGGCCGAGGCCGGGGATGAACCGCCGCGCCTGCCGCTGGGCCCGTACGGTCTCCAGGGCCAGCGCGTCCCAGCCTGCGTCGTCGGACGGCAGCGGCCCGTCGTGCGCATCCAGCACGTCGTGCAGGAACCGGCCGCAGTCTTCGGTCACGCCGAGGAAGCGCGACCCGCCGCCGAGCAGCCCGGCCGCGAGCGCGCCCTGGATCGAGTCGGGCGCGGACAGGTACGTCAGGCGTGTCACGATCGCGGTCGGGGTGAACCCGTGGTCGGCCAGCGCGGCGAGCACGGCCTCGAACACGCGGGTCTCGCCCGGCGTGGGGCGCCGCTGGGTGGCGAGCCAGAACGCCAGCTCGCCGAACCCGACCTTGCCCATGACGTCCTCGGCGAGGTCGCGGCCGAGCAGGGTGATCGACTTCAGCGAGGACGCGCCCAGCGCTGTCGGATACTGCGCCGTGGGGTACGACGGCCGCTCGATCGTTTCCGGCTCGTCAGACATCGTCGTCCTCCTCAGTCAGCCATTTACGCAGTTGGTCCCCATGCTCGTCCAGCTCAGGAGGCGGCAGCCGATAGGAGGCGGGGGTAGCGGAGAACCGGATCGGGTGGCGGGTCGTCGGGACCGCCCGGTCGCCCTCGCCCACCTCCACGATCGGGTCGAGCCCGAAGCGCTCGGCCATGGCGAACCCGCCGTCGATGGTGTTGATCGGCCCGCACGGCACCCCGGCCGCCACCAGCAGCTCGAACCATTCCAGGGCGCCGCGCGTGGCGAGCCGTTCGACCAGGATGGGCCGCAGCTCCTCGCGGCGCGCGGTGCGGTCGGCCATGCGCGCGAAGCGGGGGTCATCGGCGACCTCCGGGATGCCGAGCACCTCGCACAGCCTGCGGAACTGGCCGTCGTTGCCGGCCGCCACGATGAGGTCGTTGTCGGCGGTGGGCAGCGGCTCGTAGGGGAACACGCTCGGGTGGGCGTTGCCCATGCGGTAGGGGACGACGCCCCCGGCGACGTACGCGGAGCTGTGGTTGACCAGGCCGGTCAGCGCCGAGGACAGCAGGTTGACCTCGACGTGCTGGCCCTGCCCGGTTCTGTCGCGGTGGCGCAGGGCGGCGAGGACGCCGATCGCGGCGTGGTTGCCCGCCATGACGTCGAAGACGGAGATCCCCGCGCGGTACGGCGGCCCGCCGGGGTCGCCGGTGAGGCTCATCAGCCCCGACATCGCCTGCACCATGAGGTCGTAGCCGGGCACGTCGCGGCCCGCTCCGGAGCCGAACCCGCTGATCGAGGCGTACACCACGCCCGGGTTGGCCGCGCTGACGGAGGCGTAGTCGAGGCCGTACTTGGCGAGCCCGCCCGGCTTGAAGTTCTCCACCAGCACGTCGGCGCGGCGGGCCAGCTCCCGGGCCACCTTCGCGTCGCCGGGGTCCCGCAGGTCGAGCGCGATCGACCGCTTGCCCCGGTTCACCCCCAGGTAGTACGTCGACACGTCGCCGCGCACCGGCGGCATCCAGGTGCGGGTGTCGTCCCCCTTGGGTCCCTCGACCTTGACGACCTCGGCGCCCATGTCGGCCAGCAGCATCGTGGCGTACGGCCCGGCCAGGACTCGCGAGAAGTCGGCCACCAGCACGCCGGACAGCGGCCCGCCTCCCCGCTCGGGCGCGGTGTCGTCTGTCATCCGGCTCCCCCTTCTTGCTGTCACAGCAGTGTCCGCTCAACGGACATCGGTCCGTGAGGCCGATTCTGGCATAGGCGGTCCGGTCGTCAAATGCGTCCACCGGTTTGCCGTCGTATGACGATACGGAAACCGATGGTTGACAGTAGGGGCGGTGCTCGCGAAAGTAACAGCGGAAGCAGCGCTGACCGTATAGCGGACAAGTGTTCGTCACTGTTGAGCGCGCTCGGCCAGTGGAAGGTGAGGAGTTCGACGATGAACGAGCCGACCGATTTCGGACCGGACCGGCCGGTGCTGCTGCGCGGCGGCACGGTGCTGCCGATGGACGACGCGCACAGCGTGCTGCCCGGCACCGACGTACTCGTCGTCGGCGACCGGATCGCCGAGGTGGGGCCCGGCCTGCCCGCGCCGGACGGCGCCGTGGTCGTCGACGCCACCGGCGGCATCGTCATGCCCGGCATGATCGACACTCACCGGCACATGTGGCAGACGGCCATGCGCGGTTACGGCGCCGACTGGACGCTGACGCAGTATTTCGTCTGGTACTACCTGGAGTACGGCAAGCTGTGGCGGCCCGAGGACGTCCACGCCGGCAACCTGCTGGCCGCGATCGAGGCGATCGACGCCGGCGTCACCACGGTCGTGGACTGGTCGCACGGGCTGCGGACCGTGGACCACGCCGACGCGGCCGTCGACGCGCTGCAGGCGGTGCCCGGCCGGTTCGTGCTCGCCTACGGCAACATCCAGGCCCCGCCCGCCGAGTGGACCGGCGCGCCGGAGTTCCGCGACTTCATCGGCCGCCGCATCACCGGCGACGACATGCTGGGCTTCCAGATCGCCTTCGACGTCACCGGCGACCCCGCCTTCCCCGAGAAGCCGGCCTTCGAGGTGGCCCGCGACCTCGGCGTACCGGTCACGACCCACGCGGGCGTGTGGGGCGCGACCAGCGACGACGGCATCCGCCTCATGTACGAGAACGGCTTCATGACGCCCGAGACGGTCTACGTCCACGCCGCCTCGCTGTCGGCCGACTCCTACCACCGCATCGCCGCCACCGGCGGTTCGATCTCGGTCTCCACCGAGAGCGAGCAGAGCGCGGGCCAGGGCTACCCGCCCACCTGGGCCATCCGCGCCCACGACATCCCGGTGTCGCTGTCGATGGACACCAGCGTCTGGTGGAGCGGCGACCTGTTCTCGGCGATGCGCACCACACTCGGCGCCGACCGTTCCCGCGAGCACATGGAGGCGCACACCAAGGGTGAGACGGTCACCCACTGCAGCCTGCGCGCCGACCAGGTGGTCGACTGGGCGACACGCGGCGGCGCCCGCGCCATCGGCCGCGGCGACGACCTCGGCAGCATCGAGGCGGGCCGGAAGGCCGACATCGTGCTCATCAAGAACGACGCGTCGCCCGTGTCGTTCCCGCTGCTCAACCCGTACGGACACGTCGCGTTCCAGGCGCAGCGCGGCGACGTGCACACGGTCCTCGTGAACGGCCGCGTGGTGAAGCACGAGCACCGCCTGGTCGGCGTCGACCTCGCCGCGGCGCGGCGCGAGGTGGAGCGGACCGTCGAGTATCTGCGCTCGACGATGGGCGAGGAGGCATGGCAGAAGGGGATGAACCCCGACATCCCCGAGACGAAGATCCTCGACAACCCCTACACGTACACCGACTACCACAGCTCCTCGACGCGCAGCCGCTGATCTCTCGTCCACTTTTGAGCAGAATCGGCGACCGCCCGCCGCCTACCGTGACGCCAGCCCAGGCGTTCCGAGGAGGCTGCGATGACGACGATGTACGAACATGTCGGCGGCGAGGCGGCGCTGCGCAAGTTCGCCGAGCACTTCCATGAATCCGTGCTGCGCGATCCGCTGCTCAAGAAACTGTTCGAGTACGGGTCCGCTCACCACGCCGAGAACCTGACCGCGTTCTTCGTCGAGATGATGGGCGGCCCGAGCCGTTTCAGTGACGAGCTCGGCGGGTTCGAGGCGATCTTCCGGGCCCACCAGGGCCTGAAGATCACCGACGAGCAGCGCGACCGGTTCGTGGAGCTGATGCTGCGGGCGGCGGACGAGGCGGGGTTGCCGGGCGACGCCCGGTTCCGGCAGGCGTTCACCAGGCAGGTGACCCGGGCGGCCGGTTTCTCCACGAAGGTGTCGCACGACGCGCCGGACGCCTATCAGGCCCCGTTCCCCCCGATGGGCCGGTGGGACTGGTGACGGTATGAGCGAGCGTGGCGAGCGAGCCGTCAGGCACAGCGCCCGGCGAGGTGCCGAATCGCGCGCCTCCGGCACTATCGGACTCCGAGCCGGAGGCGAGGGAGTGGCATGAGCCGCTCGGTGCTGGTGACGGGCGGCAACCGCGGCATCGGCCTGGCCATCGCACGGGCGTTCGCGAAGGAGGGCGACCGGGTGGCGGTCACCCATCGAGGCGGCGGCGCGCCGGACGGGTTGTTCGGCGTGCGCTGCGATGTGACCGACGCTGCCGCGGTCGACCGCGCGTTCACCGAGGTGGAGCAGCGGCACGGCCCGGTGGAGGTCCTCGTCGCCAACGCCGGTGTCACCGCCGACATGCTGCTGATGCGGATGGACGAGGCCGCCTTCACCGGCGTCCTCGACACCAACCTCACCGGCGCGTTCCGTGTGGCACGGCGCGCCGTGGGGCCGATGCTGCGCATGCGGCGCGGCCGGATGATCTTCATTTCGTCCGTGAGCGGCCTGTCCGGCGCGGCCGGGCAGGCCAACTACGCGGCGGCCAAGGCCGGGATGGTCGGGCTGGCGCGGTCGCTCGCCCGCGAGCTCGGCTCCCGGGGGATCACCGTCAACGTGGTGGCCCCGGGATACGTCCGCACCGACATGACCGACTCGCTGACGGAGCAGCGGCGGGCCGAGGTGCTCGGGCAGATCGCGCTGCGCCGTACGGCCGTGCCCGAGGAGGTGGCCGGGGTCGTCGTGTTCCTCGCAGGGGAGGCGGCGTCCTACATCACGGGCGCCGTCGTCCCGGTGGACGGCGGCCTCGGCATGGGCCACTGAGCTGAGCCGTCCGCCCCGGCCCGCGGCACCAGCGCGGCCCGCGCCGCCAGGGCCGGCCTGCTCAATCCTGAGCAGCGCACCTATGGGCCCCCGCCTAGCTTTTCGGTACGAACGGGTGGCGGCGGCCCGGCGACGGATGGCACGCCGGCTCTCTGCCGGGTCATCCGCGGACGCCCGCGCCGCGGCGATCGCCGGCGGGCCCCTTCCGCGCGCCCCCCGCCCGGCCCGATCCACCCTCCGACGCCGACACACGACTGGGAGAGCGATGGGACCGACACGGGATATGGTCGCGGAACCGGTGGACGCGCCGGTGGACGCGCCGGTGGACGCGCCGGTGGACGAGGTCTTGGCGGCGCTGCGGCGGATGCTGGCCGCCGCGCTGCCCACCGGCACCGGCAGGGCGGCGGGCACCGGCAGTGGCCCGGTTCCCCTCGAGGCACCCGCGGACGACATCCCGCTCGCGGTGTACGGGCTGGACTCCATGACGGCGGCCCGTCTCGTGCTGGAGATCAAGGAGGAGCTGGGCGCCGACGTGCCGCTGGAGTGGCTGCGCGACGCGCGGGGCCTGCGCGACCTCGCCGGACGGATCGCCGGGGCGCTGCCCGAGGGCAGCCTGTCGGCGGACGGCCTGCACGAGGACGATCTGCACGAGGACGATCTGCACGAGGACGATCCGCATGGAAACCAACCGCGCGGGGCCGAACTCCGCGGGCAGCCGTCCCTCGCCACGTTCCGCGAGGGGGCCGCACCTGAGGACCGGTATGCGCCGTTCCCGCTGACGCCCATGCAGCAGGCGTACGTCACGGGGTCGCATCCCGACCTCGGGCCAGACCCGGTGGGCTGCCACCTCTACCGCGAGTTCGAGATCGCCGGGCTCGACCCCGACCGGTTGAAGGAGGCGTGGGGACGGGTCGTCGACCACCACGACATGCTGCGGGCCGTGCTGATCGAGGACGGACGACAGCGGGTGATGCCGGAGGCGGGCCCCTGGACGATGCCGGTCCACGAGGTGGCCGACGCCGATCTCGACGACCGAGTGGCCGAGGTCAGGGGGCGTCTGACGCGGCTGCGGCACGAACCGGGCGACTGGCCGCTGTTCGCCGTCGAGGTGACCCGGGCGTGCGACGGCCGGGCCGTCGTCCATCTCGACGTGGACGCGGTGGTGACCGACGGCCGCGGTCTCGACGTGCTGCTGTCCGACTGGTGGCGCGCCTACGTCCGGCCCGGGGACCCGCTGCCCGAACCGCCGGGGGCCGGGCCGAGTGTGCGCGAGTGCGTCGAACGCCTGCGTGCGCACGCCGATACTCCGGCCTACCATGCCGACGTCGACCACTGGCGGCGACGGCTCGCCGACCTGCCCCCGGGCCCTGCCCTGCCCCGTGCCGTCCCGGCCGCTGCGAGTACGGCGCCGGCGGCGGAGGCCGGGGTGCCCGTCCCGGTGCCGTCGGGGGAGCCGCGGCGGCCCCTGGAGGGCGGGCTGGCGGAGGCCGAGTGGCGGACGCTGCGCGAGCGGGCCGCCGCCTGGAACGTGTCGCCGACCGCGCTCGTCCTCACCGTGTTCGCCGAGACCCTGGCATGGGCGGGCGCGCACACGCCGTTCTCACTCGTGCTGACCACCACCGACCGGGTGCGGCTGCCCGCCGCGGCCGACCGGCTGGTGGGCCCGTTCACCTCCAGCCTGGTCTTCCCGGTGCCGGCCCTGGACAGCATGGACCTGGGCGAGGCGGCGCGCGAGGTCCACCGGCTGCTGTGGTCGGATCTCGACCACGCGGCGGTCGGAGGCGTGGAGGTGCTGCGCCGCCTGTGGCGCGGAGCCCCGCCACCCCTGCCCGTCGTGTTCACCAGCATGCTCGGCGCGCGGCCCGAGCCGCCGGGGTTCGGCCGCGACGTCCGCTACGCCGTCACCCGTACGTCCGGTGTCGGGCTCGACCACCAGATGTGGGAACAGGACGGCGAGCTGCGCTTTCGCTGGGACGTGGCGGACGGCCTCAATCCCGGCGTCGAGGCGGTGTTCGCCAGGTTCGCGAACACGCTGCACGCGCTGGCGGCCGAGGACCCCTGCGGCGACCGCGTCCTGCCGCTCAACGACCTGCAGCAGGCCTACTATGTGGCACGGCGGTCCGGAGGGGAGGGCTGCCAGGTCTACCACGCCTTTGAGGTGGCCGATCTCGACGTGGACCGCCTGGAACGGGCGTGGCTGCGCCTGACCGAGGCGTACGAGCCCCTGCGCGCGTCCGTGACCGTTGACGGGCGGCTGCTCGTGCGGTCGAGGGCGCCCCGCCGGTGGCACGTCCCCGTGTCCGGCCTCGACGCCGAGTCGGTCCGTGCGGCGCTGTCCGTGCGGCCGTTCCCGCTCGGGCGGGGGCCGCACGCCGAGATCCAGGTGACGCGCGGCGCCTCCGGCCCGGGGGACGCGGGCACGTTCCCGGCGGGCGGGTCCCCGGCCCCACGTGGGACCACCGGATCCGAGGGGGCGGCCACCGTCCACGTCGCGGTCGACCTGGCCGTGGCCGACGCCCGCAGCATCCATCTTCTGCTGCGCGAGCTGTGGCGGCTGTACGCCGACCCGGCGGCCGTTCCCGCGCCCGCCGCCGACCCCCGCGACCACCGCCCGGCCTCCTCGCCCGAGCAGGTCGCGTACTGGCGTGAACGGCTGGCCGAGCTGCCGCCGGGCCCCGCGCTGCCCTCGCCCGCGGCGGGGGAGGAACGCGGCCGGCGGCGTACGCGGCTGGAGGCGACGCTGCCGGGACGCCGGCGGCTGCAGGAGATCGCCGAGGGCGCCGGGGTGTCGGCCGACGCCGTGATCCTGGCTGCTTTCGGCGAGGCGCTGGCCGCCCGGCTGCCCGGCACGTTCGCGCTCACGGTCGTACGGTGGCCCGGGTGGGCCGAGCCGTGCCGGCCGGGAGAGCACACGGCGCTGAGCTGGATCCCGTACGCCCCGGGGGAGGCACCGCTGCTGGAGCGGGCCCGCGACCACCAGCGTCTCCTCGCGGCCGACGCGGCGGCCGACGGCGCGAGCGGACTGGCCGAGCTGCGCCGGGTCGCCGCCCGGCGCGGCGGTCTGGCCCACCCGGTCGTCTACACGGGTGTGTTCGACCTCGACGGACACCCGCTGCCGCCGGGCGTCGCCGCCGGGGAATGGCGGACGTGCACGCCGGACGTCTCGCTCGACTGCGTGGCCGTCGGCGAGGGCGACCGGCTGCAGATCTGCTGGGACATCGACCCCGGCGGCCTGCCCGAGCGGACGGCCGAGGCGGCGTTCGCCGACTTCCGGGAGCGGCTGGCGGGCCTCGTCGACGAGCGGGAGCGGCCCGGCGGCATGTCCGCCGCCGAACGGCACAAGATCCTCTACGAGTGGAACGACACGGCCCGCGAGTTCCCCGCCGACGGGCCGGTCCACCTGCTGTTCGAACGGCAGGCAAGGAAGCGGCCCGACGCCGTGGCGCTGCGCTGGCGTGGCGGCACGATGACGTACGCCGAGCTCAACCGGCGCGCCAACCGCATTGCCTGGCACCTGCGCGACCGCGGTGTGGGCCCGGAGACCGTGGTCGGCATCTCGATGCGGCGCGGGCCCGACATGGTGGCCGCCGTCTTCGGGGTGCTGAAGGCGGGCGGCGTCTATCTGCCGGTCGAGCCATACCTGCCGAGGGATCGGGCGGCCGTGATGCTCGGCGACGCAGGCGCGGCGCTGGTGCTGTCCACCTCGCAGACCCGGTGTCACGACGCGGGCGTCGAGGTGCTCCCCGTCGACCTCGACCCGGTGCGCGACGACCCGCGCGGCGAGGAGAACCCGCCGCCGGTCACCACCCCGGACAGCACGGCGTACGTCATCTTCACCTCCGGCAGCACGGGTCGGCCGAAGGGCGTCGCCGTGGCCCACCGGCCGGTGCTCAACCTGCTCAACTGGGCCTACCGTGAGTTCGGCTTCGGCCATTCGGACGTCGGGCTGTGCGTGACCTCGCTCGGCTTCGACCTGTCGGTGTTCGACATCCTGGGGCTGCTCGGGCGGGGCGCCGGGCTGTACGTCGCGGACGAGACCGAGCAGCGCGACCCTGCCGAGCTGGCCGACGTGCTGCTGCGGGAGCCGATCACCTTCTGGAACTCGGCGCCGACCACGCTCACCCAGCTCGCCCCGCTGCTCCCCGCGTACGCGGGCCGGCCGGGCACCGGTGACCTGCGGCTGGTGTTCCTGAGCGGCGACTACACCCCCTTGTCCCTGCCCGGGGAGGTCCGGGCGGTGTTCCCCCGGGCGCGCATCGTCAGCCTGGGCGGAGCCACCGAGGCGACCGTGTGGTCCAACTACTTCCCTGTCGAGGACATCGACCCCGCCTGGCGCAGCATCCCGTACGGCAGGCCCATCGACAACAGCCGCTACTACATCCTCGACGAGCACCTCGAACCGTGCCCGGTCGGCGTGGAGGGCGACCTCTATATCGCGGGCGAGTGCCTGAGCCTGGGCTACTACAACCAGCCGGAGCTGACGGCCCAGCGGTTCGTGCCCGACCCGTTCGCGTCCCGGCCGGGCGAGCCGATGTACCGGACCGGTGACCGGGCCTCCTTCTTCCCCGACGGGAACATCTGCTTCCTCGGCCGTGCCGACAACCAGGTCAAGGTCCGGGGGTTCCGGGTCGAGCTGGGCGAGATCGAGCACCGGCTGCGGCAGCACGCGGGGGTCAAGGAGGTCGTGGTGCTGGCCCGGCCCGATCACACGGGCGATCGCAAGCTCGTGGCGTACGTGCAGCCGTCGGGTCCGACCCCGCCGGAGGTCAGGGACCTGCGCGCGTTCGCGGCCGAGACGCTGCCCGAATACATGGTGCCCAACTTCGTCGGGTTCGTGAGCACTTTCCCGGCCACCGCGAACGGCAAGCTCGACCGGGACGCCCTGCCGTGGCCGCTGACCGACGCGCCCGGCCCGGCGCGGGAGTCCGACACCGAGCCGGAGGAACCGGGGAAGACGCCGAGCGAGGCACTGCAGGAGCCGCCGCGGGAGGCACCCCGCGGGCCGGGCGTCGAAGAACTGCGCGACGAGATCGCCGCGCTGTTCGCCGAACGGCTGGGCGTGCCCGCCGTACGACCCGACGACGACCTGTGGGACCAGGGCGCCACGTCGTTCACCATCGTGCAGGTCTCCGGCGAACTGCAGAAGCGGTATCGGCAGCGGGTGCCGGTGGCGACACTCCTGTCGGAGCCCACGGTCGCCGCCATCGCCCGGCACGTCGCGGCCCGGCTCGCGGGCGGAGGGGAGTCCCCCGCGGACGGTGGGCGGGAGACGGATGCGCCCTCGCGAGCCCGCGCCGCCGAGCCGGCCCCTGCCGCGCCGAACGGGTCCACGACCGCGGGCCCGCCGCCGGGCCTTCCGGCCGCGGACGGTGCCGCGAGGTCCGGCGTCCCGCATTCCGAGCCCGCCACGAACGGCGCCGCGCGGCCCGCGACCGGGCTGGACGACGGCGGCGCGGGCGGTGCGCCTGCCGCGGGAAGCGTCGACTTCTTCTCCCCGGAGGAGCGGGCCGCGTTCAAGGCCGGCCGATGGGGTGAGCGGCCCCGGCTGGCGGGGGAGCGCATCGTCCCGCTCGACGCGGCCGAGTTCGCGCCCGAGCACTACGACTGGCGCGGCAGCCACCGTGAGTTCGCCGAGGCGGCGCTGCCGTACGACGACTTCTGCCGTTTCCTCAGCCTGCTGCGCACGTCGGCGCCGGGCGAGCGGGGCCGGCGGCTCTACCCTTCGGCGGGGGACACCTACTCCGTCCAGGTGTATCTGCACGTGCGGCGCGTGGAGGGCGTGGCCGGCGGGCTGTACTACTACCGGCCGGGAGAGCACGCGCTGCAACTGGTCGGGCCGGCGGACGGGATCGGCCGCTCCGCGCACTTCTATTACAACCGGCCCGTCTACGATCGGGCCTGCTTCGAGCTGTACCTGGTCGGGCAGCTCGACGGCATCGCGCCCCTGTACGGCGACGACGCCCCGCGCTATCTGGCCCTGGAGGCCGGATACATGGGCCAGCTCCTGATGATGGGCCAGGCCGCGTGCGGTGTCGGGCTCTGCCCCGTCGGGGCGGTGGCCTTCGAGCCGGTCTGCGAACGGCTGGGCCTGGGCGACGGGCACCGGTTCCTGCAGTCGTTCCTCGGCGGCGTGCCCGCCCGGCCCGTGCCCGCGGTCACCGCCTCCGGGGAGCGGCCGGTGTTCGGCGCCGCCCGCCGCGACCGGCTCGCCGCACCCCTCGTCCCCGCCTCGGACGGGCGGCGCGCGGCGGAGATCGCCGTGGTGGGGGTCGCCGGGCGTTTTCCGGGCGCGGCCGGTCTGGCGGAGTTCTGGCACGGCCTCGTCGAGGGGCGGCAGGCGTTCGGCCCCATGCCGGCCGGCCGGGCCGCCGGCGCCACGGGCCTGACCGGCGGCTTCCTGCCCGACGCCGGCGACTTCGACAGCCTGTTCTTCCACATCTCGCCGGCCGAGGCCCGCACACTCGACCCGCAGTTGCGGATGATGCTGCGGGTCATGTGGGAGTGCCTGGAGAACGCCGGGCACACTCCCGCCTCGCTGCGCCGGGCGGCGCCGCGCATCGGCGTGTTCACCGGCGTGATGTGGCACGACCATCGGCAGGCGGGCGCGGACGCGTGGCGGCGGGGCGAGCCGGCCGCCGTCACCGCCATGGCCTCCGACATCCCCAACCGGGTGTCGCACTTCTTCGACTTCCGCGGGCCGAGCGTCGCCGTCGACACCTCATGCTCGTCGTCGCTGACCGCCCTGCACCTGGCCGTGGAGAGCCTGCGCAGGGACGAGTGCGACGCCGCTCTGGTGGGCGGGGTCAACCTGGTCTGCCACCCCTATCACGCGGAGGTGCTGTCGGCCCTGGGGCTCGTGTCGCCCGGCGGCTCCGCGGGAGCGTTCGACGCCGCCTCCTCGGGGTGGGTGCTCGGAGAGGGGGCGGGAGCCGTCCTGCTGCGCCCGGCAGCGGTGGCGGCGCGGGACCGCGACACGGCTCACGGTGTCGTCGAGGCCACCTGGATCGGCCACTCCGGCCGGAGCGTGCGCTTCGGCGCGCCCAACAGCCCGGCGCTCGCCGACTCGATCCGGCAGGTGCTGCGCCGCGCCGGCCGTACGCCGGAGGAGATCGGGTACGTCGAGTGCGCCGCCGCCGGGGCGAGCGTCGCGGACGCCGCCGAGATCGAGGCACTCGCGGAGGTCTTCGTGGGGACGGCCGCGGGTGACGGGCGCGGCGTGCCGGTGGGCACGGTCAAGCCCAACATCGGCCACCTGGAGTCGGCCGCCGGGATGTCGCAGCTCGCGAAGGTGCTGCTGCAGTTCGCGCACCGGGAGATCGCGCCCACCCTGGCCGGGCGGACCGGCGGGCTGGTGTCCTGGGACGCGCTGCCGCTGCGCCTGGCGGACCGGCGTGAGCCGTGGCCCCCGCGCCGCCCGGGCGAGCCGCTGCGCGCCCTGGTCAACGCGCTCGGCGCCAGCGGGTCCTACGCTCACGTCGTGCTGCGCTCCGCCGGATGACGGACGACGGGAGGAGGTGGTCGCGTGACGATCGCGCAGGCGTACCCGAAGGGGCCGGAGCCGGCGCCGCCGGCATGGCTGAGCAGCGACGCCGGGCGGGAGGACGCGCCGGCCCGGCTGTTCTGCTTCGCCCACGCGGGCGGAGGGGCGGGTTTCTTCCGGCCGTGGCGGCCGCTGCTGCTGCCGCAGGTCGAGGTCTGCCCGGTCGTCCTGCCAGGCCGCGAATGGCGGCTGCGGGAGCGGCCGTACACGCGGATGGAGGAACTCGTCCCCGCCGTCGTGGACGGCCTGCTGCCCTATCTCGACCGGCCGTACGCGCTGATGGGCCACAGCATGGGCTCGGCGGTGGCCTACGAGGTGGCCCGGCGCCTGTCCGTGGGCCCGGCCGCCCCGCCCGCGGGGCTGGTCGTGTCCGGCCGCCGGGCCCCGCACCTGCCCAAACGCCGCGCCGACCTGCACGGCCTGCCGGACGAGGAGTTCGTCGCGGCGGTCGCCCGGTTGAACGGCATCCCCGACCAGGTGCTGCGGCAGCCCGACCTGCTGCGGCTGTTCGTGCCCGGCATGCGGGCCGACTTCACGCTGAACGAGACCTACCGGCCCCTCCCCGGGCCGCCGCTGTCCTGCCCGGTGTCCGGGCTCACGGGGGACGCCGACCCGGAGGTCACGCCCGAGGAGATGCTGGCCTGGCGGGAGGTGACCACCGGCCCCTTCACCCTCCGCGTCTTCGCGGGCGACCATTTCTATCTCAAGGGCGTGCGGCCCGACTTCATCGACGCCCTCAGGACCGACCTGCGGCGCCTGCTGTCCGTGATCTCATGAACGAGCCTGCCGAGCGCCGCGTCTCACCGCACGGGCGGCGTCTCACAGCACGGGCGTCTCATGGAACGGGCGGTGGGGCGGGGTGGACGACGACCGCGCAGGGCAGACCGGGCTCCCGCCGTACGGCGAGGGCGAGAAGGTGGCGCGGGCCGGGCCGCCACTGGGCGAAGCGCCATCGGGCCGGGTCGTCCCGCAGTTGCGGCCCGAACCGGGCCACGTTCCGCCCCTCCACCGCCAAAGGCGCCCCCGCTGGAACGGATGCCGCCCTCTCGACGTCGCACTGGTTCATCGGCAGCGTCATCCCGTATCCGCGTGCCTTGACGTACGCCTCCTTCAGCGTCCAGTAGCGGAAGAACAGGTCGGCCCGGGCGTCGAGGTCGTCGAGCGGGACGAGCCGGGCATACTCGGCGGGTGAGCAGACCCGGCGGCCCAGCCGCAGCGGGTCGGCCCGGCGGTGCACGCGCTCGACGTCCACCCCGCAGGCGGCGCCCAGCGTGACCACACAGGCCACCAGTCCCGCGGTGTGGGAGATGTTGAACCGGAGCGGCCGGTGGGGAGGCTGATCGGCGATCTCCGGCCTGCCGTGGGGCGTGGTCGTGAACCGCCACGCGCCCGCGGCGACGGCGGGCACGCACCAGGTCAGCGCGGCTCGGGCCAGGCCGTGCGCGGCCTCGAACGCCAGCCGGTCGGCCTCCGACCGGAAGCCCGCGGCCCGGTCCCGCTCCCGCGGCGACAGCACCGCGCGGTAGCCGCCGAGAAGCCCGTTCCGATCGAGCCCGTCCGGGTCCGCCATCCACACGTGCGCATCGCCCGCCGCGATCCGCGGCTCCGGCGAGTTCGTTCCGCCCGTGGACGCCGCCGCCCGTTCCGCCGCTCGTCCCCTCACCCGTCCCGTCACCGTCACCGCTCGGCCCGCCTCCGGTTCCGCCTCCGAGCCCGCTGTCCTGTCTCCGTGTCTCCCCGTTCCCCGCCCTGGGGGACGCGTCGCCGCAATCGTCCCCCGGAAGCGGGGACGCGGCCTGCTCAATGGTGAGCAGACGCCGCCTCCGGCCGCCGGTAGAACCGGATCGTCGCCCTCACCGCCGTTGGAGATGACCATGGATTATCGGGGCATTCGCGTCGAGGCGTCCCCCGACACGATGCGGGTGACCCTCGACCGGCCGGACCGGCGCAACGGTCTCGACGCCCGCACGATCGCCGAGATCCGGCACGCCCTGGACGAGGCCGAACGCCGGCCGGACTGCCGGATCGTCGTGCTCGCGGGCCGCCCGGGCGTGTTCTGCACGGGCATGGACCTCGCCGAGGCGGTGGACGCGCCCGAGGGCGACGGCGGCGTGGCGGACTTCCACGCCCTCCTGCGGAGGATCAGCACGACACCCCGGGTCGTGGTGGCGGAGGTCGACGGCCAGGCCGCCGGGGGCGGGGTCGGGCTGGCGGCGGCCTGCGATCTCGTGCTGGCCACGCCCCGCAGCACGTTCAGCCTGCCGGAGGCGCTGTGGGGGCTGCTGCCGTGCGCGGTCCTGCCGTTCCTGGTGCGGCGCACCGGCTTCCAGCCGGCGTACGCGATGACGCTGACCACGAGGCCCGTGCCCGCGGCGGAGGCGCACCGCGACCGGCTGGTCGACGAGGTGTGCGACGACCCGGCCGCCGCGCTCGGCCGCCTGGAGTTCCGGGTGACCAAGGTGGCTACCGAGGCGATCGGGGAGGCCAAACGATACTTCGGCCTGCTCTGGCCCGTGACCGAGGAGGCCGGCCGCGTCGCGGCCGCCGAGTTCGCCCGCCTGATGGCGGCTCCGGCCGTACGGGACCGGATCGCCGCCTTCACCCTGCATCAGCGGATGCCGTGGGAGACCGGCGCGGGGGGTGGGACACGCCCGCTCGCGGACGCGGACGGAAGGAGGGGCACATGAGCGTCGCCTGGATCTTCCCGGGACAGGGGGCGCAGCGCCAGGGCATGGGCGCCGGGCTGCTCGACCGCTATCCGGACATGGTCGCCCGGGCCGACGAGATCATCGGGGTCTCCCTGCGCCGTCTGTGCGCGGGAGACGAGGAGAGGCTCCAGCACGACACGCGCTATGTCCAGCCGGCGCTGTTCGCCGTGGCCGCGCTCGCCCATCGGGCGGCGCTGGAGGAGGGGCCCGCCCCCGCGTACCTCGCGGGGCACAGCCTCGGCGAGCTAGCCGCGCTACACGCCGCCGGATGCTTCGACTTCGAGACCGGCCTGCGGATCGTGCGGCGGCGCGGCGAGCTGATGGCCCGCGCCCGGGGCGGCGGCATGCTCGCCGTCGTCGGGATGCCGATCGAGCGGTTGCGCGAGGTGCTGGCCGAGGAGGGCGCGACCGACGTCGACCTCGCCAACCACAACTCGCCCGACCAGGTCGTGCTGTCGGGCCCGGAGGACTCGGTGCGCGCGCTCGCCGCCGTCCTGCGCGGGGCGGGGGCCGGCAAGTGCGTGTTGCTCAACGTGAGCATCGCCGCGCACTCGCGGTACATGGCGTTCCCCGCCGCGGCGTTCGCCGACTATCTGGGCACGGTGGACTTCGCCCCGCCGCGCGTGCCGGTCATCTCGAACGTGACCGCCCGCCCGCACCGGCCGGAGACCCTGCCCGACCTGCTCGCGCGGCAGGTGCGCAGCCCGGTGCGGTGGTGGGACACCATGGTTTACCTGGCCGAGCGGGGCGTGCGCGACGTCCGCGAGATCGGCCCCGGTCAGGTGCTCACCAAACTGTGGCGCAAGGCCGAAAAACACCTCATCCCGTCCGCGTCCGATTCCGCCGGGCCGGCCGGTGGCGTGTCCATCGGCCGTGCCCCCGGCGGGGAGCCGTACCGCGTCCGGACGGAGCGCCTCGGCGCGGCGACGTTCAGGAGGGACTACGGGACGCGCCTGGCATGCGCGGCGCTGGAGAACGCGAGCGCGGCGGGCTCGGCCGACGAGGTGACCAGGACGGCCCGGCGCGGCGTGCTCGCCTTCCTCGGCGTGGACGGGCTGCCCGCCGGCGACGTCGAGCGGGCCGTTCAGCGCCTGCGTCGCGACCTGGGTCCCGCCGCGCCGTACGGTGTCGCCCTGGACGGCCGCCGTGTGGCGGGCGGCGACGAGGTGGACCAGGGGCGCGTGGGCCTGTTCCTGCGTTATGGCGTGCGCTTCCTGCACGTGACCCTCGGACACCTGACCCAGGCGCCACCCGAGCTGGTGCGCTTCCGCTTCGCCGGGGCCTACCGTGACGCCGCCGGTCTGCCCGTCGCGCCCAACCGGCTCGTCGTGCGGGTGGCGGCGCCCGACCTGGTGGAACGGTTGATGCGGCCCCCGGCGGAGCCGCTCCTGGCCGAGCTGTCGGCCCGGGGGGCGCTCACGCCCGCCGAGGTGGAGGTGGCCCGGGGTCTGCCCGTGAGTGAGGACGTCTGCCTCGACTGCTCGTCCGATGGCCCGGGGCTGGAGGTCCGGCTGCCCGAGGCGCTGCGCCGCCGCGACGAGGCGGTGGCCGCCTGCGGACACCACATCCGGGTCGGGGTGGTGTGCGCGACGCCCGAGGCGGTCGCCGCCGCGTTCGTGCTCGGCGCCGACTTCGTGGTCGCGGCCCCCGGTGGCGCGGACGGCCGCGCATCGGCTCGTTCGCCGTTCCTCGCCGTGGGCGGCCAGGCGGAGGCGGCGCACGTGGGCACAGCGCACGTGGGGACAGCGCACGTGCAGGCGGCGCGGCTCATGGAGGCCGCGGCCGACCTGCTCGGCCGGCGCCTGACGACATTGGTGCTTCCCGGCGCCCGGCCGGTTCCGGCCGGCACGTGACCACATCCGTAGACCGACCGTCGACGCATCTGTGAGGCGAGATGAACCGGACAGAGCCCGAACGGCTCGTGGACCCCTGGGCCACCGGCCGGGGAGCCTCCTGGGCCGCGGACCCGGAGCATGGCCGGGCGGCGCGGCCCGAACCCCGCACGCACGTCGTGGTGCTGTCGGCCGCGAGCGAGGAACACCTCAGCCGCTACGCCCGGCGGCTGCGGGACCATCTGGTCGCGGCGCGCGCCGCCGGCATGGCCCCCTCGCCGGCGGACGTGGCGTTCACCCTGCAGACGGGCCGGGTGGCGATGTCCCATCGGCTGGCGGTGCGCTGCGCCGACCTGGAGACCCTGACCGAGGCCCTGGACGCCATGGCGGCCGGTCGCGACCACCCCGCCCTGAGAACGGCGGTGGCCCCGCCGCCGGGCGCCCCCGGCAGGTCCGCGGCTCTGGCGGCGGGTGCTCCCGGGACGTGCACGGCTCCGGCGGGCCGCGATCCTGCGGGGGCGTCAGGCGCCGGGACGGCGACCGCGAAGGCGGGCCAGGCCACGCCGGGGGCCGACGAGGGAGTGCTCTCCGAGACGGAGGCCGCGTCGGCGTGGCTGGCCGGGCACGACGTTGCGTGGGAGGACTGCTGGCCGGTGCCGGGCGCTCGCGTCCCGCTGCCCACATATCCCTTCGACGGACCCTTCTCCGACCGGTCGCGGGCGGAGACCGCCCAGGCCGTCGCCGGGGACGGGCCCGCCTCCGCTCCCTCCGGTGCTACCTCCGGCGGTGTGGCCCCTCCCGTCAGCGGGGCCGATTCCTGGGGCCGGGCGGATTACCGGGGCGGGGCCGACCCCGGCAGCGCCCCGGCGGACGACCCCCTCCTGCGCGCCCAGGTGGAGGACTACCTCAAGGCGCGGTATGCCGAGGTCTCCGGCATCGCCGTGGACCAGCTGCACGCCTATGTGCCGCTGGAGCACTACGGGCTCACGTCGTACATCGTGGCCCGGCTGAACGACGCGCTGGCGCGTGACCTGGGCGAGGTCTCCCCGACGCTCTTCTTCGAGCACCGCGACCTCGCCGGGGTGGCGGGAGCGCTCCTCGGCCTCGAAGGCCCCTGGCTCGCGGACGAGGCGGCCCGTACGGCGTCCGCCCCTGGGAGGGGACACGAGAACGCCCAAGGCGACACCGGGCCGGCCGAGCCGGACACGGCGGACTGGGCGGCAGAGGACCGAGCGGCAGAGGACCGGGTGTGGCGGCTCCGGGAGGCGCAGGGCGGGGATGCGCGGAAGCGGGATGCCGGGGATGCGCGGGACCGACAGGGAGCGCTCGTGGCGCGCGACGACCGGCGCGAGGAGGGCGAGCGCGACGAGGACGACCGGGCGATCGCCATCGTCGGCATCGCCGGACGGTATCCGCACGCCCCCGACCTCGACCGGTTCTGGGAGAACCTGGTCTCCGGGCGTGACTGCGTCGGACCGCTGCCGGCCGCGCGGCGTCGCCCCGGCTGGCCCGCCGACATCATGTGGGGCGGTTTCCTGGACGAGGTCGACATGTTCGACCCGCTGCTGTTCAACATCACACCCAGGGACGCCGCCCTCATGGACCCGCAGGAGCGGCTGTTCCTCGAAGTGACCTGGGAGGCACTGGAGGACGCCGGTTACCCCCGGCGGCGGCTGCGCGAGCGGCACGGCTCCCGGGTGGCGGTGTACGCGGGCTCGATGTACAACGAGTACCCCTTCTTCGGCGTCGAGCAGACCCTGCGCGGCAACCCCCAGGACTCGGGGTCGGCCATCGGCGGGATCGCCAACCGGGTCTCGTTCCACTTCGACCTGCGCGGGCCCAGCATGACCGTCGACACGATGTGCTCGTCCTCGCTGGTCGCCGTCCACCTGGCCGTGCAGGCGCTGCGCCGGGGCGAGGCCGAGATGGCGATCGCGGGCGCGGTCAACCTGTCCCTGCACCCGAACAAGTTCATCCAGCAGCGCCGCATGAAGCTGACCGCCTCCGACCTGCGCTGCCGCAGCTTCGGGCGGGGCGGTGACGGGTTCGTTCCGTCGGAGGGCGTCGGCGTCGTCGTGTTGAAGCCGCTGCGCCACGCGCTGGAGGACGGCGACCGCGTGCACGCGGTGATCCGCGGCAGCTCCGTCGTCCACATGGGCAGGACCAACGGCTGGATCGTGCCCAACCCCGCGGCGCAGGGCGAGATGGTGCGCGACGCGCTGCGGGACGCGGGAGTCGACCCGGCGACCATCGGTTATCTGGAGGCGCACGGAGCCGGAACGGCGCTGGGCGATCCCATCGAGATCGACGGGCTCATGCGGGCCTTCGGCGACGCCGGCCTTCCCCCCGGCGCCGTCGCGATCGGCTCGGTCAAGTCGTCGATCGGTCATGTGGAGGCCGCCGCGGGCATCGCCGGCCTGACGAAGGTCGTGCTCCAGATGCGGCATCGCACATTCGCGCCGTCCCTGCACGCCGAGGAGCTCAATCCGAAGATCGCCTGGGACCGCGTGCCGTTCCGGGTGCAGCGTGAGACAGCGCCCTGGCCGAAGTGTGAGGACGGGTACGGCCGTCCGTTGCCGCGCCGGGCCGGCGTCAGCTCCTTCGGCGCCGGAGGGACGATCGCCCATGTCGTCCTGGAGGAGTACGCGGACATGCCCCAGCGGCCCCGCTTCGCGAACGGGCGGCCGGCCGGACGCCCGCAGGCGCTGGTGCTGTCGGGGCAGGACCCGGACGCCCTGCGGCGGCTGGCGGGTCGCATGGCGGCCTGGCTCCGCGGCGCGGGCGACCGCCACGATCTGGCCGACGTCGCCTACACGCTGCAGGCCGGCCGAGAGCCGCTGCGCGAACGGCTCGCCCTGGTCACGGCGGACCTCCGGGAGGCGGCCGGTCTCCTGGCGCGCGTCGCCGCCGGGGAGGAACCGCCGGGCGTGCTGCGGGGCCGCACCCCCGGCCCGGGGCAGGAGCCGGGACCCGTGCTCCCGCGCGTCCCGGCCCCCGACGCCGGGCACGCTCCGCTCGCGGGGCCGCACTCCGCCTCCTATGCCGCCTCCGATGCCGCGTACGGTCCGGCGTACGCCCCCGGCGAGGACGAGCTGCGGGAGATCGCCGCCCACTGGGTGGGCGGCGGCCGGGTGGACTGGCCGCGCCTGCACGAGCTCCGCGTCCGGCACTCCGGCACCTCCCAGCCCGAGCAGGCCGGACGGGACGCCGGGCGCTTCTCACCGCGCGTCATCGCCCTGCCGTCGTATCCCTTCGCCCGGATGCGCTGCTGGCTGCCCGAGCGGCCGTTCGAGCCCGACGCCGTGACGCCGGTCGCCGCCTCCACCGACGTCCGTCAGACGCCGGGCACGCCGTACGGGCGGGAGACGGGCGAGGGGCCTCGCACGGGCCGGGAGATCCCGCTCTACCGGAAGGAGTGGGTGCCCGCCGGCGCCGCACCCCTCCCCGCGTCCGGCGAGGGGCCGCTGCTGTGCGTCTTCGATGACAGGACCGAGAACGTGGCGCGCGAGCTGGCCCGCGCCGCGGGCCTGGGACGGGTGCTGCTGGTCCGCGAAGGCGCCGCCCGCGCTCACCGCGACTCCGGCCACAACGGAACGGGCACTGTTCCCGGCGACGTCGGCGTGCTCTCCTACGACGACGAGGCGGGCGCGGTCGAGGCCGTCGGCGTGCTGCTGGCCCGGCATCCCGACCTGTCCGGATGGGTGGACCTGTGCGACCTCGACGCCCCGGCGGGGCCGGGACGGTGGCAGGCCAGACTGGCCATGTTGCAGCAACTCGTGTCCTACCGGCACGCCGCCGGTCTACGGGTCGTCCACGTCACCCGGGGGCTGCTCGGCGCGCCAGGCGCTCCCGCCACGCTCGCCGGGGCCCGCATGGCCGGATTCGTCCGCGTGCTCGGCGTGGAGTACGGCAAGGTCCGGGCGACGGTGCTCGACACTGACGTGCCCGCCGCACAGGCGGCCGAGGTCGCCCGGCAGGTGCTGGAGGAGTGGGGCGATCCCGGCCGGTACGGCGAGGTCTGCCACCGCGCGGGACGGCGTCACGAGCCCCGGCTCGTGCCGGTCGAGGCGCCGCACGTGCCGTTGCGGCTCGCGGCGGACGCGCCGTACGTGCTGAGCGGGGCGACCCGGGGCATCGGCGCCCGGATGGCTCGCCACCTGGTCGAACGCGGCGCCCGCCGGATCGCGCTGGTGGGCGCGCGCTCCCTGCCGCCGAGGGAGCGGTGGGACGACCCGTCGCTGACCGAGCCCGCGGCCGCCGCAGTCGCGACGGTGCGCGAGCTGGAGCGCCTCGGCGCCGAGGTCCGGGCGCACACCGGGAAGCTGTCCGACCGGGACGGGCTCGCCGCGTTCCTGCGATCGGTCCGCGGTGCGTGGGGCCCGGTGGCGGGCGTCGTCCACTGCGCGGGGCGGGTCGGCCGGGGCACCCCGGTCTTCGCGCACAAGGGCGCGGTCGAGATGCGGGCCGTGCTGGAACCGAAGGCCGACGGCCTGGAGGCGCTGGCCGAGGTCTGCGAGGCCGACCGGCCCGCGTTCTTCCTCACGTTCTCCTCGGTGTGCGCGGCGGTGCCCCGGCTCGCCGCCGGAGTGGCGGACTACGCCGCCGCCAACGCCTTCATGGACTTCTTCGTGAGCAGCAAGGCCCGTCAGGGCCAGGGTGCGTTCCGCTCGGTCAACTGGCCCATGTGGCACGAGAGCGGGTCGGGACGCGGCGGTCCCAACGTCTGCGAGCCGGTGGGGCTCGGCAGTCTCGGCGACGCGGAGGGGCTGCGCGTGCTGGAGCGCGTGCTGGCCCTGCCCGCCGACGCCCTGCCGGGCGGCGCCTCGGTGCTGCCGTGTCCGCCGTTGCGCGACGTCGCGCCCGATCCCGGCGCCCTGCTGCTGACCGGTACGGCTTCCGCCGCTCCCTGGGACGTCCGGGAGGGGGGCTCCGCCCTCACCGGCGACGTCCCCAGCGGCGCGGGCGCCGGCCTCATCGGCGCGGCCGCCGCCCCGCCCGTGCCGTCCGTGCCGAGCGTGGCGCGGCAGCCGGTGAGCGC
The DNA here is from genome assembly GCF_012034195.1 of Microbispora sp. CL1-1. Classification (NCBI taxonomy): domain Bacteria; kingdom Bacillati; phylum Actinomycetota; class Actinomycetes; order Streptosporangiales; family Streptosporangiaceae; genus Microbispora; species Microbispora sp. CL1-1. The sequence continues at coordinate 33,691 of NZ_JAATEK010000016.1, forward strand.
GGACGCGACCGGCGGCCGCCCACCCGCGTGGCTGGTGGAGCTCTTCGCGCGCAACGTGGGGCTCCCGGCCGGGGACCTCGATCCCACCGTCGACTTCGCCGAGCTGGGCGTCGAGTCGGTGATGCTGGGCGAGCTGCTCCAGCAGATCGAGGAGCACCTGGGCCGCAGGCTGGAGCCGTCCGTCCTGCTGGACCACTCCACGCTGGAACGCCTCGCCGCCTACCTCGCCCGGTTCGCCCCGGAACCCGGTCCCGATGCGGACTCGGAATCCGGCTCTGGTGCGGTCCCGGAACCCGGCGCGCTTGGGGAACCCGGCCTCGCCTCGCCTCAGGAACCCGTTCCGGGCGCGCTTGCGGAACCCGGCTCCGGCTCGATGCCGGCCGCCGGTCCCGTGACCGTGATGGAACGGGCCGTGCCGTCCGCCGACGCGGGGAGGGACGACGCGACGGCCGGCAAGATCGCGGTGATCGGCATGGCCTGCCGCTTCCCCGGCGCGCCCGACGTGGAGACCTACTGGGCCAACCTGCTGTCGGGACGCTGCTCGGTGGCCGAGGTGCCGGTGTCCCGGTGGGACCATCGGCGGCTGTACAGCCCGGTTCCCGCGCTGGGCAGGTCGCTGAGCAGATGGGGCGGCTTCCTCGACGGGATCGAGGACTTCGACGCGGCCTACTTCGGCATGGGCGACGAGGAGGCGACCTGCCTCGACCCCGGCATCCGGCTGTTCCTGGAGGCCACCGCGACCTGCCTGGCCGACGCCGGCTACACCGGGGCCGAGCTGTGGGGGCGGGACGTCGGCGTGTTCGTCGGCGGACGGATCTCCTCCTACGGCAGGCGGGCCGGGCTGCGCCCCGCGGTGCTGCAGTCGGACCAGAACTTCATCGCGGCCCACGTCGCCCACCACTTCGACTTCCGCGGGCCCAATCTGGTCGTCGACAGCGCCTGCTCGTCCTCGCTGGTCAGCGTGCAGCTCGCGTGCCGAGCCCTGCTCGCCGGCGACGCCGAGGTCGCCGTGGCCGGCGGTGTCGAGGTGCTGCTCGACGAGCAACCCTACCTGGAGTTCAGCGCCGCCCGCGCCATCTCTCCGTCGGGCCGCTGCGCCACCTTCGACGAGCGGGCCGACGGCTTCGTGCCGGGCGAGGGGTGCGGGGCGGTGCTGCTCAAGCCGCTGGCCGCCGCGCTCGCGGACGGTGACCGCGTCCACGCGGTCATCGAGGCCGTGGCCGTGAACAACGACGGCCACACGATGGGTATCACCACGCCGAACCCGGCGGCCCAGGCCGACGTCATCAGGAAGGCGCTGGCGGCGGCGAACCGGCGGGCCGACGAGATCGGCATGGTCGAGGCGCACGGCACCGGGACCCTCATCGGCGACCCGATCGAGCTGCGCGCGCTGACCGACGTGTACCGCGAGACCAGCGACCGGACCGGCTGGTGCGCGATCGGCAGCGTCAAGTCGAACGTCGGCCACCTGCTGAGCGCGGCGGGTGCGGCCGGGCTCATCAAGGTGGTGCTCGCCGTCGAGCACGGCCAGATCCCGCCCACGCTGTTCTGCGAGACCCCCAACCCGCGCTTCGACTTCGACGCCTCGCCGTTCTTCCCGAACACCCGGCTGCGCACCTGGGCGCCGGGGGAGCGGATGCGGGTGGCAGGACTCAGCTCGTTCGGGCTCGGCGGCACCAACGCCCATCTGGTCGCCGCCCAGCTCGACCCGCGGTTGCGCGAGGGGGCTCCGGCGCCCCGCGAGCCGCTGCCCGCGCCGGTGTTCCGGCGCAAGCGGCTGTGGCTCGGCCGGGAGGCCGATCCCACGGTGACGGCGACAGGTCGAACCACCGGGACTGCGGGCAGTGAGGACACCAGTCAGAATGAGGACGGGCTCGTCGCGTCGCTGCTCGAGCTCTCCTTCACCGAGTAGGACCGAGGTCCGCACGGCGGCCTGTCCCGAGAGGTCCTCGCGAGTGAGCGGAGGGCCGGCCCGGGGCGGCGGGCGCAGTCCGCGGACCACGTTCCCTATCAGACGGGAGGAATCGATGAGCACCACAGCCAGCGGCGCACCCCCCGCCGGGCAGGCGCCCCCCGCCCTGTCCGCCGCGCATGTCCGGCTGGCGGTGGCCGGCGTGATGGCCGGCATGCTGCTGTCCGCGCTCGACCAGACCGTGGTGAGCACCGCGCTGCCCCGGATCGTGAGCGACCTGGGCGGCATGGACATGCTCTCGTGGGTGGTCACCGCCTACCTCGTCACATCGATGGTGGTGACCCCGCTGTGGGGCAAGATCTCCGACCTGTACGGCAGGCGGTCGACGTTCATGGCCGCGATCGGGTTGTTCCTGCTCGCCTCGGCGCTGTGCGGCCTGGCGCAGGACGTCGGGCAGCTCATCGCGTTCCGGGCCTTGCAGGGCCTGGGCGGAGGCGGGCTGTTCGCGCTGGCGCTGACCGTCATCGGCGACGTCGTGCCGCCCCGCGAGCGGGGCCGCTACCAGGGGTACTTCGCCGGGGTCTTCGCCCTGGCCAGCCTCGGCGGGCCGCTGCTCGGCGGCTGGCTGGCCGACGGGCCGGGGTGGCGCTGGATCTTCTGGGTGAACGTACCGGTCGGCCTCGTCTCGCTGGCGGTCGTCGCGGCCGTCCTCCGGCTGCCGGTGACCCGCAGGGAACACCACGTCGACTACCTCGGCGCCGCGCTGATCGTCGCCGGTGTCACGGCGCTGCTGCTCTACCTCGACTGGGCCGGTGAGGAGTACGGCTGGGCCGCCCCTGGGTCGCTCGCCCTGCCGGCCGTCTTCGCCGTCGCCGCGGTGCTGTTCGTCGTGGTCGAGCGGCGTGCGGCCGAGCCCGTGATCCCGCTGCGGCTGTTCGGCAACCCGGTCTTCCGAGTGGCGAACGTGTTCGGGTTCCTCGCCGGCGCCGCGATGTTCAGCGGCATCGTGTTCCTGCCGGTATATCTGCAGGTCGTGTCCGGCATGTCGCCCACGACGGCCGGCCTGGCGATGCTGCCGGCGATGTTCGGAATCATCATCGCCACCGCCGTCTCCGGCAACCTCATCACCCGTACCGGCCGCTACAAGATCTTCCCCATGCTCGGTTCCGTGCTGCTGGTGCTGGCGATGTTGCCGCTGTCGCGCCTCGCCGTGGACACGGCGTACTGGTGGGTGGCCGTGCTCTCGTTCGTGTTCGGCGCGGGCACCGGCCTGACCATGCAGCCCGTCCTGACCGCCGTGCAGAACGCCGTCGAGATGCGCGACCTGGGGGCGGCCACCGGCGCGGCCAACTTCTTCCAGCGGATGGGCGCGGCCGTCGGCACGGCGGTGCTCGGCGCGGTCTTCAGCTCCGGCCTGGCCCGCCATCTCGCCGACGAGGCGGGTGGCGTGCGCGTCGCGGCCGACGACGTGCAGGCCATCCAGCGGCTGGCCGAGCCCCTGAAGGGACACGTGCTCGCCGCGTTCGCGCAGGCTCTGGACGACGTCTTCCTCGTCGCCGTGCCCGTGGTCGCGCTCGCGCTGGTCGTGTCGCTCTTCCTCCGCGAGGTGCCGCCCCGGCAGATGCCCCAGCCGGCCGACGGCACCCAGCAGGCGGCGGGCGACAAGCAGCCCGAGCGGCCGGAGCGGCCCCAGGGGCACGAGCAGCCCCGCGGGGGGACGACGCCGAACGGCGACGGCCGGGAACAGGCAGGCGCCGAGCAGGGCGGCCGTGCGAACAGCCCGCGCTGAGCCGCTGCCTTCCCGGCGAGGCCGCCTTCCGGCCGAGCCATCGCCTTCGGATGACCCGTCGCATCTCAGGGGGCCCGATCGACGATCGGGCCCCCTTTCCTTGCGCAACATTGCGCAGACACGCTCTGACCGGCCAAGTAGCGTCTGCCGCAGTTCCCCATCGTCTCCTCCGAACGCGGCGCACGCGCTCGGCGGGCAGATCCGTCAGGCGCGCGCCGATCTTCGAGAAGGGATCGCGCAATGTCAGACACGGCGGTGTCCACCCTCGACGCGGGCCGGATCAGGCCGGCCCAGCACCAGACCTCCGTCCCCGCCGACAAGGTGCTGCACTCGGGCAACTCGGGCTTCATCATCGCCCGCAACGCCCAGCTCAAGTACAGCCACCGGGCCGAGGGCCGCCAGTTCTTCTCCGAGGTCGTCCGTCACATGAACGACTCCGACCTCAACGGGGCCTCCTTCTTCTGCTACGAGGAGGCGTTCGGCACGCAGGACCGCCTCCACTGGCTCATCCACTGGAAGTCGCCCAACGACTACGGCATCAGCCTGGAGATGGTCGACCACGACGAGACCATGATCGACCTTCTCGAGTCCGACCGGGTCAAGGACGACGACGGCGTCGGCGCGTGGGGCCGCCTGATCGTCGAGGGCACGATGCAGGAGAAGATCCTGGTGCCCCAGCACGGCGCCCACCACGAGAACGAGGAGGACGTCCCGAGCGACCTGTGGGTCGACCCGGCCTGGAAGCAGAGCTCCCAGCCGCTGTCGGAGCAGCTCAACTCGGCCAACGCCGAGCTCGTCCTGCACCGGGTCGGCCAGGCCAAGCACGAGTTCCGCAAGGAGGCTCGCTACTTCGCCTTCGCCTGGCAGAACCACGTCAACAAGGTCCTGCCCGGCCGGGTCACGTCGTACCTGTACGAGGAGACCTTCGGCGTGATGGACCAGCTGCACTGGCTGATCCACCTGCGGTCGTTCGAGGACTACCTGACGCTGATGCACCTCGACGACCACGACCCCGACTTCCGCCGGATCCTGGAGAAGGACTTCATCGCGCCCCACCGCGGCGGCGGCACCTGGGCCAGGGCCTTCGTGGACGGCACGCTGCACGACACGCTTCTGGTGCCCTACCAGCTTCCCCGATGACGGCTCCCCGGTGACAGCGGACCAGTCCGGGCTCCGGACGGGCGCGCCGCGCCCGCCGGCACCCGGCGGAGGAGGAAAAGGCTGATCATGCGCGCGTGGCTCTTCCCGGGCCAGGGGTCGCAGCGCAAGGGCATGGGGGAGGGGCTCTTCGACCTCTTCCCCGGCCTGTGCGCCGAGGTCGACGCGATCCTGGGCTACTCGATCCGCGACCTGTGCCTGAAGGACCCCGACGGACGGCTCCGGCAGACGCAGTACGCCCAGCCGGCGCTGTTCGTCGTCAACGCGCTGACCCACCTGGCCCGGCTGCGGGAGGAGCCGGAACCCGACTTCTACGCCGGGCACAGCCTGGGGGAGTTCGACGCGCTGTTCGCCGCCGGCTGCTTCGACCTGGCCACCGGCGTACGGCTGGTCCGGCGCAGGGGCGAGCTGATGGGCCGGGCCGACGGCGGGGTCATGACGGCCGTGCTCGGCCTGCCCGCCGCGACCGTGGCGGCGCTGCTGGAGGAGGCAGGCGTCGCGGACGTCGACGTCGCCAACCACAACTCCGCCGACCAGGTGGTCCTGTCCGGAGCCCCGGAGGGCATGGCCCGGGCCGTCGAGGCCGTCGAACGGGCGGGCGGCGCCCGCTGCGTGCCGCTCAACGTCAGCGCCGCCTTCCACTCGCGGCACATGCGACCGGCGGCCGAGGAGTTTGCGGCGTTCCTACGCGAGGTGGAGTTCGCGCCTCCTCGGGTGCCGGTCGTGGCCAACGTCACCGCCCGGCCGTACCCGCGGGACGGGGTGGCGGACCTGCTTGCCCGGCAGATCGCCAGTCCGGTCCGCTGGTGGGACAGCATGAGCTACCTGTTCCACCGGGGCGTCCGCGAGATCGCCGAGGTCGGCCCGGGCACGGTGCTCACGGGCCTGTGGCGGTCGGCCTGCCGCACCCCGGCCACCGTGACTCCGGTCCCTCAGGCCCCGGCTCCCGTGACGCCGGCCGCCCCCATGACGCCGGCTCATGCGAACCCGGCTCCTACGGCCTCGGCCGCCGAGGCGGACGCGCGGCTCGCGTCGGCGGCCGAGAAGCTGGGCTCCGCCCGGTTCCGTCGCGAGTACGGGCTGCGCTACGCCTACCTCGCCGGCTCGATGTACAAGGGGATCTCCTCCGCCGACCTGGTCGTACGCATGGGCCGCTCGGGTCTGATGGGCTTCTTCGGTGCTGGGGGGCTGTCCCTGGAGCGCACCGAGCAGGCGCTGCTCGACATCCGGCGCCGGCTCGGCTCCGAAGTTCCGTTCGGCATGAACCTCCTCAACGACCTCGACGACCCCGCAAGGGAGGAGCGCACGGTCACCCTGTATCTCAAGCACGACGTGCGCTTCGTCGAGGCCGCGGCGTACCTCGGAGTCACGGCCCCGTTGGTGCGCTTCCGCTTCAGCGGCGCCCACCGGGACGCCCAGGGCAGGCCGGTCGCCGTACGGCGGGTGCTGGCGAAGGTGTCACGCCCGGAGGTGGCCACCGCGTTCATGAGCCCGCCGCCGCAGGCGCTGCTCGACCGGCTGGTGCGGGAGGGCGGGCTCACCCCCGCGGAGGCCGAGGTGGCGCGGGAGCTGCCGGTCGGCGGCGAGGTCTGCGTCGAGGCGGACTCCGGCGGGCACACCGACGCGGGTGTGGCGCTCACGCTGGTCCCCGCCATGCGCCGGCTGCGTGACGAGCTCACGGACCGGTACGGCTATCGCACCCCGATCCTGCTCGGCGCCTCGGGCGGCCTCGGCGCGCCGGAGGCGGTGGCCGCCGCCTTCGTCCTCGGGGCCGACTTCGTGCTGACGGGGTCGGTGAACCAGTGCTCGCCCGAGGCCGGCACCTCCGAGGCCGTCAAGGACCTGCTGGCCGGGCTCGACGTGCAGGACACGGCGTATGCGCCCTCGGGCGACATGTTCGAGCTGGGGGCGCGGGTGCAGGTCGTGCGGAAGGGGACGCTGTTCGCCGCCCGCGCGACCAAGCTGCACCAGCTCTACCAGCGCCACCGGTCGCTGGAGGAGATCGACCCGGCCACGCTGGCGAGCATCGAGCGCACCTTCTTCCGCCGTTCCGTCGAGGAGGTGTGGCGGGAGACCCGCGACCACTACCTGTCCGGCGGGCGGCCCCACGTGGTCGAGAAGGCCGAGCGTGACCCGCGCCACCGGATGGTGCTGGTCTTCAAGTGGTATTTCGCCCACTCCAACCGGCTCGCCCTCGCCGGAGACCCGGCCGAGCGCGCCAACTACCAGATCCACTGCGGCCCGGCGATGGGCGCGTTCAACCGGTTCGTCCGCGGCAGCGAGCTGGAGGACTGGCGCGACCGGCACGTCGACGTCATCGCCGAGCGGCTCATGACCGGCGCCGCCCGATGCCTCGACGGCCGCATCCCCGCAGATCCCACGTCCATGAAGGAGTAGACGGTGTCGAACAGCACCACACAGACGACCGTGCCGCCGGCGCTGCACCAGACCTCGCAGTCCCCGGACCGCGTCCTGCACTCGGGGAACGCGGGCGTGATCGTCGAGAGGGTGGCGCAGATCCGCGGTGGGCGGGGTGGCGCCGCCAGGAAAGCAGCCCGCGAGATCGCCGAGCACATCAACGCCAAGCACGCGGGGACGGCCACGGCCTTCGTCTACGAGGAGACCTTCGGCGTCAGGAACCGGCTTCACTGGCTGCTGCACTTCACGTCGTACGCCGACTACGGCACACTGCTGGCGATGGGCGGCCCGGGCGGCGACATCCGCGGTGGCGTCTTCGGCGCGCACGAGGCCGACGTCTGGGACGAGCTGTTCGAGGCGGGCAGCGTGCGCGAGACCGTCATGCTCCCGCACCGGTGGGGCATCTTCGGCACCGCCACCGAGGCGATGGCCGCAGACTCCGCGATGAGCCCCATCGTCCCCGGGGAGGGCGGCCTGCCCCGGTTCGACGTACGGCCGGCGCAGGAGCAGACCGCGATGCCGGCGGACAAGACGCTCAACTCGGCCACAGCGGGCGTCGTCATGCGCCGTACGGTCGACTTCGACTACCGCTACCGCGCCGAGGCGCGCGTGTTCGCGCGGACCGTGGCCGAGAACATGAACCTCAACATGGACGGCCTGGCCACGGTCTTCCTGTACGAGGAGGCGTTCGGCCGGATGGACCGCGCGCACTTCCTCATCCACATGCGCTCGCTGGACGTGATGTACCTGCTGATGGGCCTCGACGCGCGCACCGACCCCGACGCCCCGCGCGCCTCGTTCATCCAGGACTGGATCTCGATGGACAAGGGCGGCGGCGCCTGGGACAAGATCATTGTCCAGGGCACCACGCGGGACGTCCTGCTCACCCCGCAGCACTGGGGCTGAGGCGGAACCGGAAGGGGCCACGGCGTCGCCGCCGTGGCCCCTTCCGGTTCCGGGAGAACGAGGTTCAGCCCGTGTACGTGGTGATGCAGAACGGGTGTCCCGCGGGGTCGAGGAGCACCCGCCACTTGTCGCCGCCCGGCTGGAAGTCGGGCTTGGTCGCGCCCAGCTCGAGCAGCTGCTGCTCCGCCTTGTCCAGGTCGGGCACGCTGAAGTCGAGGTGGAACTGCTTGGCCGAGTCGGGCCAGCTGGGCCGTGGGTGGTCCGGCACCCGCTGGAAGCTCAGGCGCACGCCTCCGTCGCTCCCGGCGAGGTAGGTGAAGTTCTCGCTGCTGAACACCACCTCCCAGCCCGTGACCTGGCGATAGAAGTCCGCCAGCGCGGCGGGATCCTGGCAGTCGAGCGAAACCGCGGCGAGAGTGCCGATGGCTGACATGGTGAAGCTCCCTTCGTTCTGGCCTGCTACGCCTCCGGACGAGCCGGACGGGCCCGTTCCGGAGGCGCAGACGGACATATGCTGCGCGGTGGCGTCGCATGACGGCGATTTCACCGGCCGTCAGACGGCGCCGCGATTTCCGATGGTACGCAGCCGATCAGTCGAGCTCGTACTCGAAGGTGAATTCCGCGTGACCGTCCGGACCCACGTTGCCGCTCGTGTAGCGGGCCTCGCCGCGCAGCCCCTTGAGGTCGCCGGTGCCGGAACCCGGCACCACGGTCAGGGTGGCCTCGGCTGTGCCCGGCCGGACGACGCCGTCGAGCCGGAAGACGAAGCTGCCCTGGCGGCCGTCGAGGCTGCCGGTCACCCGTTCAAGGCCCTGGAACGGGCTGGTGCCGTCCGCCTCGGTGAGGACCAGGCACTCCAGTGCGCCGGTGGCCACCAGGTCGCCGGTGTAGTGGTTGACGACGGTGCCCCGCGACAGGACTGGGCCGCTGTCCTGCACGGCGTACGGCTGCGGCTGCCACGGCTCCCATTTCATCGTCCCGGTGGCGGTCTTTCCCATCGGAAACCTCCCGCGTCTCGAATTTCGCTGAATTTCTCGGGTGCGGAACGACGGCACTGTTCTGCGGAACGAAACAATGCTGTTCCGTAGGATCATGCCTGATGGAAGAGGGTTCGTCTGCTCAGGATTGAGCATTTTCGGCGCGTTATAAAAGCGGCTTCCGGCCTTTATTGAGAATGGCTTCACGTGCTAATTTAAATGATATGAGCGACGAACTGCAGCCTATGCCCGACGATTGGAGCACGGCACTAGCGGTAGTGGCCCATCCGGACGACATCGAGTTCGGCGCCGCCGGAGCCGTCGCGAGCTGGACCGCCGCCGGGAAGTCCGTGAGCTACCTGCTGCTCACCCGCGGCGAGGCCGGGATCGACGGGATGCCGCCCGAGGAGGCGGCCGCCGTACGGGAGGCCGAGCAGCGCGAGAGCGCGTCGATCGTGGGCGTGGAACAGGTGACCTTCCTCGACCACGCCGACGGCGTCATCGAGTACGGCCTGCCGCTGCGCCGGCGGATCGCCGAGGAGATCAGGCGGCACCGGCCCGAGCTGGTCATCGGCTTCAACCACCACGAGCGGTTCCTCAGCGGCCGGTGGAACCCGCCGGACCACCGCAACACCGGGCGGGCCCTGCTCGACGCCGTGGGCGACGCGGGCAACCGCTGGATCTTCCGCGACCTCGGCCTGGAGCCCTGGGAGGGCGTGCGGCACGTGGCCATCGCCAACTCGCCGCATCCGACCCACGCCGTGGACGTCACCGACTCCATCGACAAGGCCGTGGCCTCCCTGGAGGCGCACCGCGCCTACCTGGCGGGCCTGCGGCCGCCGGTCAGGGACGTGCGCGGCCCGCTGACCGCGATGGCCCGCCAGACGGGCGAGCGGTTCGGCGGCCGGCTCGCGATCGCCTTCGAGCTCATCCCTCGCTGAGCCCGGCGGCGTCCGCCCTCCCGCCCCGGCCCGCGGCTGAGTCCGCCCGGGCCGGGGCCGCTTCCTCACGGCCGGGCTGGAGCCGCGGCCGGTTCGTCACCGGCCGGGCAGGGACCGCGGCTGTTGCTTGGGCCGCGGCCCGGGAGGCGGCCGCGAAAGCCGAAAGGGCACTGGAAGTCGAAAGGGCCGCCCGGAACGGCGTGTGGAGTCCCGCTCCCGCGCAGCTCCGGCTTATGCGGCTTGTCTCGGCGGCCTCAGCCGTGCTTCTCCAAGACCGTGCACATCGAGCGCCAGGTCTGCACCCGCGGCCGCTCGGGGTCGGGGAGCGCACGCAGGCCGGTGACGACCGGGACGACCACGTCCCGCCAGACGTCGCCGGGCACGTGCCACAGGTACGGCGGCACCCGCCGCTCGATGCTCTCGGCCATTTCCGCGGGCGAGGTGGCCTTCTCGTACTCGGCGGCGAAGTGCTGCTCCACCGGCCGCAGGCCCACCGCCTCACCGGCGGACACGAGCCCCTCCGGGGTGTCCGGCCGCGGCGGCTGCAGTGGCGCCAGCCGGTCGAGGGCCTCCACCAGTTCGTCCGGGTCGGCGACGGGGCTGCCGTGCACGGCGGCGAGCCGCCCTCCGGGTCGCAGCACGCGGGCCGCCTCGGCCACGGCGGCGGCCATGTCCCCGACCAGGTGCAGGACGTGGACGAACACGACGTTCGCCACCGCACCCCGGGGCAGGGGGAGCGCCCTGGCGTCCGCCCGCGCCACCCGGCCGGCGAGCCGCTCGTGTGCGCGGCGCAGCATCGGCGCGGAGATGTCCACCCCGATCACGGGATGTCCCAGCTCGCGCAGTCCTGCCGCGACCACGCCGGTGCCGACGCCGACCTCCAGGGTCGTGCCGGCCACCAGGTGCGGGGCCAGGCACGCCGCCGACTGGCGGCCCCGCTCGAGGCCGCCGCGCATCTCGTCGTAGCTGTCGGCGACGCGGTCGAACGACATCGCCTGCGTCATGGGGCGTTCCTCCTCGGTCTCGAACCACTTCCAACCGCGTCGAACCGTCTCGAACCGGTCGCCGGGCTCGCCGGCGCCCTGCGTACGGTCACCGGTCCACCTCACCCGCCAGGCCGGCTGTCGCGTCAGCGCAGGTCATCGCCGCGGGATCGGCCACGAACTCCTCGATCAACCCGGCCAGCACGTCGGCGCGGTCGTACAGGCACTGGTGCGTCGCGCCGCGGAGCTCGACGAAGCGTCCCGAGGGGAAACGCGCCGCCGCGGCGCGCAGCCGCGGCGTGGAGACGATCCGGTCGTGCTCGGCGCCGACGGCCAGGACCGGGACGCGGACCTGCCCGGCCTCGGCCGACACGTCGTCGCCCCAGAAGGCGAGCATCTGAAAGGCGTAGGGCACCAGGGCCTGGGCCGAAAGGAACGGCGCACGGACCTCCTCCCGCAACGCGTCGCTGGTCAGGGCGAGCACCTCATCGGGGCGGGAGGCGGGTGGGTCCTCGCCCCCGAACAGGCGCAGCAACCGCCCCGCCTGTTCCGGCCGTCGCACGAGTGTCCGGCACAGGTAGTCGAGGTTCCGCTCGTACGGGGTGTCGAGACCGTCGTGGCCCCCCTCGGCCCGGAACGAGCCGTTGAGGAACACCATCGAGGCGACCACGTCGGGGCGGCGCACCGCGAACCGGACGGCCTGCTTGGGCCCGGTGCACCAGCCCACGAGGTGGCAGCGCTCGACGCTCTCGTTCTTGAGCACGGCCTCCAGGTCGTCGGCGTGCTCGTTGAGACCGGGCACGGACGCAGGGCCGTCGTCCTCGGGCCCGCGAGGGTCCACGACCAGGACGCGCCGCCGGGCCGACAGCCGGTCGATCAGGGGGTGCCAGAAGGCCGGGCTCTGGCCCAGGGCGTTGAGCAGGACGACCGGCTCGGCTCCGAGTCCCCCTCCGGCCGGAGTTCCTCCGGGTCCCGGCACGGCGGGGGGCACCGCCAGGTGGTAGGTCAGCGGCCGTCCGGCGACGTCGATGGTGGTGCGCACGAGCCGTTCGGGCACCCTCTCCTGACGGTCGCGGGCCGCCTCTTCGGCCGCCTCCTGGGCTCGGCGCACCCGGCGCAGCAGCGCCCGCTGAGCGGGCGGCGCCCACTCGCGCGGTCCCGTCGTCGTCTCCCGGTAGCCGGTCCAGGGCGACGGCTCGGCCAGGAACCCGGTGAGCCGGTCGTGTAGCAGCCGGTCGATCGGATCCAGCTCGGCGGGGTCCTGGACCGGCAGCAGCCGCACCCCGTAGACGTCGCCGATCCGCTGGAGCAGGCCGTCCACGGGCACGACGCCGGAGGCGGCCAGGCGGAACCGGCCGCCCGCCGTCGCCGGATCGTCCACCAGCTCGACCAGCACGCGCGTGACCTCGTCCATCGGCGTCAGCCGTACGACGGACTCCGGGGGGACCAGGCACCGCAGGGGCCGGGTGCCGAAGTAGTCCGGCGCACGGGCGGTGACCTCGTCGACGACAGAGCGCAGGGCGGCCAGGAACCGGTGCAGCCCGGCGGGCACGGGCTCGCCCGGCCGGACGCCCGGCGGCACGACCCCGGCCGTCGCGACCGCGTCGGGGCCGGACTCCGTGCCTGCGGGCGACAGCGCGCCGACGGGGGAGACCGTGCGCACCAGCCGGTGGCCGATCCCGTGCTCCGCGCAGGCGGTGGCGACCTCCTCCTCCACCGTGGTGTGCACACAGGCGACGATGGCGTCCACCGGCCTGGCGGACGTGCCGAGGGGACGGCACAGCTCGTCGGCGGTCACGTGGACGATCCCGGCCGCGCCGAGCACGGGCAGGCGAGCGACGACGCTCCGGGCCAGCGCCGCGTCCGCACGGGCGTCGCGGCCGGGAACCGGCCCGGCGTCCCCCGTGAGGAGCCAGACGACGTCGGCCCGCACATCCTCGGGCAGGTCGCCGGTCGGCCCGGCGTCCACGACCAGCAGCCGCGGATCGCGCGGCCGGTCGTCCGCGGAAGCCGCGCCGCCCGTGGCGGCGGGCGGCCGTCCGGGAGGAGTGACGATCGTCACCCGGCCGGCGCCGCGGGCCAGGAGACGGTCGGCGAGCCGGGCGGCGAGGAGGGCGGACGAACCGCCGAGCAGCACGTCACGAGCCATGCTTTCGATCGTCGCCAGACCGGCCCGCGGCCGTCTGCTCAACTTTGAGCGGCATCGGCCCGGCGCGCCTGCCTAGCATCCGGCGGTACGCGGCGGGCCTGCGCCCCCCAGGCGCCCGGACCGCGTGCGGGCCGCCACACCGCACGCTCGCATGGCGCGCCGCCGTCATAGGCGCGACGTCGATCGAGTGCGAAAGGCGGACCGAACGGTGACCGACCACTGGGACGAGACGTTCGAGAGCGTCCTGCGGCCGTACCTTCCCACGCTGCCGGAGGGCGCCCCGCTCGCACCCGACCTTGTGATGGCGGCCTTCGGCCTGAACTCGGTGGCGACCGTGGGGCTCATCGCGGCGCTGGAGGACGCGTACGGGGTGACGTTCCCCGACGAGGAGCTGGTGCCCGCCAACTTCCGGACGCCGGGGAGCGCGTGGGCGCTGCTGACCCGGCTGCGCGCGACGTCGGGCCGGCCCTGACTCCGGTCGCGGGGCCGCCGGTTGCGGTGCGGTTCGAGCTTCAGGAGGACTGATGACGGAGCGGCTGCTGGACGAATGGTTCCTCGACGGGCTGGCCCGCGATCCCGGCGGCCCGGCTCTGCGGGTGCACGCCGTGACCCTCTCGTACGCGGAGGTGGACCGGCGGGCCCGCGCCTGGGCCGCCGCGCTGACCGAGGGCGGGCGGGCGCCGCGCCGCGTGGGGCTGCTCGCGAACAAGAGCGTCGAGGCGTACATCGGCCTGCTGGCCGCCCTGTACGCCGGAGCCGCGGCCGTGCCGCTCGGCTTGGAGGCGCCGGCCGAGCGCAACGCGGAGATCGCCCGCGCCGCCGGCGTGGACTCCCTGGTCGTGGACGCCGGTGGGGCCGCGCAGGCGGCGCGCGTGGCCGAGGCGGCCGGCGTCCGCGTCGTCCTGGCCTCCGACGCCGTTGACGCCGACACCGGAGCGCCGGCCGGAGTGCCCGTGCGGGTGCCCGGCGACGACGACGCGGACTCCTTCCGGCCGCCGTCGGGCCGCACGCCGCAGGACGTCGCGTACGTGCTGTTCACCTCGGGGTCCACAGGGCGGCCCAAGGGGGTGCCGATCGCGCACCGCAACGTGAGCGCGTTCCTGCGGGCGTCGCTGCCGCGCTACGACGTCGGCCCCGGCGACCGCTTCAGTCAGGTGTACGACCTCACCTTCGACCTGGCGATGTTCGACATCTTCATGGCCTGGGGCAGCGGGGCCTGCTTGTGCGCCCTGACCCGGCTGCAGGCCCTCGACCCGGCCCGGTACGTCCGGTCGTACGGCCTGACCGTCTGGCATGCCACCCCCAGCCTGGTCAACGCGGTGCGGGCCAGGGACGCGCTCGCGCCCGGGTCGCTCGCCGGGCTGCGCTACGCGGTCTTCTGCGGAGAGCCGCTGCCGGTCGAGACCGCACGGGCGATGCGGGCGGCCGCCCCGGACGCCGCCCTCGACAACATCTACGGCCCGACCGAGCTGACGATCGCCTGCACGGCCTACCGCTGGCCCGCGGGCGAGCCGCTCGACTGGGAGGGCGAGACCGTGCCGATCGGCTACCCCAACGACGGCATGGACTTCCTGATGCTCGGCCAGGACGCCGAGCCCGGCCAGCGGACCGGCGAGCTGTGCATGACCGGCCCGCAGATGTTCCGCGGCTACCTCGACCCGGCCAACGACGCGGGCCGGTTCCACCAGGCCGACGGCAGGACGTGGTATCGCACCGGCGACCGGGTCCGGCTCGACGACAAGGCGGGGCTGGTGCACCTGGGCCGGGACGACTCCCAGGTGAAGATCCACGGCTACCGGGTCGAGCTGGCGGAGGTCGAGCACGCGCTGCGCGAGGCCGCGCCCGGCTGCGAGCCGCTGGTGTTCGCGCTGGACGACGAGACCGGGAAGGTCCTGGTCGCGTTCGTGGCCGGTGGAGGCGCCGACACGGCCGCGCTCGCCGCGCGGCTGGCCGACCGGCTGCCGCCGTACATGCTGCCGCGGCACCTGTGGCCGCTGGACGAGATGCCGCTGAGCCGCAACGGCAAGGCCGACCGGGTGGCGCTGCGCGAGCGGGCTCTGCGCCGCCTGGGCGCTCAATCTTGAGCTGAGCCGCCGCCGGACCCGTTCTTACCATCCCCGCGACGTCACGCGCGCTCTGAGCACACCGAGGAGAGGAACGCTTCGATGCCCGAGATCGAGTGTCGCCTGTCGCTGCGGCACGCCGACTTCATCATGCAGAACCACCGGGTGCACGGTGTGTCGGTGATGCCGGGAGTGACCTTCCTCGACATCGTCTACCGCATCCTCATCGCCAAGGGGTTCGACCACCGGCGCGCGGAGCTGCACAACGTGCTGTTCACCGAGGCGGTCGCCACGGCCGACGGCCTCGGCCGGGAGATCCGCGTGCTCGTCGGCCCCGAGGAGGACGGCGTGCGCCAGGTGACCGGGGAGAGCCGCCAGGCGGGCGGCGACGACTCGTCCTGGCGGCGGAACTTCTCGGCCGAGCTCCGCTTCGCCGGCGGGCCCGAGCCCGGGCGGCTCGATCTCGCCGCCGTCAGGGCGAGGGCCACGACCCGCCGCGACATCGCCGAGCTGTACGCACAGGCCCGCGGCGAGCGGATCGAGCACGGCGCCCCCATGCGCTGCCGGGGCCCGCTGTTCCAGGGGGACGGCGAACTGCTGGCCGAGCTGGACCTGGAGAGCGCGGGACCCGGCCACGGGAAGGGCTTCCACCTGCACCCGGCGGTACTCGACGCGGCCTCCATCGTGGCCTACGGCCAGCGGCCGTCGCCGGGCGACCCGTTCATTCCCGTCTTCATCGAGCGCTTCCGCGCTCACCGGCCGCTGCGCGGCCGGTGTCACGTCCACGTGCCGTCGCCCGAGGAGTTCGCGACCTCGGGCGACGTGGTCCACAACGACTGCTTCCTGTACGACGAGGAGGGCCTGCTCGTCGCCGAGTTCCGCAAGCTCACCTGCAAGCGGATCCGTCATCCCGAGCTGATCACGAAGCTGGTGGACGGCGAGCCCGTTCAGGCCGTTCAGTCCGGCGAGACGGGCGACCCGGCCGGTGAGATGGCGGGGCGCCTGCGGGAGCTGATCGCCGGCCTGCTCGGCGTGGAGTCCGCGGAGGTCCGGACCGATGCCGGGTTCTACGAGCTCGGGCTCGACTCGGTCGCGATGCTGCGCATCAGCCGCGATCTGGAGGAGGTCGTCGGCAGCAGGCTCTACCCCACCCTGCTGTTCGAGTTCAGCGACATCGACAGCCTGGCCCGCCACCTGGTGGACACGTACGGACCCGTGGCGCGCTCCGGCGGAGAGGACGGCGTCGCGGAAACGGCCGGACGCCCGGCCGCCGCGTCCGGCGAAACCGCGATGACGTGCCTGGCTCCGGTGTGGGCGGCACGCCCGGCCGCGCCGACCGGCGAGCGCGATGACTTCCGTGCCCCCGGTGATGCTGGTGGCCCCGGCGAGCCTGCCGAGCCCGGCGACCTCGTCCTTGTCGGCGGGACCGCGGTCCTGGCCGACGCGCTGCGCGACGGGATCGCCGGCACGGGCCGACGGGTCGTGCACGTGACGGCGGGCGAGGCGTTCGCCGTGATCGACCGCGACACCTGCGAGATGCGTCCCGGCGATCGGGACCAGGCACGCCTGCTGCTCGGCGAGCTGTCCAGGACCGCCGCCGCGCCGAGGACCTATGTCGTCGTCGGCGATCCCGGCGGCACCGCGCATCTCGCCGGTGCGGAGACGGCGGATCGGGACGGGCCCTACCACGCAGTCTGGGCACTGGCCGCGGCGCTCGCCGACCACCGCATCGCCGAGCCGGTCGACGTGCTGTACGTCCACGCAGCCCCAGACGGGGCGGCGCGCCCCGGGGACGCGGCGGTCGGGGCGCTGGCCCGCACCCTGTCGGCCGAGGTCCCGGCGCTGCGCTGCCGCCGGGTGGAGGTGGACGCCGACGAGGGCGACGTCGAGGCCCTCGCCGCCGCGATCGTCACCGAGGCCGCGGCCGGGGCGGACGCCGGCGCAGTGGTGGCGGACGCCCACGGGGAGGTGCTGTATCGCGACGGCGAGCGGTTCGTCCGCGGATACACGCGGGCCCGGCCGGGAGGCGAGCCCCTGCGGTTCCGCGAGGGCGGGGTCTACGTGCTGGCGGGCGGCACGGGCGGAATCGGCGCCCTGCTGGCCGGTCACCTCGCCCGGCGCTGGCGCGCCCGGCTGGCGCTGCTCGGCCGGGGGCCGTTGCGGGCCGGCACGGCCACCCGGATGGCGGCCTGGGAGGAGGCGGGCGCGGAGGTCGTCCATCTCCGGGCCGACATCACCGACGCCTCGCAGACCATGGCAGCCCTGGACAAGGTGCGCGCGCTGTACGGCCGTGTCGACGGTGTCTTCCACTGCGCCGGGCTGGTCCGCGACGCCGTCTTCTTCGCCAAGGACCCGGCGGCGTCGGCGGAGGTCCTGCGGACCAAGATCGACGGCGCGGTCAACCTCGACCGGGCGACGGCGGACGACGACCTGGACATGTTCGTGCTGTTCTCCTCGCTGTCGGCGACCCTGCCGAACCCCGGCCAGTGCGACTACGCGTACGGCAACGCCTTCGTCGAGCACTTCGCCCGGGTGCGGGCCGAGCGGCCCGACCGGTCCGGGCGCACGCTCGCGATCGGCTGGCCCTATTGGGCCGAAGGAGGCATGCGCGTCGCGCCCGAGGCGCTGGAGCGGGCCCGCGCGTCGTCGGGGTTGGCCCCGATGCCCACCGAGGTGGGGCTGCGCACGCTGGAGGAGGCGGGGGCGTACGACGAGGTGACGATCGTCGCCGCCTACGGCGACCCCGCGGTCGTCGGCAGGACCGTCCCGGCCGTCGCACCCCGGGAGTGCGGAGAGTCCGGCGAGCGTGGGGAGTCCGGAGAGCCCGCAGAGCACGGCACGGCCATGCCGGGTGGCGCGCGGACCGGCGCCGCACGAGGGCGGGGAGCCCCCGCCACTGGCACGGTGGGTGGCCGGGCGGGCGCCGCCGGGCGGGACGAACCGGCCCCGATCGCCGTCATCGGCATGGCCGGCCGCTATCCGCAGGCGCGGGACCTGCGCGCCTTCTGGCGCAACCTCGCGGGCGGGCGCGACTGCGTCACGGAGGTGCCGGTCGAGCGCTGGGACCACGAGGAGATCTTCGACGCGCGGCGGGGCACGGCGGGCCGGACGTACGGGCGCTGGGGTGGTTTCGTCGACGGTGTCGACCGCTTCGACCACGCGTTCTTCGGCATCTCACGGCGCGACGCCGAGCGGATGGACCCCCAGGAGCGGCTGTTCCTGATGGTCGGCTGGCACGCCCTGGAGGACGCGGGCTATCCGCCCGTCGCGCTCTCCGGCCTGCCGGTCGGGGTGTTCGTCGGCGTGATGTGGAATCACTACCAGCTCCTCGACTCCGCGGACGACGGCGTACGCCCTATGGCGGTGCACTCGGCCATCGCCAACCGCGTGTCCTACACCTTCGACCTGCACGGCCCGAGCATCGCCCTCGACACGGCCTGTTCGTCCTCGCTCACCGCGCTGCACCTGGCGGTCGAGAGCATCCGCCGGGGCGAGTGCGACCTGGCGCTCGCGGGCGGGGTCAACCTGAGCGTCCACCCGCAGAAATACCTCCAGCTCGCGCAGGGCCAGTTCCTGTCCGACGACGGGCGCTGCCGCGCGTTCGGCCGGGACGGCACCGGCTACGTGCCGGGCGAGGGCGCGGGGGCCGTGCTGCTCAAGCCGCTCGACCGGGCCCTCGCCGACGGCGATCACGTCTACGGGGTCATCCGCGCCTGCGCGGTCAACCACAGCGGCCGGACCAGCGGCTTTACGGTCCCCAGCCCGGCCGCGCAGGCGAGGGTGATCGGCGAGGCCGTCAGGCGGGCCGGGATCGACCCCCGCACCGTGGGGTACGTCGAGGCGCACGGCACCGGCACCTCGCTCGGCGACCCCATCGAGATCGAGGGCCTGCGGCAGGCGTTCGCCGGCGTGGGGCTCGCGCCGGGCGTCCGCTCCGTCGGATCGGTCAAGTCGAACATCGGTCACCTGGAGAGCGCGGCCGGCATCGCGGGCGTCACCAAGGCGCTGCTCCAGCTGCGCCACTCGGCTCTGGCGCCCTCGCTGCACGCCGCCGAGCCGAACCCGCACATCGACGTCGCGAACTCGCCCTTCCGCGTGCAGCAGCGGCTGGAGCGGTGGCCCGAGCCGGAGGGCGGCGGGCCCCGCCGGGCGGGCGTGAGCGCCTTCGGCGCGGGAGGTTCGAACGCCCACGTCATCCTGGAGGAGGCGCCCCGGCCGCCGCGCCGCACCCGCCGCAGGGGGCCGCACCTGTTCGTCCTGTCCGCCCGCACACGGGACGCGCTGGGGGAGTACGCCCGCGCCTACCTCTCCTTCCTGCGTCCCGGCGACGACGGGGAACCGCTGCCCGAGCTCGCCGACCTCGCGTACACGAGCCAGGTCGGCCGGACTCCCATGCCCGTACGGCTGGCCGTGCTGGCGGACGACCTTGAGGACATCCGTACGGCGCTGTCCCGTTTCGCTGACGGCGAGCCCGGAGACGGCGTCCGGTCGTGGACGTCGGCGGAGACCGGAGCCGCGGCGGGATCGGCCATCGAGCCGGCGACCGGTGCGGTCGGCGATGACGGCGTCCACGCGGGCTCCGACCCCGTACGGCTCTTCCGGGCCGGAAGGCTGGCGGAGGTGGCCGCTGCCTGGGCAGGCGGCGCGGACGTGCCCTGGGCCGCGTGCCACCCCCGCCCCGCCCGGCGGGTGCCCATGCTGCCGGGATACCCCTTCGCCGAGGAGCGCTGCTGGCTCGGTGACTGGCGGCGCGGCGGAACCGAAGCGCCGAAGGCGCTCGTGTCCCTCGCTGTCGCGGCCGATGCCCATGCCGCGGACGCCGCCGATGCCTCCGAGGACGGCCCGGCCCGGCGAGCGGTGGCGGCCGGCGGGTCGCGCCCGCTCGCCGTCCACGCGACGCTCCCCGAGGCGACGCCTCCCGAAGAGACGCCGCCCGAAGAGACGCCGCATGAGGAGGCAGCGCCCGAGCAGACAGTGTTTGAGGCGCCGTCCGAGCAGACGGCGCACGTGCCGCGTGAGGAAATCGTCCGGGCCATCGAGGACGCGCTGTGCGAGCAGCTCTACGTCTCCAGGCAGGAGATCGACCCGCGGACTCCGTTCAGCGACATGGGCGTGGACTCGATCACGGCGGAGCTGGTGCGCCAGGAGCTCGGCGAGCGCTTCGGCGTCGAACTCGACTCGGTCGCCGTCTACGACCACCCGACCGTCGAGCGGCTCGCGGACTTCGTCCACGAACTGTGCGCCGCGGGTCCGGTCGCCACCTGTCCCACACCCGAGCCCTCCCCGCAGGCCCCGGAGAACGGCGCGTGGGCGGAGGCCGACGGTGCGGAGGAGCCTTCGCGGCCAAGGGACGGCGCGGCCGTCAGGGAACCGGACGACGACGTGCCTCCGGGCGACCAGACGACCGTGGATGCGTGCGACGGCGGTGCGCCGCCTACCGCCGGTGCGGCAACGGAGCGCGCCGAGTCCGGCGGGGCGGTCCCGGACGGCGGGCTGCGCGGGGACGACATCGCGGTCATCGGCATGTCGGGACGCTTCCCCGGCGCGCCCGACCTGGACGCCTTCTGGGCCGGCCTGGCGGCCGGACGCTGCGCCGTGACGGAGATCCCCCGCGACCGGTGGGACGCCGACGCGTGCTACGACCCCGACCGCACGGTCCCCGGCAAGTCGTGCAGCCGCTGGGCGGCCATGCTCGACGACGTCGACGCGTTCGACGCGGGTTTCTTCGGCGTATCGCCGCTGGAGGCGGAGGTGATGGACCCGCAGCAGCGGCTGTTCCTGGAGGAGGCGTGGAAGGCCTTGGAAGACGCCGGCTACGCCGCTCCCGGCTCGGGCCGGCCGCCGCGCTGCGGGGTTTTCGTGGGCTCGGGCGCGGGCGACTACGCGCGGCTGCTCCAGGAGGAGGGCGTGCTCGACAGCGGGTACGGCTTCCTCGGCACCTCGCCCTCCATCCTCGCGGCCCGCGTCTCGTACCTGCTCGACCTGACCGGGCCCACGATGGCGGTGGACACCGCGTGCTCCTCCTCCCTGGTCGCGATCCATCTGGCCTGTGAGAGCATCCGCACCGGGCAGTGCGAGACGGCGATCGCCGGCGGCGTCGCGCTGATGCTGACCCCGCAGCTCCAGGTGCGCTGCAGCCAGGTGGGCATGTTGTCGCCGACCGGCCGGTGCGCCCCGTTCGCCGCCTCGGCGGACGGCACGGTGCTCGGCGAGGGCATCGGCGTGGTCGTCCTCAAGCGGCTCGACCGCGCGCTGTCCGACGGCGACCACATCCACGGCGTCATCCGGGCGACCGGCGTGAACGGCGACGGCAGGACCAACGGCATCACCGCGCCCAGCGCCACGTCGCAGACCGACCTGCTCACCGCCGTGCACCGCAGAGCCGGGGTCCGCCCCGACGACATCGGGTACGTCGAGGCGCACGGCACCGGCACCCCGCTCGGCGACCCGATCGAGGTGAAGGCGCTCAGCCAGGCGTTCAGGACATGCACCGACCGGGTGGGCTTCTGCGGGATCGGCTCGGTCAAGGCCAACGTCGGCCACACGACGATGGCGGCCGGGGTGGCCGGGCTCATCAAGGTGCTCCTGGCGATGCGGCACGGCAAGCTGCCGCCCGCCGTCCACTTCGACGGGCCCAATCCCCACATCGACTTCGACGGCAGCCCGTTCTACGTCGTACGGGAGCTGACCGACTGGCGGCCGGGCCCGTCCGGCGGCCGGGTCGCGACGGTGAGCAGTTTCGGTTTCAGCGGCACGAACTGTCACATCGTGGTCGCCGAGCCGCCACGGCCGGTGCCACGTGACGGTCACTCCTCGGACGAGGCTCACGTCGTGCCCGTCTCCGCACGGACCGACGAGGCGCTGCGCCGCCGGCTGGCCGACCTGGCCGGCGCGGTCGCCGCGCTGCCCGCGTCGTGCACGCTGGAGGACGTCGCGTACACGCTCGCCGTGGGCCGCCGTCACCTTCCCGTACGGGCCGCCGTCGTCGCTCGCGACCTGCCCGAGCTGGAGGAGCGGCTGCGCGCCCTGCTGCGTACGGGCCGGGCGCCGGGCTCCTTCCTGATCGCCACGCCGGTCGGCGCCGAGCCCGCCGGGGAAGCGGCAGGGGCACCGGCAGACGAAACGGCGGACAAGGCAGCGGGCGAGGCGGAGCGGCTGGCCGCGGCCTACGTAAGGGGGGAGGCCGTCGACTGGGCGCACCGTCACCGCGGCAGGCGGCCCCGCCGTGTGCCGCTGCCGGCCTACCCGTTCGCCCGCGACCGGCACTGGATCGGCGGCCCCCGCTCCGACCGGCCCACCCCGCGGACCGCGCAGGCCATGCCGGAAGGGCGGGCACGGGAGGACGCGTTCGGGCTCGCCGTACCCTGGCTCCTGCGCGACCACCAGGTGAACGGCGAGCCGATCCTGCCCGCCGCCGCGGCAGTGGAGGCCGTGGCCGGCGCCGCCACGCGGAGGGGCTCCACGCCACCGTTCACGCTGTCGTCGGTGCGCTGGCTGCGTCCGCTCGGAGCGGACCACGGGCCCGTCCATGTCGAGCTGGCCGCCGACGGCACGTTCGCGCTGACGGCCGGCGACCCGGCCACCCCGTACGTCACCGGCCGGGTGTCCCCGGCGCACGGCCAGGTCGACACCCTGGACCTGGCCGCCATCCGGGCCCGCTGCCGTGAGCGGCGGACCGCGGACGAGCTGTACAGGACCTTCACCGCGGCGGGAATCGAGTACGGCCCGGCCTTCCGCACCCTCACCGAGGTCCTCCTGGGCCCGGAGGAGGCGCTGGGCACGCTCACCAACGCCCCGGACGGCACGCCGGTCGGGTCCCGGCCGGGCGAGGACCGCTTCACCGTGCACCCGGCGCTGCTCGACGGCGCGCTGCAGACGGCGGCCGCCCTCGTCGCCGACGGCGCGACCGGCCCCGCCGTGCCGTTCTCCGCCGACCTGGTCGACGTCCTCGCGCCGCTCACCGGCCCCGCGTACGCGCACGTCACCCGGGACGGCGAGCACCACTTCACGATCGAGGTGGCCGATCGCGACGGACGCGTCCTGGTGCGGCTGTCCGGTCTCGTCGTACGACCGGTGCCGGATGCCCTGGACGGCATGCTGTACGTGCCGCAATGGCGGGAGGCCGGGCCGCGGGAGCGCGTCCCTGCCGGTGCGGACGCCGACGGCGGGCGGCGGGTGCTGGTCGTCCACACGGAGGAGTCGGCCGCGCTCGCCCGCGCGCTGCTCGCGCTCCACAACGGTGGCCACACCCGGGCACTCCCGCTGGCCGAACTCGATCCGGCGCGGCTCGACCCGCCATACGACCGGGTCTACTACCTGGCTGGTACGCGTCCCGGCGACGCCTCCGGGCATCCCGTCATGCTCGGCCTGTTCCGGCTGATGAAGGCCCTCATCGCGGGGGAGCGTCCCGGGCGGGGGACGCTGACGGTGGTCACCTCGGGCGCGGTGCCGTTCGACGGCATGGAGGGGGGACCGGCCGACGCGGCGGCACGCGCGGAGGCGGCGGGGCTGCTCGGCCTGGCCCGCGCGTTCGGCGCGGAGTATCCGCGGTGGACCGTCACCTGCGTCGACCTGGGCGATGTGCCCGATCCCGGCGCGGCCGCGCGTGCCGTGCGGGCGGAAACGGAGGGCACGCCGATCGTGGTGCGCCGGGGAGACCGCCGCTTGACGCGCACGCTCGTACCGGCCCGGCTTCCCGCCGCCGGCCTGCCGTTCCCGGAGGGCGGGGTGTGCCTCGTCGTGGGCGGGGCGAGCGGCATCGGCTATGAGCTGAGCCGCCACCTCGCCCGTGCCCACGGCGCCCGCCTGGCGTGGATCGGCCGCCGCGAGCGCGACGCGGAGATCGAGCGCCGCATGGCGGAGATCGCCAGCCTGGGCGGCGAGGCGGTGTACGAGAGGGCGGACGTCTGCGATCCCGCCGCCCTGCGCGACGCGGTCGCGCGGGTCCGGCAGCGGTTCGGGCCCGTCGACGGCGCGGTGCACTCGGCCGCCGTGCCGGGGGACCGCACCCTGGCCAACCTCGACGAGGAGACCTTCCTCGCGGCGCTGGCGCCGAAGACCACGGGACTGGTCACCCTGCACGAGGCGCTGCGCGGTGAGCCGCTCCGCTTCCTGGTGCTCTTCTCCTCGGCCGCGACGTTCGTGGACACCCCCGGGCAGGCGGCCTATGCGGCGGCGGGGACCTTCGAGGACGCGTACGGCCTGCACCTGCGGGAGGCGGGGGCGGCCCCGGCCGTGATCGTGAACTGGGGCTACTGGGGGGCCGTCGGCATGGGTGCCGACGATCGGCACAGTCGGCGCTTCGCCGACCTCGACGTGGGCTCCATCGAGCCCGCAGAGGGCATGGCCGCGCTCACGCGGATCGTCGCCGCCGGGGTGCCGCAGGCCCTCGTCGTGAAGGCCGGGCCCGCCGGTCTGGCCGGGTTCGGGATCGAGGGTGTCGCGCCTGGCTCCGGGGGAGACCGGCAGACCTCAGGGGCTCGGGTGGTCGCGGGCGCTCGGCAGGGCGACGGTGCAGCACCGTCGCCGGCCGCCGACGACGGCCGGGTGGCGCCTGCGGCAGGTGGCACGGAGGCGGCCCCGGCGACCGTGACCGGTGGCACGGGTGAGGTCCCGGTGCCGGTGGGCGTGCGACTCGACCGGCAGGCCCGCGACTACGTCAAGCGCGTCTTCGCCGAGGTGCTCAAGTTCCGAGAGGCGGACCTGGGCGAGCGCACCACGTTCGAGAACTTCGGCATCGACTCGCTGATCAGCCTGAACATCATCAACCGGTTCGAGCGCGACCTCGGCCCGCTGCCGTCGACCCTGCTGTTCGAGCAGCTCACGATCGAGCAGCTGGCCCGATACCTCGCCAGGGAGCACGCGGAGCGGCTGAGCGGCGTGATCGCTCTCGAGCATCCTGAGTGGCCCGGGCAGCCGGAGCAGCCGGAGCAGTCCGATCGGCCCGCACTCTCCACGTCCGCCGAGGCTCCCGGCTCCTCCGACCTCCCGGATGCCTTCGGGGCGCCCGCGGCCTCCGGAGCGTCCGTGCTCTCCGCGGCCACGTCCCGCGCGCCCTCGGTTGTCCGTGACGGCGATGCTGACGGCGGCGCGGACGGGGCACGGCCGGTCGATGTGGCGATCATCGGGGTGAGCGGACGCTACCCGGGCTCGCCCGACCTCGCGGCCTTCTGGCGCAACCTGGCCGAGGGCAACGACTGCGTCACCGAGGTGCCCGCGGACCGCTGGGACTGGCGCCCGCACTTCGACCCGCGCCGCGGCCGGCCGCAGCGCACCTACAGCCGGTGGGGCGGGTTCATCGAGGGCGTCGACAAGTTCGACGCCGGGTTCTTCGGCATACTGCCGCGCGACGCGGTGAACATCGACCCGCAGGAACGGCTGTTCCTCGAAACGACCTGGAACCTGCTCGAAGACGCGGGCTACCTGGGCGAGCACACCCGCGAACCGCGCACCGGCGTGTTCGTCGGCATCATGTACGGCACGTACGGCGAGTTGGGGGCCACCCAGTGGCCGCGGGGGCGCCTGTCAGGGGCGCACTCCGCCTACTGGTCGGTGGCCAATCGGGTCTCGTACTTCTTCGACCTGTCCGGGCCCAGCTTCGCGGTCGACTCGGCCTGCTCCTCCTCGCTGACCGCCGTGCACCTGGCGGTGGAGAGCATCCGGCGGGGCGAGTGCCGCATGGCGATCGCGGGCGGCGTGAACCTCATCCTGCACCCCAACCACCACGTGTCCCTGTGCGCGATGAACATGCTGTCGGCCGACGGCGCGTGCAAGGTCTTCGACGCCCGCGCCGATGGATACGTGCCCGGCGAGGGCGTCGGCGCCGTACTGCTGAAGCCGCTCGACCGAGCCCTGGCCGACGGCGACCGGATCTGGGGCGTGATCCGCGGCAGCGCCGTCAACGCGGGGGGAAAGACCGCGGGATTCACCGTCCCCAACCCCAACGCGCAGGCGGAGCTGGTGTCGGAGGCGCTGCGCCGCGCCAGGGTCGATCCCCGGACGATCAGCTACGTCGAGGCCCACGGCACCGGCACCGAGCTGGGCGACCCCATCGAGGTCTCCGGCCTCACCCGGGCGTTCGGCGCGGCGGGGGACCACGGCACGGGCCGGTGCGCGATCGGCTCGGTCAAGGCGAACATCGGTCATCTGGAGGCCGCGGCGGGCGTGGCCGGGCTGACGAAGGTGCTGCTCCAGATGCGCCACGGCACGATCGCGCCCTGCGTCCACCTCGAGACCCTCAGCCCGAAGATCGATTTCGCGGGGTCGCCGTTCCTTCCGTCGTCCGGGGCGAGGGAGTGGGCGCGGCCGGTGGTCGACCTCGGCGGCGGGCCGCGGGCCGTTCCCCGACGGGCCGGGGTGAGCTCGTTCGGCGCGGGCGGCGCGAACGCGCACGTCATCGTGGAGGAACATACAGAGAGCCGGCCTCGGCTGGCCGACGACGGAGATCGGCAGCTCTTCCTGCTGTCGGCCCGCAACGCCGAGCGGCTGCGCGCGTACGCGGCGCGGGTCGCGGACTTCGTGGACGACGACGCGGCATGCGACGCCACACTGCGCGAGCTGGCCTACACCAGCCAGGTCGGCCGCCAGGAGATGACGGAGCGCCTCGCGGTGCTGGCGACCGACCGGCGGGGCCTCGCGGAGCGCCTGCGCGCGTACGTCTCGGGCGAGCCGCATCCCGACGTCGTCACCGGCAGGGCGGAGGGGGCCGGCACCCTGCTCCTGCTGGACGACGACGAGGGCGCAGAGTTCGTGGCCACGCTCCTGGCCAGGCGCAGCCTTCCCAAGCTCGCCCGCGTGTGGGTGGCCGGGGCGCCGGTGGACTGGCCCGTGCTGTGGTCCGCTCCCGTGCCTCTGCGGGCGTCGTTCCCCACCTATCCCTTCCAGCGCCGCCGCTATTGGCTGGACCTGGACGGCCCGGTGCTGCCCGTCAACACCGGTGCGCCCGACACGACCGGCGCGCCCGACACGACCGGCGCGACACCTGCGACAGGTCCCACCCGTGCGGGTGCCGGGGACGCGCGCGCCGCGTCCCTCGGCGGCTCGATGACGTCCGTGCCGCCGGACGCGGGCTGGCCCGGCTCCGGGGAGACGGCGCTTCTGCGGCTGGACGGCGGTGAGCCGCACCTGACGGATCACCGCGTTGGCGGGGTGCGCTGGCTGCCGGGTGCGGCGGTCCTCGGACTGGTCCGCTCGGCCTCCGGCCTGTCCGGCGCCGCCGTGGCCCTGCGCGACGTGCGCTGGCACCACCCAATCAACCTCGAATCCGGCATCCGCGAGGTCTCGGTCCATTTCATCCAGGAGGAAGACGCCCGGCGGTTCCGGGTGCTCGGACCCGGCCGGGACGGCGCCGCGTACACCGAGGGCCTGCTGGCCCGGCTCGCTGCCGCGGCCCCGGCGGCTGACGGCGTGACCGGACCGCAGGCGGCTCGTCGCGACCGCGCGCAGGTGCTCGAACTCGACGCGATCAGGTCCCGGTGCGGCCGGGAGATCGACGTCGCGGGCTTCTACCGCGAGCTCGGCCGGGCGGGTCTCGACTACGGGCCCGGGCTCCGCGTCGTCTCCGCCCTGCGTGTAGGCGACGGCGAGTGCCTGGCCCGCCTCACCGCGCTCGCCGTATCCACTACGTCCACCGCACCCACAGTGCCGATCGTGCCCGCCCTTTCTGTAGCACCCACTGCGCTCGCCATGTCGGCGGTGTCCGCTCTGTCCGCCGAGCCGGACCCGGTGGCGGCCCGCGGCGTTCAGGCCGCGCAAGCCGCGTATGGCTCCTCTGCAGGGGAGCCTTCGGCGGAGGAGACGGGCGGGGACGGGGACGACGGTGGCCTCGCGCGCCAGGCCGCCCTCCTGGACGGCGCCTTCCAGGCGGCCGCCGCGCTGGTCGAAGGATCGGCGGGTTACGTCCCCGTCGGGCTCGACCAGGCCCTGTTCCTGGTCCCCCTGCCGTCCGCGTGCTGGGTCCACGTCGTGGAGAAGGCCCGGGACGTTCGGGGACGCCGCCGGTTCGACCTGCGGCTCGTCGACGACGACGGCGCCGTCCTGCTCGCTGTGGACGGCCTGACCGTCGCCCCGGTCACGCAGCCCGCCCCCGCGGGCACCGGCCGGATCAGCGCCCCGACCAGCGCCTCGACCAGCGCCCCGATCGGCGCCTCGACCAGCGCCCCGATCGGCGGCTCCGGCGGCGGCGGGTGGCAGAGCGCCGGCTCCATCGACGCCGCCCGGGCGAGTGTCGCCGCCGCCACCGCTGTCGCGACGGCCACCCAAGGCGATGTAGGGGCCGGTGAGTGCCGTTATCTGCGTCCGGTCTGGCGTCCGGCCGGTCCGCCGCGCCAGGGCCGCCCGCCCCGCGTGGCCCTGCTCGACCTCGCGGACGAGCCGCTGCGCCTGGCCGTCGGGAGCGAGCTTGCGGGACGCGGCGTGACCTGTGTGTCCGTGGTCGCCGGAGCGGACTACGGACGACGCGACGACGGGACTTACACGCTGATCCCCGGCCACCCGGACCACTGCCGGCGGGTGATGGACGACCTCGCCGGTCGCGGCCTGCTGCCGGACGCGTTCCTGCGCGTACCGGCCGCCGGGGCTCGCGACGCGTCGGCCGACGTGCGGGAGGGGTTCCACGCGCCGTTCTGGACCGCCGTCTCGATCCTCGGGCGTAACGGCGGGGCACCGCTGCGCGCCGTTGTGGCGCACGGGGACGGCACAGGGCTGATCCGCCCGGCGTACGCCGCCGTGGCCGGGACCTTGCGGACTCTCGCCCTGGAGCACAGCCGCTTCACGGCCGCCCGGGTGGAGGTCGATCCCGGCACATCCGGCGAGCGGCTCGCCGCCCTCCTGGCGGAGGAGCTCTGCGCCGAGTCCGGCGGCGTCACCGAAGTGCGGTACGACAGTGCGGGACGCCACGTCCGCGGACTCGACGACTTCACGCCCGCCGACGTCGCCGGTCTCCCGCTGCGCCCCGGCGGCACCTACCTGATCACCGGGGGAGCCGGTGCCCTCGGGCTGCTCGTCGCCGAGTTCCTGGCCGGGCACGGTCCGGTCAACCTGGTCCTGACCGGGCGCTCCCCGCTCGACGAGACGCGCCGTGCCCGTGTCGAGGCCCTCGATCGCGAGGGCGTGCGGGTGCGCTACCTGGCCGCCGACATCGCCGTACGGTCCGACGCCGAGCGCCTGCTCCAGCGGGTGCGTGAGGAGTTCGGCGCGCTCCACGGCGTCGTCCACGCGGCGGGCGTCACACGCGATGCCCGGGCCGTGCTCAAGACGCCCGGCGAGGTGGCCGAAGTGCTGGCTCCCAAGATCGACGGGGCGCTCCACCTCGACGCGCTGACGAGGGACGACCCGCTCGACTTCTTCGTGCTGTTCTCCTCGGCCACGGCCGAGATGGGCAACCTCGGCCAGGCGGACTACGCATACGCGAACGGCTTCCTCGACGCGTTCGCCCGCGAGCGGGAGCAGGAGCGGCAGGCCGGGCGGCGCGCGGGCCGTACGGTCGCGATCGGCTACCCGCTGTGGCGAGAGGGCGGCATGGCCGTGGACGAGGCCACGGAACGCCTGATGGCCCGTCACTGGGGCATCGCGCCGCTGAGCACCCCCGCGGGCCTGGAGGCGTTCCGCCGGGCGCTCGCGGGGGACGAGCCGAGCTTCGTCGTCTTCCAGCCGGCGGTCGCCGAGTCCACCGGCGGTCCCGGCGCTCGGGACGCGGCCATGCCGTCACGCGTGGCGTACGAGGCTTCCGGCGCGGCCTCCGGCGGGGCGCCCGCGCACGCCTCGGAGGAAGGCGGCGGGCAGCACGCCGAGGGGTATGCGGCGCACGTGGAGCGCGACCTGCGCGCGGTGGCCGCCCGCTTCCTGCTGGTGGACCAGTCGGAGGTCGACCCGGACGCCGACCTGATGGAGCTGGGCTTCGACTCGGTCTCGCTCACCGAACTGATCAACGAGGTCAACGAGCGCTACTCGCTCGAACTCCTGCCCACCGTTCTGTTCGAGTGCCCCACGCTGACCGGCTTCGCCGCCTACCTCGACGCCCACCACCGGGCCGAGCTCGCCGCCCGGCACGGAAACCGGGAGCGGCCCGCCGACGAGGGGACGGACAGGCCGGCCGCAGACGAGCCGGTCACCGTAGCCGCGGAACCGGGTGCGGCCAGGGGCGGCGACGCGGGCGACGGGGACGGCGGCGTACGAGAACCGCATGGTGCGCGCGGGCCGGTCGAGGTGGCGGTGGTCGGCATGGCCGGGATGCTTCCCGGGTCGTCCGACCTGACCGAGTTCTGGCGCCACCTGATGCGCGGCGACGACCTCGTGGGCCCGGTGCCCGACGACCGTGCCGACCTTCGTGCGGACGATCGGACGCGGCACCTGCAGGGCGGCTTCCTGGACGACGTCGCGGCGTTCGACGCCGGGCTGTTCGGCATCTCACCCGCGGAGGCGGCGCTGATGGACCCCCAGCAGCGGCTGTTCCTGCAGGCGGCGTGGCGGGCGATCGAGGACGCCGGGCACCGGCCCTCGGAGTTGGCCGGCACCGCGACCGGGCTGTTCGCCGGGGTCGCGACCTCCGACTACGACGCCCTGCTCACCCGGCACGGCGTGCCGGTCCAGGCTCACATGGCGACCGGTGTCGCGCACGCGGTGCTGGCCAACCGGGTCTCGCACCTGCTGGACCTGCGCGGCCCGAGCGAGGCGGTGGACACCGCCTGCTCCAGCGCCCTGGTGGCCATCCACCGCGCGGTCCGCGCGATCCAGGCGGGGGAGTGCGAGACGGCCCTCGCCGGAGGCGTGAACGTGCTGCTCAACCCGGACGTGTTCGTCGCCTTCACCCAGTCGGGCATGCTCAGCCCGGACGGACGATGCAAGACGTTCGACGCGGCGGCCGACGGCTACGTCCGCGGCGAGGGCGTCGGCGTCGTGATGCTCAAGCCGCTCGACCGGGCGCTCGCCGAGGGCGACCACGTGTACGCGGTGGTGCGGGGCACCGCCGTCAACCACTGCGGCAGGTCGGCGTCGCTCACCGCGCCCAACCCGGAGGCGCAGGCCGACGTGCTCGTCCGGGCGCACCGCGAGGCGGGCGCCGACCCGGCCACGGTCACCTACATCGAGGCGCACGGGACGGGAACCCGCCTGGGCGATCCCATCGAGATCGAGGGCCTGAAGAAGGCGTTCAGCCGCTTGTACGAGGAGTGGGGCCGCCCGATGCCGCGGACCCCCCACATCGGCATCGGCTCGGTCAAGACGAACATCGGCCACCTGGAGGCGGCGGCCGGCATCGCCGGGGTCCTCAAGGTCCTGCTGGCGATGGAGCACGGGGAACTGCCCGCGACCCTCCACCGGCGAGAGGTCAACCCCTACCTGCGGCTCGACGGAACGCCGTTCCACCTGGTCGACGCCGCCCTGTCGTGGCCCGTGACCCCCGGGCCCGACGGGCGGCCGATCCGGCGCGCGGGCGTGAGCTCGTTCGGCTTCGGCGGATCGAACGCCCACGTGGTGCTGGAGCGGGCGGTGACCCGCGAGGAGGAGACGGTGGAGTCTTCGCACGCCGGACCCGAGCTGTTCGTGCTGTCCGCGCCGACCCGCGGGGCGCTCCGCGCGTACGCGACCCGGCTCGCGGGCTTCCTCGCCGAGCGGCCCGGCCTGGAGCTGTCGCGCGTCGCGTACACGCTGCAGGCCGGCCGGGAGGAGCTGCGCGAACGGCTCGCCGTGGTGGCGGCGAGCCACGAGGAGCTCGTGTCGGCGCTGCGCGCCGCTGCGGAGGGCGACACGGCGGCGAGAGGTGACAGGGCGACGGGTGACACGACGCCCGGCCACCACGGCGTCATCCACCTCGGCACCGCCGCGCGGAACGCCGGCCCCTGTGACGAGGAGGACCTGCACGCGCTGGCCCGTGCCTGGGTCGCCGGGGCACGCGTCGACTGGGCCGCGCACAGGGCCCGGCGGGCGGGCCGCGGTGCCCGGCCGCCCCGCAGGCTGCCGATGCCGAGCTTCCCGTTCAGCCGGACGAGGTTCTGGTTCACCCGAGAGGAGTCCCGTCCCGTCCCGGAGGTCATCACGGAGGTTACGGTGCAGAAGCCGAACCAGCACGTGCGGCACAGCATGGGACCCCGGCCGGCCCGCCGGGCCCGGGTGCGGCTCGCCCCGCCGGACGCCGCGCGAGGACAGGAGGACCCCGCCTGGCCCGGCGAGCCCAGGGAACGTCCCGAGCCCGCGGCACGAGGCGTGGCGGCACCCGCGGACGGCGGCCGGACCGCGTCGAGCGAGCCCGCCGCCCTGCATGCCCCCCCGGAGCTCACTCCGCGGCCGGTGGCCGCCCCGGCCTTCGTGCGGGTGACGGCCGAGGCGGCGGCGCCGGTGACGCGGAGCATCAGAGAACACCTGGCGCGCATCCTCGCCATGCCGGCCGAGGAGATCGAGGGCGACCGGCCCTTCGCGGAGCTGGGTCTAGACTCGATCTTCCGGATGGACCTCGCCCGCAAGCTCGGCGCGGCGTACGGCCTGGAACTCAAGGCCGAAGACATGTACGAGCACGACAGCGTCGACGCGCTCGCCGCGCACATCACGTCGCTGACCGCGCCGTCCGGCGGTCGGCCCACTCACGACGGCGACGCCCGCGGCAGCCACACGCCGAACGGCCATGCTCCGGCGGCCGGTGCCCCGGCGGGCGGTGCCTTGAGCGGGAACC
Source organism: Microbispora sp. CL1-1 (assembly GCF_012034195.1). NCBI lineage: Bacteria > Bacillati > Actinomycetota > Actinomycetes > Streptosporangiales > Streptosporangiaceae > Microbispora > Microbispora sp. CL1-1. The sequence continues at coordinate 66,649 of NZ_JAATEK010000016.1, forward strand.
GCACCTCTGAGATGAACGGGAACCACGCGTTTGCGATGCGCGGGGACGACGCGGAGCACGGCGACGGCCGGGAGGCCGCCGAGCGGGCGGTGCGCGACCTGGTCGAGAGCGTCATCCGGCGGCCGCTGGACCCGACGCGGAGCTTCGAGCACAACGCGCTCACGTCGTTCGACATGCTGCGCGTGATCAGCGCGCTGGAGAAGCGGCTCGGTGGCCTGCGCAAGTCGCTGCTGTTCGACCGGCCAACGCTCGCCGAGCTGACCCGCTGGCTGCGGGACACCTTCGGGGCCGCCGCCGTCGCCTCGCTGGGCGCGTCCGGTGACGGCGCCCCCAGCCGCGTCGGCCCCGGCATCCCCGACGGCGCCACCGGAAGCAGCGCGTCACGAGCCGTCGAATCATCGGCCGAGGAGAAGGGCGCGCCGCTGATCGTCCCGCGGGCCGCCGTCGCCGGGCGGCCCGGCCTGCGGGAGGTGGTGGCCGACCTGGAGCGGCGCTACGCCAAGGAGACCGGGCTCGCGGGCCGGGACATCGCGCCGTTGCTGTTCCTGGGCTCGTCCCGCCAGGGGTTCTTCACGTTCTCGCAGCGGGACGACGACCTCTTCTCCTGGAGCTACGTCGGCTCGGAGGAGCACTTCACCGAGCTCGCGGCCGAATACCTGGACTACGCGCGAGGCCGCGGCCTCAGGGCCAGCTTCCTGTCGCTGCGGCGGCTGGAGGAGGCGGGAGGCCACCGCCTGACCGCCACGCCGTTCGGTGCGGTGCAGCGCCTGGAGGACCTGTCTCGGTTCACGCTGAAGGGCGGCCGGATGAGCCGGTTGCGCTACATGGTCCAGCGGTTCGAACGCAGCGGCTCCTGCCGCACCGTGGAGTATCGCTCGGGTTCCGACCCGGCGACGGACCGCCGGCTGGCCGAGCTGGTGGACCGCTGGGCCGGCGGCAAGCAGATGACCAACCCGTACGTCCGCAGGGTCCGGGAGGAGATCCGCGAGGGCCTGCTGGACGAGCGGCACCGGGTCTTCCTGACCTACCTGGACGACGCTCTCGCGAACGCGGTGGTCGTGACCCGCATCCCGTCTGAGAACGGCTACCTGCTCGACGTGGAGTTCTATCCCGCCGACGGCCCGCTGGGCGGTCTGGAGTACGCGATCGTGCAGATCATCGGCGTCCTCGTGGCGGAGGGGTGCACGCTGTTCAGCTTCGGCGCGAGTTTCGGGGCCAAGGTGTGCGACTCGCCGAACGCCGCGCCCGAGGTCGAACAGGGCCTGGAGGAGCTGCGCGGCGCGGGCATCTTCGGCGCCGGCAACTTCCAGTTCAAGAACAAGTTCCGGCCCGTGAACGTGCCCCTCTACCTCTGCCAGCCCGCCGACGGGCCGCGGACCCCGGTCGCCGACGTCATCTTGATGATCGCGGACCCGTCCGCGCCCACCGGCATCACGGCACCCGCCGCCCCCGACCGCCCCACCGCCTCCGACGACGGCCCCGCTTCCGACGGTCGCGCCGCCGTGAGCGCGCCCGCCGCTGTCGCCGTCTCGTCCGGCCCCTCCAGAAGAGGCGACGCCGGTCCGGCGGTCACGGCTGAGGAGCGGGAGGCGCTGCTGGCGGCTCACGGGCACAACCCGCTGCGGCTGCCGCCGGAGGCCGTCGAGTTCGACCTGGTCACCGACTCGTGGGCCGAGCGTACGGACGAGGTGGTGGCGCGGCGAGCCGAGGAGCTGATCCGCCGGGCCGCCGAGCCGGGCGCGGGCGACGAGCTCACCCCGCCCTGGCTGCCGTTCGAAACGGTCGTCGCGGCGCCGTCCGGCCGGGCCGCCGAGGCGCTGCTGTGCCGGTCGTGGCCGGGACGGCGCGGCGCCGTGCCGCACAACGGGCTTTTCCCGACCCTGCTGTTCAACCTGGCCGACAACGGCTTCGACCCCGTCCCGTTGCCGTCCGTCTCCAGCGGTCATTTCGGCGGCGACCTGGACCTCGCCGCCCTGGACAGGGCGCTGGAGGCCGGGGAGATCGCCTTCGTCGCCGTCGAGCTGACCGGCAACGCCGGGGGCGGCGCACCGGTGTCGGCCGCCAATCTCCGTCAGGTGCGGGAGCGTGCCGCGGCGCAGGGTGTGCCGGTGGTCGTCGACGCGACCCGCGTGGTGGAGAACGCCGTCTTCGTGGCCGAGCATGAGCCGGGACACCAGGGCCGCGGAGTGTGGGACGTGGTACGCGACCTGCTCTCCCTGGCGGACGTCGTGACGATGAGCGCCACCAAGGACTTCGGGGTCCACGCGGGCGGCCTGGTGGCGACCCGCCTGCCCGAGGTGGCGGCGCGGCTGCGGGAGGAGGCCGAGCTGCGCGGGCCCGGTCTCAACCTGCTCGACCGCCGCGCGCTGTCGCTGGCCCTCGCCGACTGCGAGGGCGTGCTGAAGCTGGTGCGTCAGCGGATGCGCGGCGTGCGGACCCTGTGGCGGAGTCTCGACGCCGCGGGCGTGCCGCTCGCCGGCCCCACCGGTGGGCCCCCCGGCGGGCACTGCCTGCTGCTCGACCTGTCCCGCATGGACCACCTCGCCGGTCTGCCCCATCCGGTGCCGTCGTTCCTCGCCTGGATGTTCCGCGAGACCGGTGTGCGCGGCGGGCCGCACCTCGCGGGCGACCGGCTGGTCCGGCTCGCCGTCCCCCTGGGCTACGGCAAGGCCGAGATCGATCTCGTCGCCGAGCGGCTGACCGGGCTGTTCGGCTCCGCCGCCGAGGTGCCGTGCCTGGTGACGGCCGAGGAGCCGGTCACGGCCCTCGACGCCGCCCGCGCCGCCTACCGTCCCGCCGGGGAGGTGCCGTCCGACATCCAGGACGTGCTGCGCGAGGGCTACCGCCCGGCCGACCAGAACTGGGCGGCGGTGCGGGAGGCCGCTCCCGGTGTCCGGCGCACGCTCGTGGCGTACGTTGGGGGGCAGGTCGAGGTGCTCAGCGCGGGCGAGGGCCCGACGCTGCTGCTGATGCATCCGTTCAACATGGGCGCGGGGGTGTTCGCCCGGCAGTTCCGCGACCTGGCCGGGCGGTGCCGGGTCGTGGTGATCCACCACCCCGGGGTCGGCGCGACCACCGCGGACGGCGACATCAGCCTCGACGGCATCACCGCCCTGCACTTCGACGTCCTGCGCCGCCTCGGGGTGGAGTTCCCGGTCCACGTCGCCGGCGCGTCGTTCGGCAGCCTGCTGGCGCAGAACTTCGCGTTGCGGCATCCCGAGGCCACCGCGTCCCTGTCGATCATCTGCGGGTCGTACAAGTACGCCAACCGTGCCGGCGCCGTGAACCGGCTGGAACGCGTGGTGGCCGAGGACCTCGACCACATCGTCGCCGGATCGGGGTCGGCCCGGATCCGCGAGCAGCGGGACGACCTGGAGGCGGCGCTGCTGCGCTGCGAGAGCATGGACCCGCGGATCGGCCTGCGCTACCTCGACGTCTTCGCGGCCGAGCCCGACCTGCTCGGCCGGCTGCCGGGTATCTCGGTGCCCACGCTGATCGTCCAGGGCCGCCACGACTCGGTCATCCCGCTCAAGACCGCGCATCTGCTGCACGGCCTCATCCCCGACGCGCGGTACGTCGAGATCCCCGACGCGGGCCACTTCCCCTGCGTCACACACCCGGAAGAGGTGAACCACGCACTGGCCGGCTTCCTCCGCCTCGGAGCCGGTGACGAGCGCCCCGGCGCCGCCGGGCGGACCGCGTCGATCAAGGAAGGGCAGGGCCGACGATGACAGACCGGCTCACCGGCATCGAGTCCCTCAACGTGTACGGCGGCGTGGCGTGCGTGCCGGTCGCCGAGCTGTTCGCCGGGCGGGGGCTCGACACCGGCAGGTTCGGCAACCTCATGATGGCGCGCCGCGCGGTGGCGCTGCCGTTCGAGGACCCGGTGACCAACGCGGTCAACGCCGCCGCACCCCTGCTGGAGCGGCTCGGCGAGGAGGAACGCGACAGCGTCGAGTTCCTCATCACGGCCACCGAGTCAGGGGTCGACTACAGCAAGTCGGTCGCGTCGTACGTGCACGAGCACCTCGGCCTCGGCCGGCACTGCCGGCTGCTGGAAGTCAAGCAGGCGTGTTACTCGGCGACGGCAGCGCTGCGCCTGGCCGCCTCCTATGTCGCGTCGGACGTCTCGCCGGGCGCCCGCGCGCTGGTGATCGCCACCGACGTCGCGCTGGCCGACGAACGGGCGGAGTACGCCGAGCCGGCCACCGGCAGCGGCGCGGTCGCCATGCTGGTCGGCGACGACCCGCGGGTGCTCGCCCTCGACCCCGGGGCCTTCGGCCTCTACAGCTTCGAGACGCTCGACACCGCCCGGCCCTCCCCGGCGTACGACATCGCGGACGTGGACCGGTCGCTGCTTGCCTACCTGGAGTGCCTGCGGGAGAGCTTCGCCGACTACCGCGCGCGGGTCGAGGACGTCGACCTGATGACGACGTTCGACCTGCTGGCGCTGCACACGCCGTTCGCGGGGATGGTCAAGGCCGGGCATCGCAAGCTGCTGCGCGAGTTCACCGCGGCGACCCCGGCCGAGATCGAGGCGGACTTCGAGCGGCGGGTGGGCCCGTCGCTGACCTATCCCGGAGAGGTCGGCAACCTCTTCTCCGGCTCGCTCTACCTCGCCCTGGCCGCCGCGCTCGACACCGCACGGCCCGCCGCGCCGCTGCGTGTCGGCCTGTTCTCCTACGGCTCGGGCTGCTCGTCGGAGTTCTTCAGCGGTGTGGCCGACCAGAGGTCGGCCGAGGAGGTCGCGGCCATGGACATCGCCGGCCGGCTGTCGGCCAGGGCCGAGCTGACCTTCGCCGAATATCTGGAGGTGCTGCCGGAGAACATGCGCTGCCTGGTGCCGGAGCGCGACCGGAAGGTGGACGTGGCCGCCTACGAGCACCTTCTGGACCGGTGCGCCGACCGGCGCCCGATGCTGGCCCTGCGCGCGGTGGAGGACCACCACCGCCGGTACGAGTGGATCTGAAGGGAGTTGAGGGGTGCATGGACGACGTCGCGATCCTCGAATCGATCCGGCGGCAGACGGTGGCGGTGGTCCCGGAGATCGACCCGGCTGAGATCACGCCCGACCGCAGCCTGGCCGACCTCGGCTGCAACAGCGTGGACCGGGCCGACATCGTCACCGCGGTGATGGAGGAGCTCGCGATCGAGGTGCCGCTGTCGGAGTTCCGTCAGGGCGCGCCGGTCGGGGAGCTCGTCGAACTGCTGCGCACGCATGCCTGAGCGGCACGTTCCGATGGAGGCGCTGCGATGCACACGGTGACCGTCACGGGCGTCGGCGTGGTCTGTGCGATCGCGGGCGACGCCGGCGCGTTCGAGCGGGCGCTGCGGGAGGGACGGCGGGGCGTGCGCCCGTGCCCTGACGGAGGCCCTCCGGCCGCCCTGCTGGACGAGGAGGTCCGCGAGGCGTTGCCCGTCCTGCCCGCGGGCGCGCCCGACGCCCTGCGGCGCTCCGCCGAACGGCTCACCCGGCGGGCCCCGCTGCCGCTGCGCGCCGCCGTCGGCGTGGCCGCCGAGGCCTGGATCGGGGCGGGCCTGCACATCGCGGCCGTGCCGGGCGACCGCGTGGGGCTCGTGGTCGCCGGGAGTAACCTGACCGGTCGGCACCTGACGGACCTGCACGACCGGTACGCGAACCGGCCCGCCCACCTGCCCCCGCGTGCGGCCCTGCGGCTCCTCGACACCGATCACGTCGGCACGATCAGCCAGCTGCTCCAGATCAGGGGGGAGGGCTGCACCGTGGGCGCGGCCTCGGCGAGCGGCAACGCCGGCCTCGTGCACGGCGCCCGCCTCGTCGCCACAGGAGAGGCCGACGTGTGCCTCGTCGTCGGCGCCCTCGCCGACCTGTCCGCCATCGAGGAGCGGGCCCTGCTCAACGTCGGCGCGATGGCCCCGGGTCCGGTGGGACCGCCCTTCGACGAGACGCACGGCGGCTTCGCCTACGGCCAGGGCGCCGCGTGCGTGGTGCTGGAGTCGCGGCGGTCCGCGCGGGCGCGGGGCGCCGAGGTGCTCGCCGAGCTGGCCGGATGGGACCTGCGCCTGGCCGCGAACAGCCTCACCGAGCCCGACGGCGAGGCCGAGGCGGCCACGATGACCCGGGCGATGAGCCGGGCCGGCGTCTCGCCCGGCGACGTGTCGTACGTGAACGCGCACGGCACCGGAGCCCCGCTGGGGGACGCGGCGGAGGCGGAGGCGCTGCGGTGGGTGCTCGGCGAGGCGGTGGGCGGGGCCTGGGTGAACTCCACCAAGGCCCTTACCGGCCACTGCCTGGCGGCGGCGGGGGTGGTCGAGGCGGTGGCGACCGTCGTGCAGATGCGGGGCGGGTTCGTTCACCCCAACCCGGGGCTCGCGCACCCCGCCGACCCGGGTCTCCGGTTCGCGCCGGCCACCGGCGGGGTCCGCGCCGATATCGGGGTCGCCCTCTCGAACGGCTTCGGCTTCGGCGGATTCAACGGCAGCGTGGTATTCCGCGCGCCCGCATGATCACGGGCGGCCCCGGCGGTCCAAAAAGCATTTTCCTACCCCCGATGATCGGTTGTATTCCTGAGGATTCGAAATCGTTCGGATGAAAGGCCGACGGCCGGGCGCGGAAAACCGCCCCGGCCGTCCTGTTCCGCCGGACGACGTTCGTCCGAATTTCAGGAAATCGCTTCCATGTAGTCGCCCAGCCGTTCCTCGTCCACCGCCAGGAAGGCGTCCGGCCGGCTCTCGATCAGCCCGCTGTCGCGGAAGCGCTTGAGGAAATAGCCCACCCGGGAGCGGGTGGTGCCGACCATGCCGGACAGCTCCTCCTGCGTGATCTTGTCGTGGATGCAGAGCTTCCCGGCCTTGGGCGTGCCCAGTTTGCGGGCCAGGCGCAGCAGGGTGTGCGCGAGGCGCTCCTCGCTGTCCGCCGTGACCAGGCTCGTGATCACCTGCTGCTGCTCGGTCAGGCGATGGGCCAGGTAGCACAGGAAGTCCTCGAGTAGACCGTCGTCCGCCAGCGCGGACAGGAAGTTCGCCCGGGGGATCTTGCGCAGGGTGGCCGGGGTCATCGCGGTCACCGTCTCGCCCCGCCTGCCGCCCAGCAGGCAGGACTCGCCCAGCAGGTCGCCGTAGGTGTGGATGCCCAGTAGGCACTCCTTGCCCGAGCGCGAGACGCTGACCGTCTTCAGCCGGCCGCTGATGATGATGTAGAGATGACTCGCCTGTTCACCGCATACGTATAAATGCTCGTTGCGGTTGAGTCTGACGACAGATGTGTGATCGGAAGCGGTACAACAGAGGGCGCGAAGCCGCTCGCCAACCTGTAAAGAGCCGGATGCCCGACGCATACACCCCCCAATGATGTCAACGCCTCATGATCCGCTTAGAGTTTAAGCGAAGCATGCTTAATGTGAAAAGTGCGCTTATCGTGCGCATTGTCGTGCCTATTTGGGCTGGTCGGAGTTCGAGAGGTGGTCACAGGCGCCGCGCCGGCGCATCCCGGACGCGATGAGGGGCAGGGAAGGCCCTGCCCCTCATTCGTCGTCGACGTCGATGGCGCTGCGGGGACACGCGACCGCCGCCTCCCGCACGTCGTTCCACAACTTCCGCGGAGGGCACGGGTCCATCAGGACGACCGTGCCCTCGTCGTCGGTCTGGTCGAAGACGCCGGGCGCGATGAGGACACACGTCCCCGCTCCGCAACATCGGCTGGTGTCGACGCTGACACGCATACTTCCTCCTCGGCCGCCCCGGCGTACGGGGACCGGCTCGTCCGATCTCGTCCTGCGGGCGCGCGGCCCCTGTCACCAGGTGACGGGAAGTTCCTGCACGCCGTACACGATCGCGTCGTAGCGGAAGGGGATCCGCTCGACGGGGGTTGCCAGGCGCAGGCCCGGGAACCGCTCGAACAGCCGGGTGAACGCGACCTGCAGTTCCAGCCGGGCGAGCGTGTGCCCGAGGCACTGATGCGGGCCGTACCCGAAGGCGACGTGGTTGCGCGCGCCGCGGCGGATGTCGAACCTGTCGGCGTCGGGGAAGACCTCACCGTCGCGGTTGGCCATCGCGAGGAGGGCGATGACGCCCTCGCCGGCCCGGATGAGCTGCCCGCCGACCACGGCGTCCGCCACGGCCACCCGCGTCATGCCGAGCTGCATGACGGTCTGGTGCCGCAGGAGCTCCTCCACAGCGCACGCCATCAGCTTCGGATCGGCCTTGGCCGCCGCGAGCTGATCGGGGTGCTCCAGGAGGGTCAGCACCCCCAGGCCGATCATGTGGGCGGTCGTCTCGTGACCCGCGGCGAGCAGCATCCAGGAGATCGTGATCAGCTCCTGCCTGCTCAGCCGTCCGGGGAGCACCTGCTCGGTCACGAGACGGCTGATCAGGTCATCGCCGGGCTCGCGCTCCTTGTCGGCCACGAGCCGGTCGAGGTAGGCCGCGAGGCCGGTCTTCGCGGCGCCGATCTGCTCGCGGTCGCTCTTGGCGTCGAACAGCGTCTGCAGATAGCCGCCGAAGGTGCCGTGGTCTTCGTGGGGGACGCCGAGCATCCCGCAGATGACCCGGGAGGGCACCGGCAGTGCCAGATCGCGCACCAGCTCGGCCGGGGAGCCGGACGTCTCGATGCGGTCGAGACAGCCGTCCACGACCGCTTCGACCGCCGGGCGCATGGCCTCCACACGCTTCACCGAGAACTCCCCGGTCAGCATGCGCCGATAGTGGGCGTGCTCCTCGCCGTCCATGCGGATGAACGTGCCCTTGAGCACGGGCTCGACGGGCTTGGCGTAGAGGTTGGGAAACCCGGGCCGGCTCATGTCGGAGCTGAACCGAGGATCGTCGAGCACTGCCCGCACGTCCTGGTGCCGGGTGAGCAGCCACGCCCACTGGCCGCTGGGCAGGTCGACCTGGCTGACCGGCCGTTCGAGCCGGAGCCTGGCGTACTCCCGCGGCGGATCCAACGGGCAGGCCCGTTCCGTCACGGGAAAGGCAAGGCGGGCGTCCGTCATCGATTCTTCCTTCGCTGTACGGCGCTCAGCTTGACGGGTGACCGGCCGGGCGGGGTCTCGGTCTCCCACGCGCTGATCTGGGCGGGAAGCCGGAGTGGCACTGGGATGCTACCGAGGGCCTTTACTCCTTGTTTGCTCAAGAATGAGCATGCTCGGGGGACTTGTCGTGACACCGCAGGTCCGGCGGCCTATGGAGATTCATGATTGTTTAGCCGTCTATGTGAAATTTGGTCACGGGTGGAGTTAGGGTGGGCAGCCACCCGCGGAAGCCGTGGAGGTTTCCCCCGAACACGACCGCTGGGAGTTGTCTCGCATGCAAGGGCGCGTCCCGTCACAGACGAGCCACGATGACCGGCTCCGGCAGGAGATCCTCTCCAGCCGGCAGGAGCCGCCCCCCAGGACCAGGAACATGAAGCCCGTCGTCATCGCCGCCGTGGCCCTGGTGGCCGTGCTCGCGGCCGGGGGAGCGGGCTTCGCGCTGCGCGGCGGGTTCGGTCCCGCGGACCCGCCCGCCGGGGCCGGGACCGGCCAGTCGGCCCCCGCCCAGGACACCGGTTCCGCCGCGGACGACGGACAGAGCGACGGACGGGGCGACGGACGGGGCGACGGACAGGGCGACGGACTGGGCGGCGAGGGCGGACAGGACGCGGAGGGCCCGGCCGACCAGGGCTCAGCGGATCAGGGCGCGAACGATCAGGGCGCAGGGGACCAGGGCGCCGGCGGATCGCAGGCGTCCGGTGGTGGCGGCGCGGACACCGCCTCCGCCTCCTCGGGCGGCGGCTCCGCCTCCGGAGGGAAGAGCACGGGCCACACCGGGACCGGCTCGTCTGGCAAGACGAGCGGCGCCTCGAAGGGCGGCGGTTCGAAGGGCGGCAGCAGCCAGGACCAGGGTGAGGTGCCGTCCGGCGCCGATGGAGCCCCCGGGCTCATCCCCGGAGCCTGCGCCGCCGACGGCTGCTGATTCCGGGGTCGCGCTTCAGAGCACTGGATCCCCTTCAAGGCGCTGGATCCCAGGGCGCTCGCCCTGAGCCGACCCCGCGGAAGCCGCGTCCGGCGCTGAATCGCCGGGGCCTGCGCCGCCTCCGGGCGCTGAATCTCCGACGACCCTGCGCCTGGATTTCGGCCTGTGCCCGGGGCGACGGCGTGGAAGCCGCTCAGGCGGTGGTCAGGCGGACGGGCCGGGCCAGCCGAGCGGGAAGGCGATGCGGGCGGGCGGCTCGCCCGCCGCGTCGTTGAACTCCCGCATGGCGGTGATGAGGGCCTGCCGCTGGGACGCCGGCATTCGCGTGAGGATCGCGGCGATCTCCTCCTTGCGCCGGGCGGTGACCTCCTCCACGATCCGCCGCCCGTTGTCGGTCAGCCGCAGCAGGGTCTCCCGGCGGTTCTGCGGATTCACCTCGCGCTTCAGCAGGCCGACGACGGCGAGGCGGCCCGCCATGCGCATGGCCGTCGACGGATTGACGCCAAGCTTGTCCGCCAGCGTCACCAGCTTGGTCTCGCCCTGTCCGACCACCATCAACATGCGGAACTGCGGCAGGGTGACCCGGTCCTCCGCCGCGGCCAGCGACCGTGCCGATATCGCGACGAGCACACGCGAGGCGGTGAGCACGGCTGCGGTGACGGCCTCCAGGTCGTCGCCGATCGGCTCCTCGTCCGCTTCCTTTGCCATAGGAACAGTTTTTACACGGTCCCTGCCGCGGCCATGCCAACGCCCCCGCGACGTACGGCGGGCGAGGCCGCGCCGTGGAAGCCGCCAAGAGAGCCGCCCTGATGAACCGGCCTCGGGGAGAAGGTCAGAGTGCGGGTGCTCAGCCGAGCGCGGCCAGCAACTCGTTGCAGGCCTGGGCGCAGCGACGGCACGCCTCGGCGCAGACCCGGCAGTGCTCGTGCATGTGGGCGTGCAGGCCGCACTCGTCGCCGCAACTGCGGCACGCCTGCGCGCACGCCTCAAGCTGGGCGCGCGTCAGGTTCGCGTCGTAGCCGGTGTGCCTCGACAGCACCCGGCCCGTCGTCGCGCAGATGTCGGCGCAGTCGAGGTTGGTGCGGATGCAGCGGACGAGCCCCGCCACCGCGTGCTCGCTCAGGCAGGCGTCGGCGCAGGCCGTACAGGTCTGCGCGCAGTCGAAGCAGGCCTCGATGCACTTGGCGAGCACCTGCCTGTCCACGCCGCCGAGGTCGGCGGGATAGGTCTCCAGCATCACTCCGGCGTGTCCCATAGCACAGCTCCTTCCGCTCTCGGGCAGGCGTCCCCGCGAGGAGGCGGAGACCCGCCGACGAGGTCGGGTCCGTCGCCTCCGGCGCCCGCTCGGCGATCCGATCGCGTTCCTGACGGCCGGATTGCTCTTTGGTGGCCATACCCGGCAGCACGGTCGTAAACGGAGATGATCCGTCGGCAGGTGTGCTGATCGTCCTCCGGGGTAGTCGCGAGGCCACGGCAGAACAAGGAGGAACTCATGGGCTGGAGCTACCGAAAAGCGATCAAGATGGGACCGTTCAGGCTCAACCTCTCGCGCGGCGGCGTCGGGCACAGCTTCGGCGGACGCGCCTTCCGCGTCACGAAGACGGCGGACGGACGCCGCACCCTCACCGTGAACCTGCCCGGCGGCTTCCACTGGAAGAAGACGCTTGATTAGCGAGTCTCCGTCGCCATACCCCCGACCTCGGCCACGCGCAGCGGGGCGTGACTCGTCGGAGACGACATAGCGGCGGCAAGACGACCGGCACGGCGGGCGCGTCCCCGCGCCCGCGAACCGGGCGTCACGGACCGGCTGTGGTGCACCTGGCGGTAACGCGCGGCGGCACGTTCGCGAACCCGGTCGCGGACCTGCCGCAGGGCACCTCGCGTCGGCACGCGGGGGACCCGGCGTCGCGGACCGCCCGTCGTGCACCTGGCGGCACGAGGTGAGGTGCCTGCGTACCCCCCGGGGGCGGACCTGGCCGTTCGAAGGCACTATTTCAGCGGGTCGTGGCCCCAGTTCATGAGGGAGTATCGCCAGCGGGTGTCCCGCACGTCGCCCGAGGGGCGCTGGGCCAGGTGCCGGCGGACATATCCGACGACCTTGCGCATGTGGGCGTAGTCCTCGTCGTCCAGCTCGCTCGTCTTCTTGCGGAGGATGGCGACGATGTGCCGGCCGGACTCGCGGCCCGTCGACTCGCCGCCGTCCGGCTTGTCGCCGACCGCCTTCGACGGCTCCTCGCGCAGCCATCGCTCCAGTTCGTCCGCGGACATGTTGACCGCCTCACCGAACTCGGCGGCGGTCTGCTTCCTGTCGGCGGTCACGTCACTCCTTCGGATGCAGGGCCGACGGCTTGTGCACCGCCGTCCCACCGCTCTTGTCGCTACGTACGAGGAACTGCGGGTCCTCGGGCGAGGCGGCCACGGTGCGGCCCGCCTCCTCCGTACGCTCGGTGATCTTCTTCTCGACCTTGCCGGCCGCCTCGCCGCCGTGGCTCTTCCAGGTGACCTCGTCGCCCGCCGACGGCTCTTCCTTCTTGTCCTTCTTGCCCATGGGCCCGGCCCTACCCGAGGAAGCCCGCCCGCCTCGCGACTGGCCACCGAAATGCCTCTCTATCAGGCAAAATCGGCGCGAAGCGCATAGGTCGCCGAGCCGATCGGGCGGGGGATCTCCGTACTGTTGCCCGGGCGCCGGGATTACCTCGGCCCGTCACCGCGCACGGTGGGAGCATGGGACGGACCGTGCGGCTGACCGCGACCGTCACCCCCGAGGACGACGGCCTGTACTGTGCGCGGTGCGTTCAGGTCGAGGTCGCCTGCGAGGGGCACTCGGTCGACGAGGCGCTCGACCGGCTGCGGCAGGCCCTGGAGCACTACTTCGAGCGGCGGCCCGTGCCGCACCCGCCCCAGTGTCCGCCGATCGTGGTGCCGATCGAGGTCAGGCTGCCCGAGTGAGACCGCGGGCGAAGCGGCGGTGCGCCGGCGAGCCCGTCCGGCCCCCTCACCCGCGGGTCCCGTGAGGAAACGGCACCCTACGGGCCCCGCTGCCCGTCCCGCTCCGGCCCTCTCCACGGCCGTGCCGAGGCCGCTCGCGGGACTGATGGGATCTTTACGGGTGAAGCGCCCGATCATCATGCTTGACCGGACATTGGTCGTCGGATGCGTGATCACTCCCCGGTGCGGCGCTTACCGTCGTGCTCGTACCATCCATGACCTCGGGGGAGTCTCATGCCTCTCTGCACAGCCGTACTGGCCGCCGCCCTGCTTTCCGGGCCGGCCGCCGTGCCGCCGGACCCGGCACCGCCCGGTACGAGGGCAACCACGGACAACACCAACGCCGCGTCGCCGTCCACGGGCCGGCCGCAATTCGCGACCCTGCCCGCCATGGTGCCGCAGGCCGGGGGACCCTCGTCCACCATTCCCCAGGCGCCGCCATGGATGACCCCCAGCGGGACGGAGGGCGAGCGCGACGACAGCGCCACGGCTCCCCGCTCGCCGGTCACGATCGAGGGCACGGAGGCCGATGGAGAGACCACGACCAAGTACGTCCCGGTGATCGATCCCAAGACACGCGACGTCTTCATCCGGCCAGTCGTCGCTTCCGGCTCGAACGCACAGGCGCCGCAGCCGTTCACCTTCGGCCCGGTGCAGGGCGTCCAGTCGACCAGGATCTATCCGCTGCCGCAGGCGGAGCAGAAGGCGGCCCAGCCGAAGACGGCGCGCAAGAAGCCGGTCACCAGGCCCCGCCAGCATCAGCGGCCGCGCTAGTAAGCCAACCCCAGACGGCCTGACGGAAGAGGCCCGTGTGACCGGCCCGTCAGAACGGCCCGCCACACCGGTCCTGAGCCCGTGTGGCGGGCTCTTCCGGTGTCGCCGTCCACAGGGGTCGCCGACGGCGCGGACGGTCGTGCGGGTGGCACGCCGGGCACCGCGTCCGGTCCCCGGGACCGATCGGTGCGCCCGTCCCGTGTCTCATCACGCACCCGACCAACCACCCAGCAACGACCTTTCCACGACTAAGGAAACACGATCATGAATACCCGTCTGCTCGCCCTTGCCGCCCTGACCGCGGCGCTTTCCATGTCCGCGGCGTGCGGCGGCCAGGGCGGCGGCAATCCCGCTCCGGTCGCGGCCAACGAGACCGCGACGGACATGACCAGCGAGACTCCCAGCGCGGAGGCGAGCGAGAGCCCCACCGCGTCGGGGTCCGCGTCTCCGTCCGTCTCCGGAACGCCCGTCGGCGCGGGCTGCTCCTCGCTGCCGGCCTCGGGCAAGGGCAGCCCCGCAGAGCTGGCCAAGGTGCCCGTCGGCACCGCGATCTCCGACGTCCCGCTGCTTTCCACGCTGGCGCGCGTGGTGAAGAAGGCCGGCCTGGTGGAGACGCTCAACTCCGCCCAGGACATCACGGTGTTCGCGCCGACGAACGACGCGTTCAACAAGATCCCGAAGAGCCAGCTCGACCAGCTGATGAAGAACCGCAAGTCGCTCCGGGGGCTGCTGGCCTACCACGTGGTCAAGGGGCGCAAGGCGCCCGCGGACATGCACGGCGAGCTCACCACTCTCGAGGGGCGCAAGCTCACCGTCACGGGGTCCGACTCCACGCTAAAGGTCAACGACGCCACTGTGACCTGCGGAAACATCGCGACGAGCAACGCCACCATCTACGCGGTCGACAAGGTTCTCATGCCGAGGTGATCGGCCGTCGTACGGAAACAGCCTTCACGGGGGTGAGCCGCTCACGGCTCGCCCCCGTTCCGTTTTTCGCGGTTTCCCTGTGTCCTTCACGCCGTCCCCGGGCCGCTTCCCCGCCTTCTCCCGCCTCTTCCCCGGTCTCTCGCCGCGCGATTTCACCGCATGCATTGCCGTACGGGCACTTGGAGCATGGCGCGGTCATTTCCGTAATGAGCGAAGCAGGGGGTGAGCTGGGAGTCTATGTCCTGAAGCGGCTGATCCTCTTATTTGACCGGACACTGAGCATCGGGTCCGTGATGGCCCGGCATCGTGCGCTTACCTTCGTTCTTGTACCGTCCACGAGATTTCGGGGGAAATTCTCATGCCTCTTTGTACTGCCGTACTCGCTGCGGCCCTGCTTTCCGGCCCCGCTCCCGCGGACCCGGCTCCGCTGTCCGCCAAGGAGCCGATGTCGCCCGGCAAGCAGATCGCCGCCATGGCGATGAACCACCCGGAGGAGCCCGACGTCGTCGCGTCCAAGAGCCTGGACATCCTGGACAAGGGCGCGAAGGTCGGCCCGTTCTTCCCGGCGGACGACGAGGCCGAGGATCGGGCGAGCGGACCGGCGGCGAACGACCAGAGCAGGCAGGCGCCGGGCGGCGACACGGCCCACGGCCGGCAGGCCGGCACGCAGCCGGTCGGAAATCCCGCCGGAGGCGGCCCGCTGGCCGGCGCGAACGGGAACCAGGTGAGCGGATCGCAGCCGGGCTCCATGTTCACGATGCCCGCCAAGGGGAACAGCGGCCAGGGCTCGCCGCAGGACGTCTTCCTTCGCCCCACGTCCAACCAGCCGACGATTACCAAGATGTCCGGCAACGACCTCGCGGGTAAGCCGTCGAAGGCCGACGACGACGAGGCCGCCGACGCCTGGGTGCGCGGGATGATGCCGGGCTGGGGCATGCCGCAGGCCGGCAAGGCGAAGACCACCGCGAAGGCCAAGCCCAAGGCCCCGGCCAAGGCCCCGGCCAAGGCCCAGGCCAAGGCACAGCCCAAGCCGGCCGCCGCCGACAGCTTCTGGAACATGCCGGGCTGGGAGGACTGAGCGTCCGCGCCGCGGTGAGGCGACGCGGTGATCAGAGGGAGGGGTGAGCCTGTCCGGCTCACCCCTCATCCTTGTCCACGGGTCATCCGTGTCCACGGCCCCTGGCGGCGTGAGGCAGGTCGACGACCTCCACCAGGTCGGCGAGATCGAGGTGGGCCGCCACCTCCGCGACGGAGGCGCAGTAGCCGATGTGGTAGCCCAGGTGTCGCACGCGCAGCAGGGCGCGGCCCTCGATGACGACCACGTCTACCTCATGTCCCTCCGAGCTCATCCACCTGTGCATGGCGGAAGGGTAGGAAACGCCGGGTCATGGCCGAGTAAACCCCTCTGGATCACTGGATACGGAAACAAGGCCGCATATCAGGCGAAAATTCGCGCCACCTCCGGGTATGAGGGCACCGTCGGAACAGCCACCGGGGGCCGGGGTGATCGGCATGACGAGCGGATGGACGTTCGAGGGACAGCCCAGCGCCATCGGCGGGGCCATGACACTCGTGGCCGGGGGATCGTTCTGCGTGTCGGCCCGCAACGGCGACATCCTGCCCGGGTCGGCGCAGGGGATCTACTACGCCGACACCCGGCTGCTGTCCCACTGGGAGCTGCGCGTCGACGACAGCCCGATCGAGGAGCTCCAGGTCCTCGCGGGCGAGCCGTACCACGCGACCTTCGTCGGCCGGACATCGCCGCGGCCGGGGCAGGCCGAGAGCACGCTGCTGATCGTGCGCGACCGGTACGTCGGCGGCGGGCTGTCGGAGGACATCACCATCCGCAACATGTCCCACGAGCCGGCCGGCTGCATGGTGACCCTGCACATCGGCTCCGACGTGTGCGACCTGTTCGAGGTGAAGACCCACCGGGTGCACTGGGTGGCCGACGTGACCACCGTCGCGGACGAGCGGTCGCTGCGCATGTTCTCGGGCAGCAAGGCCAGGGGAGTGCGGGTGATCGCCAAGGCCGACGGCACCCCCGTGCTGCCGATGATCAACCCGCGCCTGCTCGTCTTCCGCGTGGTGGTGCCGGCGCGCGGCGAGTGGGCGGGCTGCGTGCAGGCCAACCCGATCATCGACGGGATCGAGACCGAGCCGTGGTACACCGAGAAGCAGTTGTCGCCCGCGCTGGTCCAGCGGGCCGGTCAGCTCTTCGAGTGGGACAAGCGCCTGCCCAAGGTGACGACGACCAACACCGCGCTGGCGGGAATCCTGCGTCAGTCGCAGAAGGACCTCGGCGCACTGCGGCTGTTCGATCCCGGGCAACCGGAGCTGCCGCCCACCGTCGCCGCCGGGGCGCCCTGGTTCATGACGCTGTTCGGCCGCGACTCGCTGCTCAGCTCGTGGATGGCCCTGCCGCTCGATCCCGAGCTGGCGCACGGCACGCTGGGACGGCTGGCCGCCCTGCAGGGCACCAAGGTCGACCCGTTGACCGAGGAGGAGCCCGGCAAGATCATGCACGAGCTGCGCTACGGCGCCAGGAAGGACGACAGGTCGGCCGCCGGGCACGCCTACTACGGCTCGGTCGACGCCAGCCCGCTGTTCGTCATCCTTCTCGGCGAGCTGCGCCGCTGGGGCCTGCACCGGGCGGCGGTGGAGCGGCTGATCCCGCACGCCGACGCCGCGCTGGAGTGGATCGAGCGGTACGGCATGCGCGACGGGTTCCTGTGGTACCAGCGCAAGACCGACCAGGGCCTGCTCAACCAGGGCTGGAAGGACTCCTTCGACGGCATCAACTTCGCCGACGGCACGATCGCGCGGCCGCCCATCGCCCTCGCCGAGGTGCAGGGATACGTCTACGCCGCCTACATCGCCCGCCACTACTTCGCCAAGGAGGCGCGCGACACCGAGACCGAGCAGCTCTACCGGCAACGGGCCGCGGAGCTGCGCGCCCGGTTCAACGAACGGTTCTGGCTGCCCGACCGCGGCTACTTCGCCGTCGGGCTCGATCACGAGGGCCGCCCGATCGACGCGCTCGCCTCCAACATGGGCCACTGCCTGTGGTCCGGGATCGTCGACCGCGACAAGGCCCCGGCCGTGGCCGGGCACCTGCTGTCGCCCCGGATGTTCTCCGGCTTCGGCATCCGCACCCTCGCCTCCGACATGGGCGCGTACAACCCGATGAGCTATCACAACGGGTCCGTCTGGCCGCACGACAGCGCGCTCGTGGCGTCCGGGCTCATGCGCTACGGGTTCGTGGAGGAGGCCCAGCGCATCGCCACCGGCCTGCTCGACGCCGCCCGCGCCTTCGGCGACCGGTTGCCCGAGCTCTTCTGCGGGTTCGACAGGGCGGAGTTCGACCTGCCGGTGCCCTACCCGACCTCGTGCTCGCCGCAAGCCTGGGCCTCGGCCACGCCGATCCAGCTTCTGCGGCTCCTGCTCCGCGTCGACCCGTGGGTGCCGAGCCGCAGGGTGTGGATCGCGCCGGTGCTGCCCAAGGGATTCGGGGAGCTGCGCATCTCCGGCTTCCCGATCGCCGGCACCCGGGTCGACCTGGAGGCCCGGGAGGACAGCGGCGAGGTGCACGTGGACGGGCTGCCGGAAGAGGTGCGTCTCATCGAGGAGCCCCGCCCGCCCGCGGCCCTCCGCAGGTCTTCCATGTGCGACCGGAGTGAGGAAAGCCGGCGATCTCCTCGGGCATAGTGGAGCCATGCCCGAGGATCTGAACTACTACTCGACGCTCATCGCGGTCGCCGACGACTGCCCGGTGACCGCCGCGGAGGTGCCCCGGGGCCGAGGCGGCAAACCCACCGTCGCCGTCCTCCAGTACGAGCTGATCTCCGGCGCGCCGTACGGCCTGACGCAGGAGGACGTGCTGTTCGAGACCTGGCTGCGCCGTCAGGACCTGTCGGCGGACCTGCCCGCCGAGCGGCGCGCGGAGCTCAGGAAGGAGTTCTTCTCCCGTCCCCAGGCGTGCCTGAGGTCGTCGCCGCTGGCGAAGAGACACGGCTGGGGCCTGCTGTTCGACCGGGACGGACGCATCGCGCTGTGTCCCATGGAGTCGGAGGAATACCGGCGCCTGGTGGACGGCGCGCGCGCCGGGGAGGACGGCGGCGTGCGGGTGCTCAAGGCGCTGCGCTCACGCCGCGCCTGACGCGTCGTTCCTGGTTTGCCGAGAGTTGTCCCGGTTTGTCTGGGCCGGCCCGGGGTACGGCCCCCGATTGTCCAGCGCTGTCCTGGTTGTGCGGCGTCATCCTGATGTCGTACGGCGCCGCCGAGCCGGGCACGGCCGAGGGGGGCGGGCGTCATGAGCGATGTGGAACTCAGCGTACGGATGCCGGTCGGCGACGTCGTGCTCGACGCCGACGTGGCGGTCCCCAGGGATGCCAGGGGAGCGGTGCTGTTCGCCCACGGCAGCGGAAGCGGCCGGCACAGCCCGCGCAACCGATACGTCGCCAGGGAGTTGCAGCGGGCCGGGCTGGCCACCGTCCTGGCCGACCTGCTCACCGTGGAGGAGGAACGCGTCGACGCGTTCACCGGCCACCTGCGCTTCGACATCGGCCTGCTCGCCGACCGGGTGGGCGCGCTGGCCGACCGGCTGCCCGAGGACGAGGTCGTCGGCGGCCTGCCCGTCGGCCTGTTCGGCGCGAGCACGGGCGCCGCCGCCGCGCTCGTCGCCGCGGCGACGCGGCCCGGCCTGGTCAGGGCGGTGGTGTCCCGGGGCGGCAGGCCCGACCTCGCGGGAGGCGCGCTCCGCTCGGTGCGCCAGCCGACGCTGTTGATCGTAGGGGGGCGTGACTCCGTCGTCCTCGACCTCAACAGGGAGGCGATGCGGGCGATGACAGCGCCGGTCCGGCTGGAGATCGTGCCGGGCGCCACGCACCTGTTCGAGGAGCCGGGCGCGCTGGAGACGGTCGCAAGGCTCGCCCGCGACTGGTTCGTGCACCATCTGGCGGGTGGATCGGCCTCCGCCTGAAGTGCCCCGCTACGATCAGACCCCATGGAACAGCGCGTGTTGGGCAGGACGGGCAGGCAGGTCGGCGTGGTCGGGCTGGGAGCGTGGCAGCTCGGGGCCGACTGGGGCGAGGTGAGCGAGGCCGACGCGTTGGCCACTCTCAACGCCGCGGTCGACGCGGGGACCACCCTCATCGACACGGCCGACGTGTACGGCGACGGCCGCAGCGAGAAGATCATCGGGAAGCTCATCAAGGAGCGGCCCGGCCTGACCGTGGCCACCAAGATGGGCCGCAGGGTGCAGCAGACGCCCGACGTCTACACGCTGGACAACTTCCGCGCCTGGACCGACCGCTCCCGGGCCAACCTGGGCGTCGACACGCTCGACCTGGTGCAGCTCCACTGCCCGCCGAGCGCCGTCTTCGAGACCGACGAGGTCTTCGACGCGCTCGACACGCTGGTCGCCGAGGGCCGCATCGCCGCGTACGGCGTGAGCGTCGAGACGGTGGCCGAGGCGCTGACCGCGATCGCGCGCCCCGGCGTGGCGACCGTGCAGATCATCCTCAACGCCTTCCGGCTCAAGCCGCTGGACGAGGTCCTGCCCGCCGCGGAGAAGGCCGGAGTCGGCATCATCGCCCGGGTGCCGCTGGCGAGCGGCCTGCTGTCGGGCAAGTACGGCCCGCAGACGGTCTTCGGCGAGGACGACCACCGCAACTTCAACCGTCAGGGCGAGGCGTTCGACGTCGGCGAGACCTTCTCCGGCGTCGAGTACGGCGTGGGCCTCCAGGCGGTCGAGCGGCTGCGTGGTCTCGTGCCCGAGGGCATGACGATGGCGCAGTTCGCCCTGCGCTGGATCATCGACCAGCCCGGGGTCAGCGTCGTGATCCCCGGTGCCCGCAACCCCGGACAGGCCGAGGCCAACGCCGCGGCGGCGCAGTTCCCGCCGCTGCCGGCCGAGACCCACGACGCGGTCCGCCAGGTCTACGACGACCTGATCCGCCCGCAGGTCCACCACCGCTGGTGACGGCCCGGCCGGTGTAGCCGGGTTCCACCGGGCGCCCAAGTGGGGCCGGAGCGCATCCGATCAGGGGGACGCGCTCGAATGACCCTACGTGGAGACGTGGGAGGCCGCACGGAAGAACGCGGCGAAGAGCGCGGCCAAGGCTGATGGCACGCCACCCGAACGGCGCGGAGCCCGGCCGCCCCGGCGTTCGTCGAGCGGGCCGGAACTCCCCGGAGCGCCCTCCGGCCCGTCACCCGGCCCATCACCCGGCCCGTCACCCGGCCCGTCACCCGGCCCATCACCAGGGCCGTCGTCCGGAGCGTCCTCCGGGATGTCGTCCGAGCCGGAAGCGCCGCGGACGCCCCGCCCGGCGGGCGCGTGGCCGAACGCGGCCGGCGTGGTCGCGCTGGCCGCGATGGTGGCCGCCCAGATCGCGACGGGACTGCGGCCCCAGGACCCGCGCCTCACCACCGCGGTCGTGGTGCTGCTCGCGGTGGGCGCGCTCGCCTTCGCGGCGGCGGCGTACACCCCGCGCAGGGCGGCGGGCGCGTTCACGGCGGCGGTGGCGGCCGGTTATGCCGCCGAATGGATCGGCACCAGGACGGGCCTGCCCTTCGGCGACTACCGCTACACCGACGTTCTGTGGCCGCGGCCGGGCGGCGTCCCGCTGATCGTCGCCATCGCCTGGGGCGGCATGGGTCTGGCCGCACACGCCGTCGCCCGCCGCGTGGCGCCGCGCGGCCGGATGGCGCCGATCCTCGCCGGAGCCCTGGCGCTCACCGCGTGGGACCTGTTCCTCGACCCGCAGATGCTCGGGCTCGGGCTGTGGGTCTGGGCGGAGCCGGGACCCTACCGCGGGGTCCCGCTCACCAACTTCGCCGGCTGGCTGCTGGTCTCCTTCCTGGTCATGGCGCTGCTCGACCGCATCACCGGCCGTCCCGCCGCCGACCGGCCCGTGACCGGCGCCGAGGCGGCGGGGACGACCGGGCTCGTCGCGCTCTACACGGTCATGGCGCTGATGGAGACCGTCGGCTTCGCCGTGGTCTTCCGGCCGCCCGATCCGTTCGTGGCCGCCGCCGGAGGGCTCGCGATGGGCGCCTTCGCCCTGCTCGCCTGGGGGTGCGCATGGCGGAGGTGATCGTGGTCGGGGGCGGCGTCGGCGGCATGGTGGCCGCTCTGCTGCTCGCGCGGGACGGGCACGACGTGCGGATCCACGAGCGGCTGCCCCGGCTCGGCGGCAAGCTGGCCGAGCACAGGCGAGACGGCTTCACGTTCTCGATCGGCCCCTCGCTCCTCACGCTGCCCGGCCTCTTCCTCGACCTCGGCGTGCCGCTCGACCTGCTCGAACTCGACGAGCTGTGCCGGTATCGCTTCGCGGACGGCTCGACCCTGTCCACCTACCGCGACCCGGGGCGTACGGCGGAGGCGGTGGACCGGCTCGCGCCCGGCGAGGGCCGGGGCTGGCGGGCCTTCCACCGCTGGGCCGAGCGCTGCCTGGACGCCTCCACGCGCACCTTCTTCGCGGGCCCGCTGTCCGGGCCCGTCGTAGAGCCGCCGTTCCGGCCGGGCGGTCGCCCGTCGGGCGGCCCGTCGGGCGGCCCTGCCGGTGGGCGGCCGGGCAGACCCCTCCCACGCCCCCGGCCGGGCGACCTGCTCGCGGTCGCGCCGGGCCGCACCCTGCACGGTCTCGCGTGCCGCTTCTTCCGGGACCCCCGTCTGCGCCAGTACGCCGGCCGCTACGCCACCTACGCCGGCTCGAACCCCTACCGTGCGCCCGCCGCCCTGGGCTGCGTCCCCGCCATCGAGCACGGTGACGGCGGATGGTACGTGCGGGGCGGGCTGCCCCGCCTCGCCGAGGCGCTGGCCGCCTCGCTCGACAAGGCGGGCGTCGAGGTCCGGCTGGAGACCGAGATCACCGAGATCCTCGCCGACGCGGAGCGGGTCGTCGGCGTCCGTACGGCTCCCGGCGAGGTGGTCAGGGCCGACATCGTGATCGTCAACGCCGACGCGGCCGCCCTGTACGGGCGGCTCCTGCCCGACCGCACCCGGCTGCGCCGCATCGCCCGGCTGGGCCTGTCGTCGTCCGCCTTCCTGATGCTCGCCGCCGTGGAGGGGCGGACCGAGGGCCTGCCGCATCATTCGGTGGTGTTCTCCGCCGACTATCGGCGCGAGTTCGGCGACATCTTCGAGCGGCGGCGTCCGCCGGAGGATCCCACGGTCTACATCGGCTGCCCAGCGGTGACGGACGACACCCAGGCTCCCCCCGGCGCGGAGAGCTGGAGCATGCTGGTGAACGTCCCGGCCGGCGACCCCGCGCGCTGGCCTAGGCCGCCCGAGGCGTACGCGGAGCTGGTGCTCGAACGGCTGGCGAGCCGGGGGCACGACCTGTCCGGACGGCTGCGCTTCCTCGACCTGCTGACCCCGGCCGACCTGCGGGACCGGTACGGCGCGTGGGGCGGGGCGATCTACGGGGGCGCGTACGGCGGGCCGTTCGCCCCGTTCCGCCGCCCCGGCAACCGGGGGCCACGGCGCGGGCTCTACCTCGTCGGCGGGTCCGTGCATCCGGGAGGCGGGCTGCCCCTGGTGGCCATGGGCGGGCGGATCGTGGCCGCCTTGGTGCGCGGCGACTTCCCCCGTTCCGCCCGGCACCCGGGTAAGGCAGCCCGGTGAAGGCCGAGGCGACCACGACGACCGGAAAACCCGCTCCGCGGCGGCCACGGGCCGGGGCCGCCGCGCGCGTGCTCGCCGTGGCCCAGGCCGTCGCGGCCGTCGTCGTGCTGGCGCGGCTCGCGCGTGGTCGCCGGCGCCTCCCTCCGCTCACCGCGCCCGCGCCCGGGGAATTCCCCGGTGACGCGCCCCCGGGCGGTGTCGCCGGCCGGGCGGCGTGGATCGGCGGGGGCACGACATCAGGCGGCGGAAAACCGGGTGCCGGAAGTCCGGGGATCTCGGTGGTCATCCCGGCCAGGGACGAGGAGCGGCGGCTCGGCCCCTGCCTGCGGGCGGTCCTGGCCGATCCCGCCGTCACCGAGGTGATCGTGGTGGACGACGAGTCCTCGGACGGCACCGCCCGGCTCGCCGCCGCGTACGGGGCGACGGTGGTGCGCGGACGCCCGCTGCCGGAGGGCTGGGTGGGCAAGCAGTGGGCGCTGCACCAGGGGCTGGAGGAGGCACACGGCGAGATCGTGGTCACCCTGGACGCCGACACCCGGCCCCGGCCCGGCCTGTTCGGCGCGCTCGCCGCCGCACTCGCGGAGCACGACCTGGTCAGCGCGGGCCCGCGCTTCGTCTGCGACGGCCTCGCCGAGCAGGCGTTGCACGCGTCGTTCCTCGCCACGCTGGTCTACCGGTTCGGCCCGATCGGGCCGCCGGTCCCGCCGCCGCCCCACCGGGTGGTCGCGAACGGCCAGTGCCTGGCCTTCCGGCGTGAGGCGATGCGGCGGGCCGACGGCTTCGCCCGCGTGCGCGGCCACATGACCGACGACGTCGCCCTCGCACGGGCCCTGGCCGCCGACGGCTGGAGGGTCGGCTTCCTCGACGCGGGCGGCTTGCTGGAGGTGGACATGCACGAGTCGGCGGCCGAGGCGTGGCGGGAGTGGGGGCGCTCGCTGCCGCTGCGCGACGTCACCCGCCCCGCCTGGCAGGCGGCCGATCTCGCCGTCGTCTGGCTCGCCGCCGCGCTGCCCGCGCTCCGCCTGGCCGCCGGGCGGCCGACCCGGCTCGACCTGGCGCTGCTCGCCGTACGGTTGCTGCTCGCCACCGCGCTGCGGCGCAGCTACGCCCGGCCCGGCGCGGGCGTGCTGCTGTCGTTCCTGCTCGATCCGGCCACCGCCGTACGGCTCACGCAGGCGACGCTGCGGCCGGTCAGGACCTGGCGGAGCCGCGCGTACGGCCTGGGCCGCGCCGACGCCGTCACGTGCGGCGCGCGGCCAGGGCCGCCTGACCGAACCGCAGCCCGATGAGGCACATCAGCGCGCCGGTCGCGGCGACGTGGCCGATCGGCGCGAACGGCAGTTGCAGCAGCGGGATCGCGAAGACCCCGGCCCTGGCCCCGATCGCGAACGACCGGGTGAGCAGGAACGTCACCCCCATTACGGCGAGCGCGAGCAGGAACGCGGGCGGGCAGATCACCGCGATGCCACCGGTGAAGGTCAGCACCGACCGCCCGCCGCGGAACCCGGCGAAGACCGGCCAGGCGTGCCCGATCATCGCGGCCCCCACGGCCAGGTACGCCGCCGGGGCGCTCGGCCCGGCGACCACTCCCGGCCCGGTCGTGTGCCCGCCCGCCGCCAGCAGCCCGAGCAGCCCGGCGAGCACGCCCTTGGCCATGTCACCGGCGAAGACCGGCACGGACGCCCGGCGGCCGAGCCGTTCGCGCACGTTCCAGAAGCCGGGGTTGCGGTCGCCCACCTCCCGGGGATCGACTCCTCGCCGTCCCGCGACCAGCACCGCCACCGGAATCGAGCCGAGAAGGTAGCCGCCGATGAGCGCCACCAGCATGGGGACGAGCGGCGGGAGCGTCGTCACGTTCCACCTCCACAGATACGCCGGCCGGGGGGCGATGCGTCACATGGCCTTCGACCGTCCGGTGCTGCGCCGCACCGGGGGGCTGCTGTTCTGGCGGCTGCTCGGCACGGGCCGGGGGCCGTCGACGACCCTCGGCGCCGACCTGCGCCGCTGGGCGCTGCTCGCCGTCTGGCGGGACGAGCAGGCGGCGGAGGAGTTCCTGGCCCGCTCGCCGATCCCCGGCAGGTGGCGGCGCGAGGCGGTCGAGACCTGGCACGTACGGCTCGCGCCGATGGCATCGCGCGGACGCTGGAACGGCGTCGAGCCGTTCGTGCCCGTGACGGGCGGCCCCGGCGACGAGCCGCACCGCGGCCCGGTGGCGGTGCTGACCCGGGCGTCGATCCGGCCGTCGCGGCTGCCGGCGTTCTACCGGTCCGCACCCGCCGTCGACCGGTCGCTGCGGGCACAGGGGGGCTGCCTCGCCTCCGTCGGGCTGGGGGAGTGGCCGGTCGCCAGGCAGGCCACCTTCTCGCTGTGGCGCGACGCCGCCGCCGTACGCGCGTTCGCCTACGCCGGGCGGGCGCACCGCGAGGTCGTCGCGCGGGTCCGTGCCCACGACTGGTACTCCGAGGAGCTGTTCGCCCGGTTCGTCCCCTACGCGAGCGAGGGCACCTGGGACGGGCGCGACCCCCTCCGCGATTCGCCTGCCGATCGCTGAGCGATCCCGCAGGCCGGGACAAGCTCGTGAGCGCAGGAGGTCACCGCCCGGGGTGGATGGCGAGCCGGTCGCCGAGCCGGGCCACGATCTCGCCCACGGCCAGGTCGCGCGCCACCACGCAGGCCCTGGCGATGGTCGCGGCGCGGGAGGAGCCGTGCGCCACGACGACGGTGCGGGTGAGCCCGAGCAGGGCCGCGCCGCCGTGCGTCTCTGGGGCGTAGCGCCGCGCCACCCGCCCGAGGCAGTCGGTCGCGCCCACGTCCTGCGCCGCCACGAGGGCGAGCGTGGCGCGCACGGTCCCCTCCACGTTCTTCAGCACGATGTTGCCGGTGAAGCCGTCGGTGACGATCACGTCGACGGCCCCGGTGAGCACGTCGCCGCCCTCGACGGTGCCGTGGAAACGCAGCGGCAGGCCCCGCAGCAGGGTCTCGGCCCGGCGGGTCAGCCGGTTGCCCTTGCCGGGCTCCGCGCCGATCGACAGCAGCCCGACGCGCGGGTCGGCCACGCCCAGCACGAGTTGCGCGTACGACGCCCCGAGCAGCGCGAACTGGGCGATCATCTCGGGCGTCGGGTCCACCGTCGCGCCGGCGTCGATCAGCACGGTGGCGCCGCCCGCCGTCGTCGGCAGCGCCACGGCCAGCGCGGGACGCAGCACGGCGGGCGCGGTGCCCAGCCGGTCGACCGCGCAGGCGACCACGGCGCCCGTGGACCCCGCCGACACGAAGGCCGCGCCGGCCCCCTCCCGTACGAGATCGAAGCCGACGGCCAGGCTGGAGCTTCCCATGCGGACCGCGCCCGCGCCCCGCTCGGTCATCGGGACGACGTCGGCGGCGTGCGCGACGTCGATCTCGCCCGCCGCCCCGAGCCGGGCCAGCTCCGCGTGCACGACCCCGGCCTGGCCGACGAGGACGACCGGCACGCCGTGCTCCCGCCACGCCGCGACCGCGCCCCGCACGATCTCCGCGGGCCCGTGGTCTCCGCCCATGGCGTCCACGACGACCGGCCGGGAGGCCGCGTCCGGCTCGCGGGCGGGGATCCTCGGCCCCGGCACCGGACCGGGGCCCGCCGTGGCGCTCGCAGGGGCGCCCGGTGTGGCGCCCGGTGTGGCGCCCGGTGTGGCCTCCTGCCCGGGAGCCACGTCAGGCCACCCCCACGCGGAGCTCGGCCTGCGCGGCGGCGCGCGCGGCCAGCAGGTGCCTGCCGAAGATCGCGAGCCTGCGCCGCCGTCCGACCCTGGCCCGCCTCGCCAGCACGTCGTGCCCGGCCGCCTCGACCTCGTCCAGGATGCCGCCGTACAGCTCGTACGCCGCCCTGATGCACGGCCGCGACGACGGCGCGAGCAGCTCGATCCCCTCACGGGCCCGCCTGTAGTGGTCGCGGGCGCGGTCGCACTCGTAGGCCACCAGCTCCCGCACCGCGGGAGTGGCGTACGGCGCGGCCAGGTCGGCCTCGGTCACGCCGAACTTGTCCAGATCCGACAGCGGCAGGTAGACGCGGCCCCGCGCCAGGTCCTCGCGGACGTCGCGGATGAAGTTCGTGAGCTGGAAGGCCAGCCCGAGCTGGCGGGCGGGCTCGCGGGCCCGTGCCTCCTCGCCCGGCAGGGCCTCCAGCACCGGCAGCATCATCGTCCCGATGACCGCGGCCGATCCCTCCATGTAGCCCAGCAGGTCGTCGTACGTCGCGTACCGGTCCACGGTGAGGTCGGCGCGCATCGACGCGAGGAACGCCCGCACGTCGGCCTGGTCGATCCCGAACGCCCGCACCGTGTGCGTGAACGCGGGGAGCACGGGATCGTGGACGCGGTCGCCGTCCAGCGCGGCGGCGAGCCGGGAGGACAGGCGCTCCAGCGCCGCGGCCCGGTCGCCGGTCATCGCGAGCGAGTCGACGATCTCGTCGGCGTAGCGGGCGAAGCCGTACAACGCGTGGACGTGCGGCCGTTTCCAGGCGGGCAGCAGGCGGGTGGCCAGGTAGTACGAGCGGCCGTAGCTCGCGTGCAGCCTGCGGCACCGCTCGTAGCCGGCCGTCAGCGTCGCGGCCGACGCCAGGGACGGCGTGCTCAGCGTGCTCATGGGGTGCTCTCCAGGATGCGTTCGGCGGCCAGGCGGCCGGAGATCAGGACGGGGGGCACTCCGACAC
The DNA here is from genome assembly GCF_012034195.1 of Microbispora sp. CL1-1. Lineage (NCBI taxonomy): Bacteria > Bacillati > Actinomycetota > Actinomycetes > Streptosporangiales > Streptosporangiaceae > Microbispora > Microbispora sp. CL1-1. Next base: position 94,587 of record NZ_JAATEK010000016.1, read on the forward strand.
CGGGAGCCGTGTACATACCGGCGAAGTGGAGGCCGGGGACCCGCCGGGCCGCGCCGGACGGGCGGAACCACGCGGTCTGGGTGAACCGGGCGTCGAGCGCGAAGGGCGTGCCGGCCGAGTGGCCGCGCCGCCGCCATCCGGGGGGATCGAACACCAGCCGGGGCGCGCCGGACAGATCGCCATATCCGAGGTCGGCGAGCCGGCTCGTCATGCGGTCCACGAGACGGGGGGTGAGTGAGGCCCAGTCGGCGCCGCTGCGGGTGTTCGGGGTGGGTTCCAGCACGCTGAGCACGGCCGGGCGATGGTCGTGCCGCCCGTGAGTATCAGGCCCGGGGTCGGGGGCGTGGTCGTCCGCGCAGGTCACCAGCAGGCTCGGGTCCGGCTGTGGCCTGCCCGCATCGAGCGCCGCGAACGTCGGCTCCCACTCCCGCCCGAAGTGCAGCGTGTGATGGGCCTGGCCGTCCGGGCGCCGGTCGAGCGCGAAGTGCGCCACCAGGCACGAAGGGGAGAAACGGGGCCGGCGCAGCCGCCAGTCGGCCGCCTCCTCCGGCAGCAGGCCGTCGCCGCCCTTCCGGCCGTGCGCCCGGACCAGGTCGCAGGCCACCACGGCGTGCCGGGCGGCGAGCCGTTCGCCGGTGTCGAGGCGCACCGCGACGACCCCCGCGCCGTCGGTCTCGATCCGCGTGGCCCGCACGCCGTAGCGGAAGACCGCCCCGGCCTTCTCCGCGGCGGCGGCCATGGCCCGGGGGACGGCGTGCATGCCGCCCTCCCGGGGGAAGTAGACCCCGCCGACCGTGTCCATGTGGGCGATCACCGCGTACACGCCGAGGGCGCGGCGCGGCGACAGGCCGACGTACAGCGCCTGGAACGTGTGCGCCCTGATCAGCCGTTCGTCGGTGAGGTGACGCCGCACGAGCCCGTCGAGCCGGCGGAAGCCGCCGAGCGCGGCCAGCCGCGCCAGCGCGTACGGCCGGGCCAGCGCGCCCAGCCGGGTCATGTCCCGGTCGATGAACGTGCTCCACTCGGCCTCGAACAGCTCTCCCAGCAGATGCCGGAACCGCAGGTAGCGCCGGGCCTCCTCGGGCCCGCACAGCGCCCGCACCCGCTCGGCCATCGCGTCGGCCCCCGCCACCACGTCGAGCCGCGATCCGTCGTGGAAGGTCAGCCGGTAGTACGGGTCGAGCCGCCGCAGCGGGAGCCAGCGCTCCAGATCCTGCCCGGCGGACGCGAAGGTGTCGGCCAGCACCCCCGGCATGGTCAGCACCGATGGGCCGGTGTCGACGCGGTGCGGGCCCAGGGCCGCCGTGCCGCAGCAGCCGCCCGGCACGTCGGCGGCCTCCACGACCGTCACCTCGCGGCCCGCCCCGGCCAGGCGCATCGCGGCGGACAGGCCGCCCAGCCCGGCGCCGATCACCACGACCGGCCCGCCCGCGCTCATCGGCGCGCCCCATCGGGAGCGGGATCGGCGGAGCCACCCGAAGCCGGCGCCTCGCCGGTCCCCGGAAGCGGGTCCGGCGGCGCCGCTCCCGGGTGGTCCGCCCGCTCGGGCGCCGGCGTCAGGAGGCAGGATCGCTTGCCCGGGAGCAGGTCGGCCCCGGCGGGCTGGGTCAACGTCGGCATGCGCACTGCTCCTCGGATCGTTACGGTGATCGGCGGCGCCGTCAGTAGAGTTTTCGCGCCCGCCCGCTCCGGCGGTTGCATCCGTGCCGGGCGCCCGGGCCGAAACAAGGTCAGGGGCGGGCACGGAGCCGCGCGCGGGGCCGCGGCGACGACCGGACGGGGTGAGCACGTGACGCGCGAGGGCGGGCCGGCGGCCGGTGAGAACCCGGGTGCCGGCGAGGAACCGGGCTACGGCATCGGGGCCGTCTCCCGGCGGCTCGGCGTGCCCGCGTCCACGCTGCGCACGTGGAACCTCCGATATGGCATCGGCCCGAGCAGGCGCAGCCCCGGCGGGCACCGCCGCTACGACGACGCGGACCTGCGCCGTCTGCAGGAGATGAACCGGCTGATCCGGACCGGCATGCCGCCGGCCGACGCCGCCAGGCAGGCGCTGCGGACGCGGCCCGCCTCCGGGGAGCGGCCGTCGCGGGAGAGGGCTCCCACCACGGCCACGCCGCCCGGGCCGTCGGACTCCCCGGCGCAGGCGCACTCCCCGAGGTCGTCCGAGTTCTCCAGGCCGTCCGAGTTCTCCAGGCCGTCCGGGCTCTCCAGGCCGCCGGAGAGCGCGGCGCCGCCCGCCTCCGCCGCACGCGCGGGCGGGGAGCCCGGACTGCCGTCGGCGGTCATGCTGGCCCGGGCGGCGGCGGCGCTGGACGTCGCGACCGTGAGCGCGGCGCTGGACACGGCGCTGGCCGCGCACGGCGTGGTGTGGACCTGGGAGCGGCTCGTGCTGCCGGTGTTCGCGGCCGTCACCCGCAGGCAGCGCGACACGGGCGCCGGGATCGACGTCGAGCACCTGTTCTCCGACCGGCTCCAGGCCGCGCTGGCGCGGTTCGCGGCGCGTGCGCCCTCGCCCGTGCATCCCCGTCCTGTCCTGCTGGCCGGTGCGGAGGAGGAGCAGCACGCGCTGCCGATCCACGCGCTGGCCGCCGCGCTCGGCGCGCTCGGGGTGGAGACCCGCGTGCTCGGGGCGCGCACGCCGTACGCCGCGCTGGCGGACGCGATGCGCCGTCTCGGTCCCGCGGCGGTGTTCGTGTGGTCGCAGATCCGGGAGACGGGCGATCCGGCCCCGCTGGCGGGTCTGCCGGGGCTGCGTCCCGCCTGCCGCGTCGTGGCCGGCGGTCCCGGATGGTGGGACGGCCTGCCTACGCATGTCATCCGGGTGAACACGTTTCGTGACGCCATCTCGGCGGTAATGACCACTCTGCGGTGATTCTGCGCCTTTGATGCGTTTTTGAACCAGCCTTCGGCCCCCATGGTTGTCCGCTTCGAACGTGGGCAGCTATGAATAGGTTTTGAATAGGTTTGTGGCCGAAGGGGGCCCGATGGAGGAGACCCTGGAGTTCCGCCTAGCCGCGGGGGACATCGGAGCGCTCGGGGAGTGCTACCGGGTGCATTCCCCGGCCGTGCGCTCCTACCTGCACAGACTCGTGCCACCCCAGGACGTGGAGGACGTGCTCCAGGTCGTCTTCACCGAGGTGTGGCGCTTCCGCCACCGATTCGACCCGGCCCGGAGCCTCCCCGCCTGGCTGTTCGGCATCGCCCGCAACCGGGCGGTGGACCACCTGCGGGCGCGTACGCCCGCCACGGTGCCGCTGGAGGCGGTCCCCGACCCCACGGGCCACGACGGGCGGATGGTCGGCGACGAGCTCGCCGACCGCGACCGGATCCGCCGCGCGCTGGCAGCGCTGCCCCAGGTGCAGCGCCAGGCGATCGAGCTGGCCTACTACGCAGACCTGACCCAGCGGGAGATCGCCGAGCACCTGCACGTCCCGCTCGGCACGGTCAAGGCGCGTACGGCACGCGGCCTGCACCGCCTGTCCACCCTGCTGCGACCGGCGGCCTGATCACGCGTCTTGAACGCGGTCGCGGGGGCAGAGGGAAGACCCATGAGACGCACATCGAAGAAGACGCTGCTGGGCACGGCCCTCGCCGTGACCGCCGCCGCCACTGTAGGCGGCCTGTCCACCGACGCCCGCTCCGGCTGGTACGCCCGCCTGCGCAAGCCCTCCTGGCAGCCGCCGCCACAGGCGTTCGGCCTGGTCTGGACGCCGTTGTACGCCTCGATCGCCTACGCCTCCGCCCGCGCGCTGTCGCGGGCGGACGACGGCTCCCGGCCGGCCCTGCGGCGGGCGCTCGCGGCGAACCTCATGCTCAACACGGCCTGGACGCCACTGTTCTTCAGGGCGCGCAACCCCCGCCTCGCGCTCGCCGAGATCCTCGTGCTCAACGTGTCGAACGCGCTGCTGACCCGCCGCCTTCTGCGCGAGGACCGCACGGCCGGGCTCCTGCTGCTGCCGTACGCCGGGTGGACGGTCTTCGCCACCGCGCTCAACGCCGCCATCGCGCGGCGCAACCCGAAGAACTGAACCGGCCACCCCCCGCACCGCGCCCGGCCGACCACCCCCCGCCGACCACCTCCTACCGGCCTCCCCGGGCCGGAGAGGTGGCCTCGGGCCGTGGTCACTGGGGGGACCACTACTGAGCGGTGACGTCGAGCGCGCGGAAGCGCTCGGCCTCCTCGGCCCGCCGGCACTCGAAGGCGGACAGGATCGTGTCGAGGATCTCGCCGAACTGCCGCACCTGGCCGGGGGTGAGGGGATCGAACAGCACCTGGCGGACCTCCTCGACGTGGCCCGGCGCCGCCTCCGCGAGCGCGGCGAAGCCTTCGTCGGTGAGCTCGGCGACGGTCGTGCGCCGGTCCTCCGGCCGCTTGACCCGCCGCACCCAGCCCTTCTCCTCCAGCCGGGAGACGGCGTGCGACAGGCGGCTGACCGAATACTGGAGCATGGCGGACAGCTCCGTCATCGTCATGGTCCGCCCGGGCGACTCCGAGAGCACCACGAGGATCATGTAGTAGGCGTGCGGCATGCCCGAGTCGCGCTGCAACTGCCGTTCGAGGGCCTCCTGCAGGAGCTGGCTCGTCCGCAGATAGGCACGCCAGATGCGCTGCTCGTCCTCGTCGAGCCAACGGGTGCCGGACATGCGGCCAAGACTACCGGTCGGTCGGCACGCTGATTTGCGGGCGAAAGACCCTGGTTCGGCCGCTCCCGCTGGGAAAGTGTCAGGGGCATGGACGCATACGGGAACATCGACGCCTACTGGCGGGCCGCGAACTATCTGTCCGTCGGCCAGATCTACCTGATGGACAACCCGCTGCTGACCGAGCCGCTCAGTCCCGAGCACATCAAACCGCGGCTCCTCGGCCACTGGGGCACCACGCCCGGGCTCAACTTCTGCTTCGCCCACCTCAACCGGATCATCCGGGAGCGCGGCCAGGACATGATCTACATCGCCGGCCCCGGTCACGGCGGACCGGCGGCGGTCGCCCACGCGTGGCTCGAAGGCACCTACACCGAGCGCTACCCCCACATCACCCAGGACGCCGAGGGCATGCGCAGGCTCTTCCGCCAGTTCTCCTTCCCCGGTGGCATTCCCAGCCACGTCGCCCCCGAGACTCCGGGCTCCATCCACGAGGGCGGCGAGCTCGGCTACGCCCTCTCCCACGCGTACGGCGCGGCCTTCGACAACCCCGGCCTGGCGGTGGCCTGCATCGTCGGCGACGGCGAGGCCGAGACCGGCCCGCTCGCCACCGGCTGGCACTCCAACAAGTTCCTCAACCGGGACACCGACGGGGTGGTCCTGCCGATCCTCCACCTGAACGGCTACAAGATCGCCAACCCCACCGTGCTGGCCAGGATCCCCGAGGACGAGCTGGTCAAGCTCTTCGAGGGGTACGGCTACCGCCCCCACATCGTCTCCGGGCATGAACCGGCCGAGATGCACGGGCTCATGGCCGCGACCCTCGACACCGTCTTCGACGAGCTGGCCGACCGCGGCCCGCTGCCGATGATCATCCTGCGTACGCCGAAGGGCTGGACCGGGCCACGCGAGGTCGACGGGCTCCCGGTCGAGGGCACCTGGCGGGCCCACCAGGTGCCGCTCGCCGGTGTGCGCGACAACCCGGCGCACCTGGCGATGCTGGAGGAGTGGATGCGCTCCTACCGGCCGGAGGAGCTGTTCGACGCCGCCGGGCGGCCGGTCGAGGCGATCACGCGGACGGTGCCGGACGGGCCGCTGCGGATGAGCGCCAGCCCGCACGCCAACGGCGGTGAGCTGCTGCGCCCGCTCGTGCTGCCCGACTTCCGCGACTACGCGGTCGAGGTCAAGGCCCCGGCGGCGGCCTCCAGCGAGCCGACCCGCGTCCTCGGGACGTTCCTGCGCGACGTCATCGCGGCCAACCCGGAGAACTTCCGGCTGCTCGGCCCCGACGAGACCGCCTCCAACCGCCTGTCCGCCGTCTACGAGGCGACGGGCAAGGAGTGGGAGGCCGCACTGCTGCCGACCGACGAGAACCTCGGCCCGGGCGGCAGGGTCATGGAGGTGCTCAGCGAGCACCAGTGCCAGGGCTGGCTGGAGGGCTACCTGCTCACCGGCCGGCACGGGCTGTTCAACTGCTACGAGGCGTTCATCCACATCGTGGACGCGATGTTCAACCAGCACGCCAAGTGGCTGGAGTCCTCCCGCAAGATCCCCTGGCGCCGGCCGGTCGCCTCGCTCAACTACCTGCTGTCGTCGCACGTCTGGCGCCAGGACCACAACGGCTTCAGCCACCAGGACCCCGGCTTCCTCGACGTCGTCGCCAACAAGAAGGCCGAGGTCGTCCGCGTCTACCTGCCGCCGGACGCCAACACCCTGCTGTCGGTCGCCGACCACTGCCTGCGCTCGCGCGACTACGTCAACGTCGTCGTCGCCGGCAAGCAGCCCGTGCTCGACCTGATGAGCATGGACGAGGCCGTCGTCCACTGCACCCGCGGGCTGGGCATCCTGCCCTGGGCGTCCACCGACGAGGGCACCGACCCCGACGTCGTGCTCGCCTGCGCCGGCGACGTGCCCACGCTGGAGACCCTCGCCGCCGCCGCGCTGCTCCGCGAGCACCTGCCCGAGCTGCGGATCCGCGTGGTCAACGTGGTCGACCTCATGCGGCTGCAGCCCGCCTCCGAGCACCCGCACGGCCTGCCCGACGCCGAGTTCGACGCGCTGTTCACCACGGACAAGCCGATCATCTTCGACTTCCACGGCTATCCGTGGCTGATCCACCGCCTGACCTACCGCCGTACGGGGCACGACAACCTGCACGTGCGCGGCTACAAGGAGGAGGGCACCACGACCACGCCGTTCGACATGGCGATGCTCAACGACATCGACCGCTTCCATCTGGTGATGGACGTGATCGACCGGGTGCCCGGCCTGGGCAGCCGTGCGGCCCACCTGCGCCAGCGCATGGCCGACGCCCGCCTGCGCGCCCGCGCCCACACCCGCGAGTTCGGCGAGGACCCCGCCGAGATCCGCGACTGGACCTGGCCCTGTTAGATCGTGTTCACGGAGGGACGACCCGTCTCCGGCCGCCGGCCCGGCACGGAAGATCACGCGGGGGCGGCGGATGCGCGCCATTATTGGGCGGCGTCACCGGTAGCATCGGATGCGACCGGAGCCGTCGCCTCGCGTGCGCGCGGCCCCCGAGATCCATGCGCCGAACCTGTCCTAAGGAGCCACCGTGTCCGCCGCCCTTGAGATACGCATCACCCTCGCCGGAGCCGAGCGCGTGGTGGCGGCGGGTACGACGGCCGGGGAGGCGCTCGGCGCCGACGGCAGGTCGGTGATCGCCGCCCGGATCAACGGCGAGCTGCGCGACCTGGCCACCGAGGTCGCCGAGGGCGACGCGGTCGAGCCGGTCGCGATCGACAGCCCCGACGGCCGCGCCATCCTGCGCCACTCCACCGCGCACGTCATGGCCCAGGCCGTCCAGGAGATCTTCCCCGAGGCGAAGCTCGGCATCGGCCCGCCGGTCGAGAACGGCTTCTACTACGACTTCGACGTCCGGGAGCCGTTCACCCCCGACGACCTCAAGCGCATCGAGAAGCGCATGCGCGAGATCGTCAAGCAGGGGCAGACCTTCCGCCGCCGCCCGGTGGGCGACGACGAGGCCCGCGAGGAGCTCGCCGCCGAGCCGTACAAGCTGGAGCTGATCGGGCTCAAGGGCGGCGCGGCCGAGTCCACCGAGGGCGCGAACGTCGAGGTCGGCGGCGGCCAGCTCACCATCTACGACAACCTCGACCCCAAGACGGGCGAGCTGTGCTGGAAGGACCTGTGCCGCGGGCCCCACCTGCCCAGCACCCGGGTCATCCCGGCCTTCAAGCTCATGCGGTCCGGCGGCGCCTACTGGCGGGGCAGCGAGAAGAACCCGCAGCTCCAGCGCATCTACGGCACCGCCTGGGAGTCGCGGGAGAAGCAGGACGAATACCTCCACCTCCTGGAGGAGGCCGAGAAGCGCGACCACCGCAAGCTGGGCGCCGAGCTCGACCTGTTCTCGTTCCCCGACGAGCTGGGCTCCGGCCTGCCGGTGTTCCACCCCAAGGGCGGCGTGATCCGCCGGGTGATGGAGGACTACTCCCGCCGCCGGCACGAGGAGGCGGGCTACTCCTTCGTCAACACCCCGCACATCACGAAGGACAACCTGTACAAGATCTCCGGCCACCTCGACTGGTACGCCGACGGCATGTTCCCTCCCATGGAGCTGGAGGGCGCGCGCTACTACCTCAAGCCGATGAACTGCCCGATGCACAACCTGATCTTCAGGGCGCGCGGGCGGTCCTACCGTGAGCTGCCGCTGCGGCTGTTCGAGTTCGGCACGGTCTACCGCTACGAGAAGTCGGGCGTCGTGCACGGCCTCACCCGCGTACGCGGCCTGACCCAGGACGACGCGCACATCTACTGCACCCGCGAGCAGATGCGCGATGAGCTCACCTCGCTGCTGCGCTTCGTGCTCGACCTGCTGCGCGACTACGGCCTGGAGGACTTCTACCTGGAGCTGTCCACCAAGGACCCGGAGAAGTTCGTCGGCTCCGACGAGACCTGGGAGGAGGCCACCCAGACCCTGCGGGAGGTGGCCGAGTCCGAGAAGCTGGAGCTGGTCCTCGACCCGGGCGGCGCGGCCTTCTACGGCCCCAAGATCTCGGTGCAGGCCCGGGACGCGATCGGCCGGTCGTGGCAGATGTCGACCATCCAGCTCGACTTCAACCTGCCGGAGCGCTTCGGGCTGGAATACCAGGCCCCCGACGGCACCCGGCAGCGGCCCGTCATGATCCACCGGGCGCTGTTCGGCTCGATCGAGCGTTTCTTCGGCGTGCTGGTCGAGCACTACGCGGGCGCGTTCCCCGCGTGGCTCGCCCCGGTGCAGGTCGTCGGCATCCCGATCGCCGACGCCCACGTGCCCTACCTGCAGGACGTCGCCAAGCGGCTGCGTGAGCACGGCATCCGGGTCGAGGTCGACGAGAGCGACGACCGCATGCAGAAGAAGATCCGCAACGCCCAGAAGGCGAAGGTGCCCTACATGCTCCTCGCGGGCGACGACGACATCGCCGCGGGCGCGGTCTCGTTCCGCTACCGCAGCGGCGAGCAGAAGAACGCCGTGCCGATCGACCAGGCGATCGAGGAGATCGTGGACGCCGTCCGCCGCCGCGTCCAGGTCTGACCGCTCACACGGAGAACGCGGGGGCCCCACCCGGGGCTCCCGCGTTCGCGTTGCCGGCAGGGACGGCCAGTACGGCCAAGGGGTCTCCCGGCGCGCGCCAGAGGCGTCCCCGGGGCCGGGGGCGGTCATGGCCCGGGGCGTCTCAGGGGCGGCCGGCTCAGGACGCCTGGGCGGCCTCGGCGGGGGAGTCCTCACCAGGGAGACGGACGTCGTCGACGGTCACGTTGACCTCGACCACGTGCATGCCGAGCATCCGGCTCACCGAGCGGGCGACGTTGACCTTGACCTCGGTGGCGACGTCCATCACCACGTGGCCGTACACGATGACGATGGTCACGTCGATGGAGACCTGCTGATCCTGGATCTTGGCTGCCACGCCCTGCGTCGCCCGCTTGGAGCCCACGCCGATGCGGTCGCGTACGGATTCAAAGGCGCGTTCGAGGTCGCCGCCCAGGTCGGCGACGCCGGGGATCTCCAGGGCGGCCAGCGCGGCGACCTTCTCCACGACCTCGTCGGCGACCTTGATCCGGCCCTTGAGCACGTTGGCGGTCGGCGCCTCGGGCCTCGGCGTCGGCGCGGACGGCTCAGGCTCCGGCCTCGGCTCCGCCCGATCGGCCGCCGCTTCCGCCGGCACGTCGGCCGGGTCGCCGAGGCTCTCCCCGGCGTACGCGCCGGTCGGCTCTTCCACTCGCTCCTCGACGACTGCGGCCTCGCTCATGTGACGGCTCCTCGGGGGTCTGGGCGTCCGGCAGGTGCATTCTGCCCCATGATCGAGCAGGTCGTCCGGCCTCCGCGGATATCGGTCGCGGCCCTGGCGCAACCCGGCCGGTGAGAGGAGATCCGCGAGGTCATATGCTGCTGCCGGTGTCGTTTTTCGCGCACAGCACCGTGCAGATCGGTGCCGGTGCACGTGCCGCCGGCGCGGAGGCGGCGGCGCCGTGAACAACGGCGGCGCCGTGAACAACAGCAGCACCGGGGACAACGGGAGCGGAGGAGATCGCGGACGTGGACTCAGAGCCGATCGAGCAGGCGGGCGCCGGGATTCCCGACAGCTTCCAGCGCCTGTGGACCCCGCACCGGATGGCCTACATCAAGGGCGAGAACAAGCCCAGCGGCTCCGGCGCGGATGACGGCTGCCCGTTCTGTGAGATTCCCAAGCTCTCCGACGAGGACGGCCTGATCGTGGCCCGGGGCTCGGCCGTGTTCGCCGTGCTCAACCTCTATCCGTACAACTCGGGGCACCTGATGGTCTGCCCCTACCGGCACGTGTCCGACTACGCCGACCTCGACGGGCCCGAGACGGCGGAGCTGGCCGAGTTCACCAAGCGCGCGACGCAGGCGCTGCGCAAGGCGAGCGGGGCGCAGGGCTTCAACGTCGGCATGAACCTGGGCAGTGTGGCGGGCGCGGGCATCGCCGCCCACCTCCATCAGCACGTCGTGCCGAGGTGGGGCGGCGACACCAACTTCATGCCGGTGGTGGGACGCACCAAGGTGCTGCCGCAGCTGCTGCGCGACACGCGCGACCTGCTCGCGGAGGCCTGGCCCGCCGCCTCCTGACGACTCCCCGGCACCGGCCGGAACCGGCCGGGAGCCAGGGCCCGGACGGCGTCAGGCCGTCGCGGGGCTCGGCGGCGTGCCCGGTGATCCGGCGGCGGCCGGGACGGGCTCGCCGTGCTGCAGGGCGCGGATGCCGGCGCTGAGCACGAGCGGCACGGCCAGGGCCAGCGCCATGGACAGCACCGCGGCCCCCGAGTCGTTGACGAGCATGCCGACCAGGCCGCTCACGAGCGCGCCGAGCAGGCCCGCCTTGAGCATGGGCGCCCGTTCGAACGCGATCGGCAGCACGCCGGCGCTCGCCGCCCCCGGCCGCAGCAGCGCGAAGACGAGGAACGCGAACGCGGCGAGCACCACGGGCATCAGGTTCGGGCTGAGCAGCGTGGAGAGCATCGCGCCGAGCTTGCGGGAGATCACCGGCAGGAACGTGCCGTCGGCCACCTGTCCCACGAAGCGGCCCAGGTGCGTCTGGCTGGCCGGGGGCCGCAGGTAGTCGAGGTAGGCGATGGCCATCACCAGGGCGCCGCCTCCGGCGCAGAAGGCGCCCAGCTTGACGATCGACACCCGCTTGCCCGCCACGATCAGCGCGGTGACCGCGATGCCCGGGACGAAGGCGATGACGCCGCCGAAGTCGCTGCCCACCCCGGGCCAGCCGTCGAGCAGCATGGCGAACGCCCCGAGGGCCGTGACCAGGGCCACCGCGAGGGCCTTGCGGCCCACTCGGACCAGCCGGTCGGCGGCGGCCGTGGTGACGAGCAGCACTGCCGTGGCGAGCAGCGCGAAGGGGATGTTGCCCAGGCCGTAGTAGCGGGCCCCGACCACGCCGGTGTAGCCCATCAGGCTGTTGAGCTGCAGGGGCGTGCCGGTCAGCAGGTCGCCGAGCAGCACGGCCGCGGTCGCCGCCGCGATCACGGTCAGCGGGCCGAGCACGCCCCGCCGCCACGGTCCGGCGAGGGCCACCACGGTCAGCGCCGCGGCGATCGCCGCGATCGAGGCGAAGAGCGTGACCGCGGGCTGTGCCGTACGGGCCCACGGGGTGAGGTTGACCAGGTAGGTCGAGACGGGAATCGAGGCGAGCGCCACGGCGGCGGCCCGTACGGCGGGCAGCCCGTCGCGGCGGCGCAGCAGCAGGAACGCGGTGACGTAGAAGACCACCTGGAGCATGGCGAGCGAGGTGAAGAAGACGCCGGTCGCGTCGCGGATCGTCTGCCCCGCGACGTCGGCGGCGCGCAGGGCCTCGACGCGCTCGTCCAGGGTCCCGTCCGCCGCATGGGTCTCGACCGGCACGCCGACGACGACGGGAGGAGCGGCCACCCCGGTCCTGGCCAGGATCGTGGCGGTGAGATCCGGGACGATGACCATGTCGTCCCGATGGGTGGACCGGGCGCCGAGCGCCCACGCGGCGCCGCTGGAAGCGCGGCTGGAGGTGCCGCTGGAGGTGCCGCTGTCCGGGCCGCGCAGCATGGCGGTCCTGAGGTGGGGGACCGAGCCGTGGTCGGAGAGCCCGGCGACCAGCACCGTCGCCGGTCCGAGCTGCGGCAGGAACGACCCGAGCTTCGCGTCGGCCGCCCGGGCCGCGGCCCGGCGCGCGTCGTCGGACAGGCTCTCGGGCACCTCGCTCATCCGGTCGCCGGAGACGTACGGGGAGATGAGGTCGGGGATCTCCACGGCGACCACGTCGCCGCGCGACCACTGCGTGACCTCGGCGGGGGAGGGGGCGTAGAGGTCCACCCGGCCCTCGCGGTCGGCGAGCGCGAGCGCCGCTCCCGGGCCGACGGCCATCGTCGTCCGCCCGGCCGCGTGCAGGGCCTGCCCCAGCGTGCCCGCGGCGTCCTGCTCGCGCACCTCCCACAGCCAGGAGAACTCGGGGACGACCGCGCCCTCGCCGTCGGCCTTGGGAGTGGGGGCCATGCCGCACGCTCCCCCCACCGCCGACCGCACCCCGGCCGAGACCGTGAGCCAGGCGTCGTACGGGCAGGTGTCCTTGCGTACGGCCCGCACCGACAGGGACCCGAGGGCGGACTCGCCGGCGAGCCGCCAGAGGTTCGGGGTGCCGGCCGGGGTCACGTCGCTCCACATCAGGCCGGGGATGCCGACGAGCACGACGCGTTCACCGGCCGCCGTCGGGACCCGTTCGGCCACCCGTTCGGCCACCCGTTCGGCCGCCCGTACACCGGCCGTGGTCGCCGCCCCGGACGCGAGCCCGGAGGCCGCGGCGGGAGCGGCGGCCAGCACCGACACGCCGAACACGACGGCGACGAGCGCGCGCCTCACCCACGTGTCACTCACCGGCGACCCCCATGTCTTCGTACGCGCAGCCCAGTCGCGCAATCCTGTACGCGCAGTCCCCGTACGTGATCTTGAAAAATCTCGCGACCACGCTACCGGACCCGCTGACGGCCGCGCAGCAATCCGCGACCGGCCCGTTCCCGCAGGCCCCCAAGGGGCACTGCCGAGGTCAGGCCGCCCGGGTGGCAGGGCTCTCGTTGCCGAGGCGGTCGACGGCGGTGACGTAGTAGGTGCCGGGGGCTCCGGCGGCGTACGACGGGGCCTGGGACGCCGGGACGACGGCCACCAGGTTGCGCGCGTCCGCGGTGGCGCAGGAGGCGTCCTTGCCCGTCACCCGGTAGATCCCGTACGACTGGGCGCCCGGCTGGGCCTGCCACGTCAGCGTCCCGCCGGCCGCCTTCACCCCGCGCGGAGCGGCGGGCGCGGACCCCTGGCGGAGCACCGGCGGCAGCGCCGGGCGGGCGTAGTGGCTCTTCACGATCCGGTCGAGCACGCCCAGCGGGTTCTTCACCAGTTGCGCGGCACTGAAGTAGACGTCGCCCGAGATCTCGGGATATTTGCGGTTCAGCGTGAGATGAGCGGGCAGCTCGCCCGCCCTGGTCCAGGCCGGGGTGTCGGCGGTGCCCACCCGATAGAGGGCCTGCCCGATGAAGAGGTCCACGTCGGTGCCCTTCACCGCGTCGGCCCACCACTTGGCGAGCACGGTGTAGTCGGCCGCGGCGAAGCCCCGGGGCCAGTAGAGCTGGGGCATCACGTAGTCGACCGAGCCCGCCTTGATCCACGCCCTGGCGTCCGCGTAGATCGAGTCGTAGGCCGACATGCCCTTGGTGGCCGAGCCCGCCGGGTCCTCGGCCTTGTTGCGCCAGATGCCGAACGGGCTGATCCCGAAGACCGCGTACGGCCTGGCCGCGTGCACCGCCTGCGAGACCTGGGCGACGAGCTGGTTCACGTTGCGCCGCCGCCAGTCGGCCAGCGTCAGGCCCTTGCCGTACTTCTTGTACGCCGCCTGGTCGGCGAACCGCGTCCCCTGGCCGGGGTAGGGGTAGAAGTAGTCGTCGAAGTGGACGCCGTCGACGTCGTAGCGCGTGACGACGTCCGTCACGACCTTGGTCACCCAGTCGCGCACCTGCGGCAGGCCGGGGTTGTAGTAGAGCTTGCCCTCGTGCTTGACGGTCCAGTCCGGGTGCAGGCGCGCCGGGTGCCCGGCGGGCAGCTTCGAGGTGGCCGAGTCGGCCGCCCGGTAGGGGTTGAACCACGCGTGGAACTGCAGGCCGCGCTTGTGGGCCTCGTCCACCAGGAACGGCAGCGGGTCCCAGCCCGGGTCCCTGCCCGCCGTGCCGGTGAGCCACTGCGACCACGGCTCGAGCGACGAGCGGTAGACCGCGTCCGAGGCGGGCCGCACCTGGAAGAACACCGCGTTCAGGCGCCGCTTGACCGCGTTGTCGAGGATTTTCAGATATTCGGCCTTCTGTCGCTCGGGCGGCAGTCCCGGCTTCGACGGCCAGTCGAGATTGTGCACGGTGGCGATCCAGACGCCGCGAAGCTGGCGCTTGGGGTATTTCACGCTGGTGGCGCAGGAGCCCGCCGCGGTGAGCGTCTGCGCCTCGACCTGCTCCCGTGCCGCCTTCGCCGGCGCCGCCGTACTTCCGGCCTTCGCGGCGGCCTTGTCCGCGCCGACCTGCTCGGCCTGAGCGCCGGGGCCGAACGTGTAGGCGGCTCCGACGGCGACGGCGGCGATGACGGTGGTCGCGATCAACGGGCGGACGACCTGTCTCCGCTCGGTCACGTGGCTTCCCCCATGATTTGCCAGTAAGTCAGGCCATAAGTCTTACATCGGCAAAAGAGCGGTTTAGCCAGAAAAACGAAATGAATTTGTGATGCGGAAGTGACGCGGGGCACCTCGTGGGGCTCCCCGGGCCCCGGGCACGCGAAACCCCGCCCGAGGAGACAGTGCCGTTGAGCTGGGCGGACCCCGGCGGGCGGGAGGCGGGCCGCCGGAGTCCGCGAACCGTTCCGGCCGCTACTCGCTCGCGGCGGCGACCTTGTCGGCGAGGTGGGCGGGCAGCGGCTCGTACCGCAGGAAGGAGCGGCTGAACGTGCCCGTCCCGTGGGACAGCGAGCGCAGGTCGATCGCGTACCGCGTGATCTCCAGCTGCGGCACCTCGGCGCGCACCAGCGTGCGGCCCGTGCCCACCGGCTCGGTGCCGAGCACCCTGCCGCGCCGGGAGGACAGATCGGACATCACGGCTCCGACGTAGTCGTCGGACACGAGCACCGACACCTCGTCCACCGGTTCGAGCAGGTGCGTCGCCACCTTGGACGCGGCGTCCTTGAGCGCGAGCTGCCCGGCGATCTGGAAGGCCATGTCGGAGGAGTCGACCGAGTGGGCCTTGCCGTCGTAGAGCGTCACGCGGACGTCGACCATCGGGTAGCCGGCGACGACCCCGCGCTCCATCTGGGCCCGCACGCCCTTCTCCACCGACGGGATGAACTGCCTCGGCACCACGCCGCCCACGATCTTGTCGACGAACTCGAACCCGCCGCCCGACGGCAGCGGCTCGACCTCTATGTGGCAGATCGCGTACTGTCCGTGGCCGCCGGTCTGCTTGACGTTGCGCCCCATGCCCTGCGCCTTTCCGGCGAACGTCTCCCGCAGCGGCACCCGCAGGTCGATCTTCTCGACCTCGACCCCGTGCCGCTTGGCCAGGCGGTCGAGCAGGACGTCGGAGTGCGCCTCGCCCATGCACCACAGCACGAGCTGGCGGGTCTCGGCGTTGTTCTCCAGCCGCAGCGTCGGGTCCTCCGCCACCAGGCGGCTCAGGGCCTGGCTGAGCTTGTCCTCGTCGGCCTTCGACTTCGCCCTGATGGCGACCGGCAGCAGCGGCTCCGGCATGGTCCACGCCTCGACCAGCAGCGGGTCGCCCTTGTCCGAGAGCGTGTCGCCCGTCTCGGTGTGCGACAGCTTGGCGACCGCGCAGATGTCCCCGGCGACGCACTTGCCCACGGTCCGTTGCATCTTGCCGAGCGGCGACGACAGGGCGCCCACCCGCTCGTCGACGTCGTGGTCCTCGTGCCCCCGTTCGGCCAGGCCGTGACCCGACACGTGCACCGTCATGTCCGGCCGCAGCGTGCCCGAGAAGACCCGGACCAGGCTGATCCGCCCGACGTACGGATCGCTCGTGGTCTTCACGACCTCGGCCACGAGCGGGCCGTCCGGGTCGGCGGTGCACTCCCTGCACGGCTTGCCGTCGATCGAGGTGATCTTGGGCAGCGGGTGCTCCAGGGGTGAGGGGAAGCCCTGCGTGACGATCTCCAGCAGCTCAAGCATGCCGACGCCGGGCGCCGTGGCGAGCACCGGATAGAAGCCGGCCCGGGCGACCGCCTTCTCCAGGTCGTCGATGAGCACCTTGGTGTCGATCGTCTCGCCGGAGAGGTAACGGTCCATGAGGGACTCGTCCTCGCTCTCCTGGATGATCCCCTCGATGAGGTCGCCGCGATACTGCTCGATGAGCGCGAGCTGGCCGGCGTCGGGCTCCCGCTCGGTCCTGCGCCCGCCGGTGTAGTCGAACAGCCGCTGCGACAGCAGGCCGAGCAGCCCGGTGCCGTTCACCGGCAGGTAGAGCGGCGCCACCCCGTCGCCGAACACGTCCTGGCAGGTGGCGAGCACCTCGTCGAAGTTGGCGCGCTGGTGGTCGATCTTGGTGATGACCACGGCGCGGGGCATCCCCACGAGCGCGCACTCCTCCCAGAGCATGCGCGTGAGCCCGTCCACACCCTCGGCGGCGGAGACGACGAACAGCGCCGCGTCGGCCGCGCGCAGGCCGGCCCGCAGGTCGCCGACGAAGTCGGCGTACCCGGGGGTGTCCAAGAAGTTGATTTTGATGCCGTTGTGGACGACGGGAGCGACCGACAGGTTGACGGAGCGCTGCTGGCGCACCTCCACCTCGTCGAAGTCGCTGACCGTGGTGCCGTCCTCGACCCGGCCGGGGCGCTGGATGGTGCCCGTCTCCGCGAGCAGCGCCTCGACCAGCGTGGTCTTCCCGGCCCCGGAATGGCCGACCAGCACGACATTGCGCACCATGTCCGGCCGATCGGCCGCGGGTGCCCTGCCCGCGGCCCCTGTTGTCGCGCCGGTTGATCTTTCGGCCACATCGCCTCCCGAATCTCTGAGCGGTCGGGATGGGCACGTGGCACGCACCCCGCGCCGGCCGCTCTGCCGTCGCTGTCCGCGCCCGGGGGCCTCGCCCTCTCAGGACCGTGCGGCGGCCGGCACGGCGGTTCACCTCCGTGTCGTCTCCGCGCGGCCCCGCGGGCGCGTGCTCTTCACCCTTTACCCATGTGGCGCATATCACAAGACTTTTCGGCGGAATGTGCTTGCGAGGTGCGGCGGCGCTGGATGGCCTACGATCGGACGGCGATGTTGAACATCCTGCGCCCCGCCGTCACCCGAGTCATGACCCCTCTGGGGCGAGCCCTCGCCCGCTGGGGGATCTCGCCCGATGTGATCACCACGATCGGCACGCTCGGAGTGGTGGCCTCCGCTCTCGTCTTCTACCCGCTCGGGCATCTGTTCGCGGGAACGCTCGTCATCACGTTCTTCGTGCTCGCCGACCTCCTGGACGGCGTGCTGGCCCGGATGACGGGCAAGGGGAGCACGTGGGGCGCCTTCCTGGACTCCACGCTCGACCGTCTCGGCGACGCCTCGATCTTCTCGGGACTGATCCTCTACTTCGTCCTCAAGGACGAGCAGGAGATCGTCCTCGCGGTCGTCGCGCTCTTCTGCCTCGTCGCGGGAGCATTGGTCTCCTACGCCAAGGCCAGGGCCGAGGGCCTCGGCATGTCCGCGAACGTCGGCATCGCCGAACGGGGGGAGCGTCTCGTGGTCGTGCTCGTGGCGGCCGGGCTGTCCGGCCTCGGCGTGCCGTACGTCCTGGCGGCCGGGCTCTGGCTGCTCGCCGCCGCCAGCGCCGTCACGGTGGTGCAGCGGATGGTGCACGTCTACAGACAGGCGGTGGTCAGATGAAGGGCTCGGACGGCCCACCCCCCGGGCGGTCCGCGCGACCCGGTGCGGTGCCCCTCGCCGACCGGCTGGTCGCGGCGGCGTACTCCGTCGGCTGGGCCGTGGTCCGATACGTGCCGGAACGGCTGGCCGCGTGGTTCTTCCAGGTGCTCGCCGACTGGCTGTGGCTCAGGCGCGGCAAGTCCGTGCGCCGCCTGGAGTCCAACCTGGCCCGCGTCGTCGGCGGCGACGCCGGCGACCGCGCCGTACGCGAGCTGAGCCGGGCGGGCATGCGCTCCTACTTCCGCTACTGGATGGAGTCGTTCCGCTTCGCCGCCTACACCCGCGAGCGCATCCTCGATGGCACCCGGGCCACCGGGGGCGAGCACATCTTCGACAACCTCGCCCGGGGCAGGGGAGTGGTGGTCGCACTGCCCCACATGGGCAACTACGACCTCGCCGGGGCCTGGCTGGTGCACATGGGCCACCGCTTCACCACGGTCGCCGAGCGGCTGAAGCCCGAGTCGCTGTTCGAGCGCTTCGTCGACTACCGCGAGCGGCTCGGCATGGAGGTGCTGCCGCTGACCGCCAAGGGCGGCGGCAGCGCGATGGCGTTCGGCACGCTCGCCAAGCGGCTGCGCGAGGGCAAGACGGTCTGCCTGCCCGCCGAGCGCGACCTGACCGCCTCCGGCGTCGAGGTCGACTTCTTCGGCGCGAGGACCCGCATGGCCGCCGGGCCCGCGGCGCTGGCGGTCCAGACGGGCGCCGCGCTGCTGGCCGCCGTGCTGTGGTTCGAGGGGGACGGCTGGGGCATCCGCATCCACGAGGAGATCCCCGTCCCGGCCGAGGGGACGCGCGAGGAGAAGGTCGGGGTGATGACCCAGGCCGTGGCGGCGGTGTTCGAGAAGGGCATCGCCGAGCATCCGGAGGACTGGCACATGCTCCAGCGCCTCTGGCTCGACGACCTGGAGCCCCGGGGCGGGGCGCAGTCGTGAACGTCGGCATCGTCTGCCCGTACACCTGGGAGGTCCCCGGGGGCGTGCAGGCGCACATCAGGGACCTCGCCGAGGCGCTCATCGAGGACGGGCACAAGGTGTCGGTCATCGCCCCCGCGGCCGACGACGCCGGCCTGCCGTCGTACGTGACCCCGGCGGGCCGCGCCGTGCCCGTGCCGTACAACGGGTCGGTCGCCCGCCTGGCGTTCGGGTTCCTGTCGGCCAACCGGGTGCGCAAGTGGATCAGGGAGGGCGGGTTCGACGTGCTGCACGTGCACGAGCCCGCCGTGCCGTCCCTCGGCGTGCTCGCCTGCTGGGTCGCTCGCGGCCCCATCGTGGCGACGTTCCACGCCTCGTACGAGCGGTCGCGGGCCATGTCGGTGGCCGCGCCGATGCTGCAGAGCGCGCTGGAGAAGATCACGGGCAGGATCGCGGTCTCCGAGGCCGCCCGCAAGACGCTGGTGGAGCACCTCGGCGGTGACGCGGTGCTGATCCCCAACGGCGTCACCGTGCGCAGGTACGCCGAGGGCGAGCCGCTGCCCGGCTGGGGTCCCGACGGCGACGTGATCGGCTTCCTCGGACGGATGGACGAGCCGCGCAAGGGCCTGGCCGTGCTGCTGGAGGCGTTCGCCCTGCTGGCTCCGGAGCGGCCGAGGCTGCGCCTGCTGATCGCCGGCCCGGGCGACCCCGACGACGTGCTCGGGCGGGTGCCGCGGGAGTATCGCGACAGGGTCGGGCTGCTCGGCATGGTCAGCGAGGCCGACAAGGTGCGCGCCTATCACTCCGTCGACGTCTTCTGCGCGCCCAACCTGGGCGGGGAGAGCTTCGGCATCGTGCTCACCGAGGCGATGTCGGCCGGGGCGCCGATCCTCGCCAGCGACATCCCCGCCTTCCGGCGCGTGCTGGACGACGGCCAGGCCGGTGCGCTGTTCACGACCGGGGACCCCGCGGCCCTGGCCAGGGAGGCCGCCCGGCTGCTCGACGACCCCGAGCGCCGCGCCAAGCTCTCCGACGAGGCCCGCCAGGCGGTGTGGAAGTACGACTGGTCGACGGTCGCGCGGGAGGTCGTGCGCGTCTACGAGACGGTCACCCACGCCAGCGCGGGCGTGGTCGAGGACGCACTGCCATGACGATCCGTGGCGGTCAGGTCGCATACGGGGAGGTGCCGGCGTGACCACGACCCTGATCCTCGTGGCGGCCGTGGTCGTCGTGCTGTTCGCCGTCTACGTCTCCTGGCGGGCGGGGCGGCTCGACCGTCTCCACATCCGCCTGGAGACCGCCCAGGCCGCGCTCGACGCCGCGCTGCTGCGCCGCGCCGCGGTCTGCCTGGAGCTCGCCGGTTCGCGCATCCTCGACCCCGCCACCTCGCTGGTGCTCGCCGCGGCCGCCCACGAGGCCCGTACGGCGGGGCCGGACGAGCGCGAGCACGCCGAGAGCGACCTGTCGAGGACGCTGCGGGCGGTGGTCGACCAGGAGCGGTTCCGGGAGAAGCTGGCCGAGCACCCCGCGGGGGCCGCGCTGCTGGAGGAACTGGACACCGCGGTCGCCAAGGTCGTCTACTCGCGCCGGTTCTACAACAACGCCGCCGCCGTCACCCGTGCGGCGCAGCGGCGCTGGCTGGCCCGCACGCTGCACCTGGCCGGGCACACCGACCCGCCCCGCTTCTTCGACATCGATGACGAACCGCCCGAATCGCTCGCTAGTGGATAGTCACTTTTTGTCGGGCATTTCGGGCTGATCCCGGTAAGCTCATGCCGATTCATTGCCATGCTGGTCAACGGGTCCGCGTGGGCCAGGTCCGTCGTGCCTGGTGGCGAGGGCTTTCCATCGGGAGGAGCGGATACGGTGCGGGCAGGGATCGGCTTCACGCTGGCCATGGCGGTCGTCCTGACCGGAGCCGCGTGCTCGGGGGGCGACAAGCCCGTCGCCCAGTCCCAGGGGGCCAGTGTCGTGGAGTCGCCGACTCCGCCTCCGCCGCCTCCCGAGCATCCGTTCACCGGCCGCCCCATCGCCGCGCGCAAGCCGGTGCTCGCCGTGAAGATCGAGAACACCCACGCGGGCAAGCCGCAGATGGGCCTGCGCAGCGCCGACATCGTCTTCGTCGAGCAGGTCGAAGGCGGGCTCACCCGGCTCATGGCGATCTTCTCCTCGAAGCTGCCCGCCCAGGTGGGGCCGGTCCGCAGCGCCCGCATCTCCGACCTGCACATCCTCCCGATGTTCGGCAAGCCCGCCCTTGCCTACTCCGGCGTGCAGACGAAGATGATCCCCTATGTCCAGAAGGCCTCGCTGTTCGACGTGTCCGACAGCCGGGTCCCCGCGGCGTACACCCGCGCGGCCGGCCGGGTCGCGCCGTACAACCTGGTCGGCAGCCCCAGGAAGCTGCTCGCCAAGGCGCCGCAGGCGACCAGGGCGCACGACATCGGCTTCGTCTTCTCCGACGAGCCGCCGGCCGGGGGCACGCCGCAGAAGAGCGTCACCGTCCGCTATCCCGCGGCCCGCTTCACGTTCACGTGGTCGGCGTCGCAGAAGCGGTGGCTGGTGACGCAGGACGGCGAGAAGGACATGGCGGCCGAGGGCGGCCAGCAGGGCGCCCCCACGATCGTCATCCAGTGGGTGAAGACCGACCGCTCGGAGTTCCACGACTTCACCGGCAGCTACACCCCGCTCGTGCACACGGTGGGCAAGGGCACCGGCGTCGTGCTCAGGGACGGCCAGGCATTCCGGATCAAGTGGTCGCGCTCCTCGGAGAAGAAGGGCACCACCTACACCATGGCCGACGGCACGCCCATGCCGTTCGCCCGCGGCCAGGTCTGGGTCGTGCTCGCCTCGCGCAAGCCTGTCGCGCCGTGATGGACAAAGAGGCTGATCGACTCCGACATATGGGTGCGTGAGGTGCGGGATCGGTCACGGCCTACCATGGAGAGGATTCCGTAGGCCCGCCGTCGTGAGGTAGCACCGTGTCCAGCAGCACCCCCGAAGTCAACGAGACCACCGCCGTCGGCACCGCCCGCGTGAAGCGCGGCATGGCCGAGATGCTCAAGGGCGGTGTCATCATGGACGTCGTCACCCCGGAGCAGGCCAAGATCGCAGAGGACGCGGGAGCCGTCGCCGTCATGGCGCTGGAGCGTGTCCCGGCCGACATCCGCGCCCAGGGCGGCGTGTCCCGGATGAGCGACCCCGACATGATCGAGGGCATCATCAACGCCGTCTCCATCCCGGTGATGGCCAAGGCCAGGATCGGCCACTTCGTCGAGGCCCAGGTGCTCCAGGCGCTCGGGGTCGACTACATCGACGAGTCCGAGGTCCTCACCCCGGCCGACTACGCCAACCACATCGACAAGTGGCAGTTCACCGTGCCCTTCGTGTGCGGGGCCACCAACCTCGGCGAGGCGCTGCGCCGCATCACCGAGGGCGCCGCGATGATCCGCTCCAAGGGCGAGGCCGGCACCGGCGACGTCTCCAACGCCACCACCCACATGCGCAAGATCCGCGGCGAGATCAAGCGCCTCACCTCGCTGCCCGAGGACGAGCTGTACGTCGCGGCCAAGGAACTGCAGGCGCCGTACGAGCTGGTGGCCGAGATCGCCAAGACCGGCAAGCTGCCGGTGGTGCTGTTCACCGCGGGCGGCATCGCCACCCCGGCCGACGCCGCGATGATGATGCAGCTCGGCGCCGAGGGCGTGTTCGTCGGCTCGGGCATCTTCAAGTCCGGCGACCCCGCCAAGCGCGCCGCCGCCATCGTCAAGGCCACCACGTTCTACGACGACCCCGACGTGATCGCCAAGGTCTCGCGCGGCCTGGGCGAGGCGATGGTCGGCATCAACGTCGACGACATCCCCGTGCCGCACCGCCTCGCCGAGCGCGGCTGGTAGGCGCCGGAAGCCGGAGCGAAGACGCCCGGCCGGACATCCCGGCCGGGCGTTCGAGCTGTCCGCCCCGTTATCGTGGCCTGCTATGACGACCGACGACACGGCACGGCTCGCCGAGAACCTGTCGCGTGAGCTGCGCCACATCGTGATGCTGCTGCGCCGTACGACGGCGGGGCAGCCGGTCACCGCCCAGCAATACTCCGTGCTCGGCTCCCTGGAGGACGGTGCGCGCCGGATGACCGAGCTGGCCGAGGAGCACGGCGTGCAGCTCCCGACGATGAGCGTGCAGGTCAGCCGCCTGGAGGAGGCCGGTCTCGTCGCGCGGGGCACCGACGCCTCCGACGCGCGGGTGCGCACCGTCGAGCTGACCGGCGAGGGACGCGACCGCCTCCGGGCCGTACGGCGGGCCAGGATCGCCTACCTGTCCGACCGGCTGGACGCGCTGACCGTCGAGGAGCGCACGGCCATAGCCCACGCCCTGCCCGCCCTCGCGAAGCTGGGCCGTGCCTGACGGAACACGCCGGCCTCGTCCGATCCGTCGTTTTGGGCCCGCAAGACCGCGGCCATACCCTGAACACGTCAGCACAGGAAGGGAAACCGTGACGTCCGCACCCAAGATCGGCGTGCTCGCCCTGCAGGGCGACGTGCGCGAGCACATCCGCGCTCTGGAGGAGTCGGGCGCCACCGCCACGCCGGTGCGCAGGCAGGAGGAGCTCGCCGCGGTGGACGCGCTGGTCGTCCCGGGCGGGGAGTCGACCACGATGTGGAAGCTCGCCGTCACCTTCGAGCTGCTCGAACCGCTGCGGCTGCGGATCAAGGAGGGCATGCCCGCCTACGGCTCGTGCGCCGGGATGATCATGCTGGCCGACCGGATCGAGGGCGGCATCGAGGGCCAGGAGACGCTGGGCGGCATCGACATGGTGGTCCGCCGCAACGCCTTCGGCCGCCAGGTCGACTCGTTCGAGGCCGATCTCGACTTCGCCGGACGGGGGACGATCAGGGCCGTGTTCATCCGCGCGCCCTGGGTCGAGTCCGTGGGGCCCGACGTGGAAGTGCTGGGCCGCACCGAAGCTGGGGATAGGATCGTCGCGGTCCGACAGGGACCGCTGCTCGCGACGTCCTTCCATCCGGAGCTGACGGGCGACGCGCGGGTGCACTCGTATTTTGTCGAAATGGTGAGGGAGCTCTAGGCGATGTCCGGCCACTCCAAATGGGCGACGACGAAGCACAAGAAGGCGGCGCTGGACTCCAAGCGCGGCAAGCTTTTCGCCAAGCTCATCAAGAACATCGAGGTCGCGGCCAGGACCGGCGGGCCCGACCCGGACGGCAACCCCACGCTGTTCGACGCCATCACCAAGGCCAGGAAGAACTCGGTCCCGATCGACAACATCGAGCGGGCCCGCAAGCGCGGCGGCGGCCTCGAGGCCGGCGGCGCCGACTGGCAGACGATCATGTACGAGGGCTACGCCCCCGGCGGTGTCGCGGTTCTCATCGAGTGCCTCACCGACAACCGCAACCGTGCGGCGTCCGAGGTGCGCGTGGCGCTGACCCGCAACGGCGGCTCGCTCGCCGACCCCGGCTCGGTGTCGTACATGTTCAACCGCAAGGGCGTCGTGATCGTCCCCAAGGGGTCGCTGACCGAGGACGACGTGCTCATGGCCGTCCTCGACGCGGGCGCCGAGGAGGTCAACGACCTCGGCGAGAGCTTCGAGGTGGTCTCCGAGGCCTCCGACCTGATCCCCGTGCGCAAGGCGCTGCAGGACGCCGGCATCGACTACGAGTCGGCCGAGATGAGCTTCGTCCCCACGCTCAACGTCCCCCTCGACGAGGAGGGCGCCCGCAAGGTCTTCAAGCTCATCGACGCGCTCGAGGACAGCGACGACGTGCAGAACGTCTGGGCGAACTTCGACGTGAGCGACGAGGTCATGGAGAAGGTCGGCGCCTGACGCCGGAGGCGGGCACGGGCCCTCGGCCCACATGGGCACGGGCCCTCGGCCCACATGGGCGCGGGGCCCGGCCCGAGGCCCCCGCGTGAGCGGAAAACCGGTGGCATGGCCGCCGGGGCCCGCATAGCTTGGCCGGTTGTGGACATCCGTCATCTCACGAGCGACGACCTGGACGCCGTCCTCGACACCCGCAGGCGCGCCTTCGGCCCGCTGTCCGGCGGCGACGTGGAGACCTGGCGCAAGCTCGTCACCCCGATGCTGCCCGAGGGCCGTTATCTGGGCGCCTTCGACGGCCCCCGGCTCGTCGGCGCGGCCAGGATCAACCCGTACGTCCAGTGGTGGCACGGCCGCCCGCTGTCCATGGGCGGCGTGGGGGCTGTGACGGTGGCGCCGGAGGACCGCGGCAGGGGCGTGGGCCGGGCGCTCACGCACGCGGTCATCGAGCGCTGCGCCGAGCTGGGCCACGTGGTCTCCGCGCTCTACCCGGCCACCACGCCCATCTACCGGAGCGCGGGCTACGAGCACGCCGGCGTGCTCCAGCGGGTCACCGTGCCCGCCGAGGCGCTGCGTACGCTCGGCGGTCCATCCGGTCTATCCGGCGCGTCCGGCGCGGTCAAGCTGCGCAGGATGGGCCCCGCCGACGCGGCCGAGGTCGTCGCCCTGGTCGGCCGGGTGCACACCGCCGCCCGCGCGAGCGGCCCGCTCTGCTTCGACGAGCGGACCTGGCGGCTGTGGCTGGAGGACGACGACGACTTCTGCTACCTGGCCGAGGACGGGTTCGTCGTCTACCGGTGGAGCGACGGGGACATCGAGGTCGACAACCTGCTCGCGGGGTCGGAGGCGACGGCCAGGGCCCTGTGGTCGCTGGTCGGCAGCTCCTCAAGCGTCGCCAAGTCGGTGAAGGCGTTCGTGGACCCGGCCGACCCGGTGCTCTGGATGCTGCGGGAGCGGTCGAGGGACGAGGTCAGCCAGACCCGGTGGATGTTCCGGCTGATCGATCTGCCCGCCGCTGTCGAGGGGCGCGGCTTCCCCGCCGGAGTCCGCGCCGAGATCCCCGTCGAGGTGACCGACGCCCTGCGCCCGGGCAACGCGGGCGCGTGGCTGCTGCGGGTGGACGGCGGCGCCGGCTCCATGACACGGCGGGACGCGCCGGGCGGTGAGAAGGCCGCCGGCGACGCGACACGGCTCGCGATCGGCGGGATGTCCGCACTTTTCGCCGGCGTCCCCGCGACCACCCTCCGCCGGGCCGGCCTGCTGAGCGGCGGATCTCCCGACACCGATGACGCGCTGGACGCCGCCTTCGGCTGCACCGCGTACATGATCGACTACTTCTGACGCCCCCGCGCGGCCGCTGATCGCGATAGAGTGACCGACCGAACAGATGTTCGGCGCAGCGGCGGCCGCGCCGCCGGGATCAGGGAGGCGTGCCGGTGCGGATGCCCCAGCTGCGGGTGATGGGCGTGGACCCGGGGTTGACGCGGTGCGGTCTCGGCGCCGTGGAGGGCCGCCCGGGCGCGCCGCTGAGCCTGCTGTCGGTCGGGGTGGTCCGCACCCCGCCCGACGACGACATCGGGTCCCGGCTGGTCGTCATCGAGGCCGAGATCGAGCGCTGGCTCGACGAGATCAGGCCCGACGCGGTCGCCGTCGAGCGGGTCTTCGCCCAGCACAACGTCCGCACGGTGATGGGGACGGCCCAGGCGTCGGCCGTCGCGATCGTCTGCGCGGCCCGGCGGGGGCTGCCGGTCGCGCTGCACACGCCCAGCGAGGTCAAGGCCGCGATCACCGGCAACGGCAACGCCGACAAGAAGCAGGTCGGCACGATGGTCACCCGGTTGCTGCGGCTCGACGCCATGCCCAGGCCCGCGGACGCGGCCGACGCGCTCGCCCTGGCCATCTGCCACGTCTGGCGCGGCGGCGTGCAGCATCGCCTGGCCGACGCCCTGGCCAGGGCCCGTTCCGGCGGTGCCGCCGCCATCGGCACTAGTGGCACCGGGGGCACCGGGGGCTCTGGTAGGACTGGGAGACCCGGCGAAGTCGCGGCCGGGCGTCAGGACCGGGGAGGGAACACGCGGTGATCGCATCCGTTGCGGGGCAGGTGGCGGCGATCGGCGCCGACAGCGCCGTGGTCGAGGTGGGCGGCGTCGGGATGCTCGTCCACTGCACCCCGGGCACCCTGGCCGGGCTGCGGGTCGGTGAGCCCGCCCGGCTGTCCACCTCGCTCGTCGTACGCGAGGACTCCCTCACGCTGTACGGCTTCGCCTCCGACGACGAGCGCACGGTCTTCGAGCTGCTCCAGACGGCCAGCGGGGTCGGGCCGCGCCTGGCCCTGGCCATGCTCGCGGTCCACGCGCCCAACGCGCTGCGGGTCGCGGTGGCGAGCGCCGACATCAAGGCCCTGACGATGGTGCCCGGCATCGGCCAGAAGGGCGCGCAGCGCATCGTGCTGGAACTCAAGGACAAGCTCGGCACCCCGGCGGCGGCCGTCGACGCCGCGCTCAACGGCGCGGCGGCGGCGCCCGTCTGGCGCGACCAGGTCCACTCCGGGCTGGTCGGGCTCGGCTACTCGTCCAGGGACGCCGACGAGGCGGTCGCGGCGGTCACCGCGGAGGCCGAGGCGGAGCTCGCGGCCGGCCGCGCCCCGCAGGTGGCGGCGCTGCTCAAGTCGGCGCTGCGCGTGCTGAGCGTGCGGTGACCCTCGTGGCGGGCTGAAGGTTCCATGAAATTTTCACCGGGAATCGGACGGGTCCCGGCAGGCCGAGCGGATGGTGTCGAGTGAGCTTCGAGCGGGATCTCGTGTCGCCGGAACCGGAGGGCGACGAGCGGGCGATCGAGGCCGCGCTGCGCCCCCGGCGCCTTGACGAGTTCATCGGGCAGGGCCGGGTGCGCGAGCAGCTGTCGCTGGTGCTGGAGAGCGCGCTGCGCCGCAACCGCCCGCCCGACCACGTGCTCATGAGCGGCGGTCCCGGGCTCGGGAAGACGACGCTCGCCATGATCATCGCCTCCGAGCTCGGCGCGCCGCTGCGGATGACCTCGGGCCCGGCGCTGGAGCGCGCGGGCGACCTGGCCGCGATCCTGTCCACGCTGACCGAGGGCGAGGTCCTGTTCATCGACGAGATCCACCGCATGGCCCGCCCGGCGGAGGAGATGCTCTATCTCGCCATGGAGGACTTCCGGGTGGACATCGTCGTCGGCAAGGGCCCCGGCGCCACCTCGATCCCCCTCGACATCGCCCCGTTCACCCTGGTCGGGGCGACCACCAGGGCGGGGCTGCTGCCCGCGCCGCTGCGCGACAGGTTCGGCTTCACCGCCCACATGGACTTCTACGACGTGGCCGAGCTGGAGCAGGTGCTGCGGCGCTCCGCGAAGCTGCTGTCGGTCGAGCTGCCGGACGAGGGCGCCCACGAGATCGCCCGCCGTTCGCGCGGCACGCCCCGCATCGCCAACCGCCTGCTCCGCCGGGTGCGCGACTTCGCCGAGGTCCGCGCGGAGGGCGTGATCGACCGGGAGATCGCGGCGGCGGCGCTCAACCTCTACGAGGTCGACGCCGAGGGGCTCGACCGGCTCGACCGGGCCGTGCTCGACGCGCTGCTGCGCAAGTTCGGCGGCGGCCCGGTGGGCCTGTCGACACTCGCGGTGGCGGTGGGGGAGGAGCCGGAGACCGTCGAGGTCGTGGCCGAGCCCTTCCTGGTGCGGCAGGGGCTGCTGGCCCGCACCCCGAGGGGCCGCGTCGCCACCGCGGCCGCCTGGGCGCACCTCGGCATGACCCCGCCTCCCGACGCGGTCGGCTCGGTGGCGGTGCCCTCGCTCTTCGACGACGCCTGAACGCCGGGCGCCAAGGCGGTAAGCGGAAACCGGGGCAAAGAGGTAACAGACCGATTGCGAAGCCCATGAAACGGGAACTTTCCCGCCCGCCTGCCCGTGGGTTCGTTGCCGGGCTTCTGCGTGCTCGCATACACTGCGTGGCTTGACTGGCCGCACACGCGAGAAGTCGCGGTGGCCCGCGTGTGAAGCGCACAAGACCTCCGGCGTCAGGCCGGTTCATCACGTTACGAAAGGGTGGCCCCCGTGGGTAACAACCCGCTTGGGACGTTCCTGCCACTGATCTTGTTGGTAGTGGTGTTCTACTTCCTCCTGATCCGCCCCCAGCGCAAGCGGCAGCAGGAACAGATCCAGATGCAGAACTCCCTCACCCCGGGCGCCCGGGTCATGACCACGACGGGGTTGTTCGCGACGGTGGTCGCGCTGCAGGACGACGACGTCGTGCTGGAGGTGGCCCCCGGTGTCGAGACCCGCTGGGTCAAGGCGGCGATCGGCCGGGTGATCACCCCCGCGGACGAGGTGACCGAAACCGAGGAGACCGTGACCGAGGGCACCGACACGGGGAACGGCGACGACACGAGCACCAAGCAGTCCTGAGTAGGCTGATCACAACTTTTCGACGAAAGAACTGACCTCCAGTGGCCCCACCGACCAGTAGCCAGAGCAAGCCGGGACGCACACTCCTGCTGCTCCTTGCGCTCATCATCGTCATGGGCGCGACGGTCGCCCTCCAGAAGGCGTTCGTCCCCAAGTTCGGCCTCGACCTCGCGGGCGGCACGACCGTGACGCTCTCGCCGGTCACGGCGGACGGGAAGGCGCCGTCGCAGGAGAGCCTCGACCGAGCCGTGACGATCATCCGGCAGCGCGTCAACGGCACCGGCATCTCCGACGCCCAGGTCGCGAAGTCGAACGACAACATCGTGATCCAGATCCCGGGCGCGGGCCGTGACGAGGCCCTCAAGCTGGTGTCGACCACCGCCGAACTGCGCATGCGGCAGGTGCTCGCGGTGGCCGCCGCGGCGAACCCGCCGGCCGAGGTGCCCACGGCGGCTCCGACGCCCAGCGGCTCGGCCACGGCGACGCCCGCGACCACCGCGGGCACGCCGACGCCGGCCGGGCAGGGCGCGGACAACGGCAACGCGACTCCCGCCGGGCGCGCCCTGTCGAAGGCGCTGACCGCGCCGTCGCCGGACCCGAGCGCCTCGGAGAGGGCCGGGAACCACCGCAAGGCGGGGGCGGGAGCCGCCCGCGCCAACCGGGCGAAGGCGTCGCCCTCGGCGGCCGCTCCCAGCCCCACGCCGACGGCCGCTCCGCAGGACGCGGGCGACCCACTGGCAGGTCAGGACACCAGCGGCATCGACCCGGCGCTGCTGACCGAGTTCCGCAACATCGACTGCACCGCGAAGAACCGCGGTCAGGGCGCCGCGGACGACCCGAACAAGCAGATCGTCGCCTGCAGCGACGACGGCACGGCCCGCTACATCCTGGACAAGGCCGCGGTGCAGGGCACCGAGATCAGCGGCGCCCAGGCGGGCACCGACCCCACCACCGGTGAGTGGATCGTCCAGGTCGACTTCAAGTCGAAGGGCGCCAGCCAGTTCGCCGACATCACCCGGCGCATCACGTCCCTGCCGGCCCCGCGCAACCAGCTCGCCAACGTGCTGGACGGCGTCGTCATCGTCGCTCCGACGATCGAGGAGGCCATCCCCGGCGGCAGCGCCCGGATCTCCGGCAGCTTCACGCAGACGACCGCCACCGAGCTGGCCGACCAGCTCAAGTACGGCGCGCTGCCGCTGAAGTTCCAGCAGAGCTCGGTCGTGTCGGTCTCCTCGACCCTCGGCCAGGACCAGCTCAACGGCGGTCTCATCTCCGGTGCGCTCGGCCTGCTCGTCGTCATGATCTACCTGTTGATCTACTACCGGGGCCTGGGGCTCATCGGCATCGCCAGCCTGTGCGTGGCCACCGTGTTCACGTACCTGACGGTGGACGTGCTGAGCCACAACGCCGGCTTCCGGCTTTCGCTGCCGCACATCATCGGTCTGGTGGTCTCGATCGGCATCACCGCGGACTCGTTCATCGTCTACTTCGAACGGATCCGTGACGAGATCAAGGAGGGCCACCGCACGCTGCGCTCGGCCGTGGAGGTGGCCTGGCGGCGCGCCCGGCGCACCATCCTGGTCGCCGACGCGGTCATGTTCATCGCCGCGGTGGTGCTCTACTTCCTCGCGGTCGGCGACGTGGCCGGCTTCGCGTTCGCGATGGGCCTGACGACGCTCATCGACATCGTGGTGGTGTTCCTGTTCACCAAGCCGCTGATGTCCCTCATGGGGCGGTTGCGGTTCTTCTCCAAGGGCCACAAGCTGTCCGGACTCGACGCGGAGCGCATGGGCCGCACCAGCCCCGCCGAGCAGACCCTGCAGGAGGCGTGATGCCGGGAGTGATCAGCCGCCTCTACCGCGGCGACATCAACATCGACTTCGTCGGCAAGCGCAAGATCTGGTACGGCCTGTCGGTGTTCCTGCTGGCCGTCTCGATCCTCGGCCTGGCGCTGAACGGGCTCAACCTGGGCGTGGAGTTCCGCGGCGGCTCGGTGTTCGACTTCACGCGCACGCCCGGCTCCAGCATCGAGCAGGTCCGCGAGACCGTCTCGGACGCCGGGGTCCACCAGGTCATCGTGCAGCAGGCCGGTCCGAACTGGCGGGTCACCACCGAGAGCCTCAAGGGCGACGAGGTGACCAAGGTCCAGACCACGATCGCCCAGAAGTACGGGATCAAGGAAGACCAGGTCAGCTCCCAGGTCATCGGCGCGACCTGGGGTGGCGAGGTCTCGCAGAAGGCCTGGATCGGCCTCGCGGTCTTCATGATCGCGATCATGCTGTACCTGTCGGTCGCCTTCGAGTGGCGGATGGCCCTCGCGGCGATCGTCGCCCTCGTCCACGACCTCGTGATCACCGCGGGCGTCTACGCCTGGTCGGGCTTCGAGGTCACCCCGGCGACCATGCTCGGCTTCCTCACGATCCTCGGTTACTCGTTGTACGACGCGGTCGTCGTCTTCGACATGATCAAGGAGGTCACGGGCAAGCTCGGCACGAGCGCGAAGATGACCTACACGCAGGCCGCCAACAACGCGCTCAGCCACACGCTGATCCGGTCGCTGAACACCTCGCTGGTCGCGATCCTGCCGGTGGCGGCGATCCTGTTCATCGGCACCACGCTGCTCGGCGCCGGCACGCTGAAGGACCTGTCGCTGGCCCTGTTCGTCGGCATGATCGTCGGCACCTACTCGTCCCTGTGCGTGGCCACGCCGATCCTGGTCACGCTGAAGGAGCGGGAGCCCAAGTGGCAGGCGCTGGCCCAGCGGGTGCACGCCAAGCAGGTCTCCGCGGCCAAGGCCGCCGCGAAGGAGCCCGTCTCGGCCGGCACGCAGCAGGCCGCCGGCACGGAGAAGCGCAAGAAGCGCTGACCCCCGGCCCGTCCGACGCAGGCGCCCCCGGAACCCGCCGGTTCCGGGGGCGCCTTCATGTTCCCCTGTCCCGTTAGGCTTGGGCGTCGTGACTGACTGGACGGCTCTCATCAGGGATGTCCCGGACTACCCCAGGCCCGGCATCCTCTTCAAGGACATCACGCCGCTGCTGGCGGACCACGCGGCCTTCACGCAGGTCGTGGACGAGCTCGGCGAAGGCCTGACCTTCGACAAGGTGGTCGGCATCGAGGCGCGGGGCTTCATCCTGGCCGCGCCGGTGGCCTACCGCAGTGGCGCGGGATTCGTCCCAGTACGTAAAAAGGGTAAATTGCCCGCCGATACGTACGAGGAGTCCTACGATCTGGAGTACGGCTCCGCGACGATCGAGGTGCACGCCGACGCCTTCGACCCCGGCGACCGGGTCCTGATCGTGGACGACGTGCTCGCCACGGGCGGCACGGCCAGGGCGGCCGTGGAGCTGGTCAGAAGGACGGGCGCGGAGGTCGTGGCCGCGTCCTTCCTGATGGAGCTGTCCTTCCTCTCGGGCCGCGACCGGCTCCCGGGCCTGGAGGTCCGCACGCTGCTCACCGTCTGAGCCGTACGGGCCGTACGGGCCGGTCAGGGGGCACTCGGCCGAGAGTGCTGTGGCAGCACGGATACACTGTGGAATCTGGACTCGACGTGAGGAGTCTGTGTGCCCCGTGAAGTGGTCGTGCCCGACAGCGCGCGGGTCGATCGCGGAGTGATCTCCCGCGACGCCCCCGAGCCCGTCGCAGACGTGCCCCCCGACGCGGCACGCGACCCCGCGGCGGTCCCGGAGGACAAGCCGGCGTCGCCGGCCACGCGACGGAGGCTCGCCCGTTTCGGGGGGCAGTGGGGTGCTATGAATCCGGTGTTGGAGCCGCTCTTCAAGACGGTCCGTGCCACCCATCCCAAAGCAGACCTGCGGCTGATCGAGCGGGCGTACGACGTCGCCGCCTATCACCACCGCGATCAGAAGCGCAAGAGCGGCGACCCGTACATCACCCACCCGCTCGCGGTCGCGACGATCCTGGCGGAGCTGGGCACGGACGACGAGACGCTGTGCGCGGCCCTGCTGCACGACACCGTGGAGGACACCGCCTACAGCCTCGACGAGTTACGAGCCGACTTCGGCGACAACATCGCGTTGCTCGTCGACGGGGTGACCAAGCTCGACAAGGTGAAGTTCGGCGACGCGGCGCAGGCCGAGACCGTGCGCAAGATGGTCGTCGCGATGTCGCGCGACATCCGCGTGCTGGTCATCAAGCTGGCCGACCGGCTGCACAACATGCGCACCATGCGCTACATGCCCGAGCACAAGCGGCAGCAGAAGTCCCGGGAGACGCTGGAGATCTTCGCGCCGCTGGCCCACCGGCTCGGCATGAACACCATCAAGTGGGAGCTGGAGGACCTCGCGTTCGCCATGCTCTACCCGAAGCGATACGACGAGATCGCCCGGATGGTGTCGGAGCGCGCGCCGCGCCGCGACCTGTTCCTGCACGAGGTCATCGAGAAGGTCTCCGCCGACCTGCGCGAGGCGAAGATCAAGGCGACCGTGCGGGGCCGTCCCAAGCACTACTACTCGATCTACCAGAAGATGATCGCCAAGGGCGTGGCCTTCGACGACATCTACGACCTGGTGGGCATCCGCGTACTGGTCGACACGGTCCGCGACTGCTATGCGGCGCTCGGAACGATCCACGCCCAGTGGAAGCCGGTGCCGGGGCGGTTCAAGGACTACATCGCCATGCCCAAGTTCAACATGTACCAGTCGCTGCACACGACGGTCATGGGGCCCGAGGGCAAGGCCATCGAGCTCCAGATCCGCACGCGGGCCATGCACAACCGGGCCGAGTACGGCGTGGCCGCGCACTGGAAGTACAAGGAGGAGATGACCGGCGCCGGGGCCGGCAAGGTCAAGCAGGTCAACGACATGGCCTGGCTGCGCCAGCTGCTCGACTGGCAGAAGGAGACCTCCGACCCGGGGGAGTTCCTCGAGTCGCTGCGCTTCGACCTGTCGGTCTCCGAGGTGTTCGTCTTCACCCCGCGCGGTCAGGTGATCGCGCTGCCCGAGGGCGCAACCCCGGTCGACTTCGCGTACGCCGTGCACACCGAGGTCGGCCACCGATGTATCGGCGCGCGGGTCAACGGCAGGCTGGTGCCGCTGGAGTCCCGCCTCGGCAACGGCGACACCGTCGAGATCTTCACGTCGAAGTCGCCGGACGCGGGGCCGTCGCGAGACTGGCTGAAGTTCGTCAAGAGCGGCCGGGCCCGCAACAAGATCCGTCAGTGGTTCACCAAGGAGCGCCGCGAGACCGCCATCGAGGCGGGCAAGGAGGCGATCGGACGGGCCATGCGCAAGCAGGGCCTGCCGCTGCAGCGGCTGATGTCCGGCGAGGCGCTGCTGGCCCTGGCCAGGGATCTGCGCTACGCCGACGTGTCCGCCCTGTACGCGGCCGTCGGCGAGGGGCACGTCACCGCACAGTCGGTCGTGGACAAGCTCGTACAGGCCCTGGGAGGCGTCGAGGGGGCCGAGGAGGACATCGCCGAGGCCCAGGTCCCGACGCGGCTCAAGGGCCGTCTGAGGGCCAACTCGAACGCCGGGGTGATGGTCGCGGGAGACCCGGACGTGTGGGTCCGCCTGTCGCGCTGCTGCACCCCGGTGCCGGGGGACGAGATCGTCGGGTTCGTCACGCGGGGGCACGGTGTTTCCGTGCACCGCACCAACTGCCCCAACGTGGAGCAGCTCAGCGCCCACCCCGACCGGCTGGTGGAGGTCGCCTGGTCGCCCGGGGACGACTCGGTCTTCCTCGTCGCCATCCAGGTGGAGGCGCTCGACCGGCCCCGCCTGCTGTCGGACGTCACGCGGACCCTGTCCGACCAGCACGTGAACATCCTGTCGGCGTCGGTCACGACCAGCCGCGACCGGGTGGCGATCAGCAAGTTCACCTTCGAGATGGGCGACCCCAAGCACCTCGGCCACGTGCTCAAGGCGGTGCGCAGCGTCGCCGGCGTCTACGACGTCTACCGCGTGACCAGCTGACGGCCCGCCAGGCCACCCGGAATCGGCGACCGGCCGGCCGCCCCTGCCCGGGCGGCCGCCGCACGCGCCCTCAGGGAGCTCTCAGGAAGCCGCCCTCAGGGAGGGGCCTCAGGGAGGGGCCTCATACGGCGCCCCTCGTTCGGCGGCGGACATGCGAATCCCGGCGTGAGGGTCACGCCGGGATTCGTTCGAATCGGTTCAGCGGCCGAAGCCGGTCAGGAGCCGGGTCAGGAGAACTCGGCGAGCGTCCGCTCGGCCTCCTGGAGCCAGGAGCGGCGGGCGGCCAGGGCCTCCTCCGCCTCCTTGACGTCCTTGTCCCGGCCGGCCGCCTGGGCCTTGGCCAGCCGCGTCTCCAGCTGGTCGATCGACCTGCGGAGCTGGTTGACCGTGTCCTGGGCGCGGGCCCTGGCCTCGGGGTTGGAGCGCTTCCACTCGTTCTCCTCGGCCCTGCGGACCGCGTCGTCGACCTTGCGCAGCCCGCCCTCCAGGCGGTCGCGCTGGTCGCGCGGCACCGGCCCCGCGGCCTCCCAGCGCTCCAGGATGCTCCGCAGCGCCGTGCGCGCGGCCCGGGCGTCGGTGACCGGCAGCAGCTTCTCGGCCTCGGCCAGCAGGCCCTCCTTGACCTCCGCGTTGGCCGCGAAGGAGGCGTCCCGCTCCGCGAACACCGCCGAGCGGGCCTGGAAGAACTGGTCCTGGGCGGCCTTGAAGCGCGCCCACAGCTCGTCCTCGACCTCACGGGAGGCGCGCCCGGCGGCCTTCCACTCGCGCATCAGCTCGCGGTAGGCCGCCGCGGTGGCGTTCCAGTCGGTCGAGTCCGCCAGCGCCTCCGCCTCGGTGACGATGCGCTCCTTGGTGCCGCGCACCGCGTCGCGCTGCTGGTCGAGCGAGGAGAAGTACGCCTTGCGCCGTTTGGCGAAGGCCGTACGCGCCGTGGACAGCCGCTTCCACAGCGTCGCCTCGGTGGCCCGGTCGACCCGCTCGGCGGCCTTCCACTCCTCGACGAGCTGCCGCAGCCGCTCGCCGCCTGACTTCCAGTGCGTCGTCTCCTCGGCGATGCGCTCGGCCTCGGCGACGATGCGCTCCTTCACCTCGCGGGCGTGCGCCCGGGCCTGGTCACGTGCCGCCCGCAGCTCCTCGCGGCGCTTGCCGACCAGCTCGGTGAGCGCCGTCAGCCGGTCCTGCAGGGAGCCGAGATCGCCGACCGCGTGCGCCTCGGCCACCGACTCCCGCAGCTTGGCGATGCTCGCCTCGGCCTGGGCCGGCGCGAGGTCGGTGCCGCGCACCCGCTGCTCCAGGAGCTGCACCTGGCCCGCCAGCTCGTCGAACTTCCGGCGGTAGTAGGCCAGCGCCTCCTCCGGCTCACCGGCCTGCCAGGACCCGACGGCCCGTTCTCCCTCAGCCGTACGCACGTAGACGGTGCCGTCCTCGTCTACCCGGCCCCACGGGTCGGTGCTCACCGTGTCCTCCCGCACTTGAATCAGCCTCCAGGGCTCGATGTGCCCTTGGTTGTATTACGTCAGCTCTTGCTGGTGATTGTCACGTCTTTGATGACCACGGGCTGCTTCGGGGCACCAGTGCCGTCCCCGCCCGGACTGGCGATGACGCCCTTCTTGGCGACCTTGTCCACGATTTCGAGTCCTTTGGTCACCGTACCGAAAGGCGTGTAGTCGGGGCTCAGCCCGGTGTCCCCGTACACGATGAAGAACTGGCTTCCGTTGGTGTTCGGGCCGCTGTTCGCCATCGCGAGCACGCCCCGGGTGTACTTCGCGCCCGCCAGGTTCTCGTTGGCGAAGCGGTAGCCGGGGCCGCCCTGGCCGTCGGTCGGGTTCTTGCCGTCCGCCTTGGCCAGCGGGTCGCCGCACTGCAGGATCGGGAAGTCCGTGCCCATCCGGTGGCACTTCGTGTCGTCGAAGTAGTCCTTGGACGCCAGGAACTTGAACGAGTTGACCGTGCAGGGCGCCTTCTCGCTGTCCAGCTTCGCGACGATGTCGCCGAGGTTGGTCTTGATGGTCATGGTCGCCGGGGCGGTGCTCACCTGCTCCGGCGGCATGCCGACGTTCTTCACCTGTCCGCTGCCCTCGTCGGGGACATAGCC
Source organism: Microbispora sp. CL1-1 (assembly GCF_012034195.1). Lineage (NCBI taxonomy): Bacteria > Bacillati > Actinomycetota > Actinomycetes > Streptosporangiales > Streptosporangiaceae > Microbispora > Microbispora sp. CL1-1. The sequence continues at coordinate 131,873 of NZ_JAATEK010000016.1, forward strand.
GCAGGTGCCCTTGGCCGGGTCGTACGGCTTGGGGTCGTTCGCGAGGGGCTGGCTGCTCGCCGACGCCGACGCGGCCGCCGTGGCGTCGCCGTCGTCGCTGCCGAGCAGGGTCGTCGCCGCGACCACACCGCCGATCACCACCACCACGGCCGCGGTGGTGCCTATGATCGCGGCGCGCCGCGACTTCTGCTCGCGTTCCGCCCGGGCCCGCAGCTGCCGTTCGTAGTGTTCCCGGGCCAGCTGCTTCTGCCGGTCCTTGCCGGTGACCACTTCGACCTCCCGACTCGTCCTGTTTCCCATGGTCGTACGCCCGGACGCGGTCTCGCCGGAGCGTGCCCGCCACACCCGGGAGGTGCTCCGGGAACGGCGGCCCGTTCTATAGCATCCGGCTCGACTGCTCCAAGAATGACTATTGAGGTGGGCGAATCGTATCGGCTGACGGGTATTGGTTCGCAGCCTGCCGACCCGCACCGGTACCCTTCGGTTACATTCGCTCGCGCAATCCTTGATTGATCCGTACAGACGCAGAGGCCGCTTCCGTGCTCGTCGCCGGGTTTCCCGCAGGGTCGTTCCAGACCAACTGTTACATCGTCGCTCCCGCAGCAGGCGAGGAGTGCGTGGTCATCGACCCAGGTCAGGACGCCGTGGAGGGCCTCGACGCGCTGCTGCGCGAGCATCGGCTGAAGCCGGTCGCGGTGCTGCTCACCCACGGTCACATCGACCACGTGTGGTCTGTGGCCCCGGTGTGCGGCGCCCGCGACGTGCCCGCGTGGATCCATCCCGAGGATCGCGATCTGCTGTCGGACCCGGGAAAGGCGTTCCCGCCGCAGGCGGGCCAGCTCTTCGGCGGCCTGAAACTTTCCGAGCCCGACGACGTGCGGGAGCTGGCCGACGGGGCCGTGCTGTCGCTGGCCGGGCTGGAGCTCACGGTCGAGCACAGGCCGGGCCATACCAGGGGGTCGGTGACGTTCCGGACGCCCGTCGAGGACACCCAGGTCCTGTTCGCGGGCGACCTGCTGTTCGCCGGCTCCATCGGCCGTACCGACCTGCCCGGCGGCGACCACGCCGCCATGCTGCGCAGCCTCGCCAAGACGCTGACGCTGCCGGACGAGACCACGGTCCTGCCCGGCCACGGACCTCAGACGACCATCGGCCGCGAGCGCGCGACCAACCCCTTCCTCAGGGACGTCGCGCCGCACGCAGGCCCGACCAGGGGATTGTGATGACCTTTCAGGCGCCCAAGGGCACCTTCGACTGGATGCCCCCGCGTTCGGAGTGGGCTCTCGCCGTACGGGACGCCCTGGCCGCACCGGCACGCCGCGCCGGCTACGGCTACATCGAGACGCCGGCCTTCGAGGACACGGCGCTGTTCTCGCGCGGCGTCGGCGAGTCGACCGACATCGTGACCAAGGAGATGTACACGTTCACGAGCCGGGGCGGCCAGTCGCTGACGCTGCGCCCCGAGGGCACCGCGAGCGTGATGCGGGCCGTGCTCGAACACGGCCTGTACGGCGGGCCGCTGCCGATCAAGCTCTGGTATTCGGGCAGCTACTTCCGCTACGAGCGGGCCCAGGCGGGGCGCTACCGCCACTTCTCGCAGGTGGGGGCGGAGGCCCTGGGGGCCGAGGACCCCGCGCTCGACGCCGAGCTGATCGTGCTGGCGATGGACGGCTACGCCTCGCTGGGCCTGCGCGGCGTGCGGCTGCTGCTGAACTCGCTCGGCTGCAAGGAGTGCCGACCGGCATACCGCGCCGCGCTGCAGGACTTCCTGCGCGGCCTGGACCTCGACGAGGCCACCCGCCACCGGATCGAGATCAACCCGCTGCGGGTGCTCGACGACAAGCGTCCCGAGGTGCGCGCGCAGCTGGAGAACGCGCCGCTGGTCACCGATCACCTGTGCGGGGCCTGCAAGGCCTACCACGAGGAGGTCAGGGGCCTGCTGACGGCGGCCGGCGTGACGTACGAGGACGACCCCCGGCTCGTGCGCGGCCTGGACTACTACACGCGCACGACCTTCGAGTTCCTGCACGACGGCCTGGGCGCCCAGTCGGCGGTCGGCGGGGGAGGACGCTACGACGGGCTGAGCGAGCAGATCGGCGGCCCGGCGCTGCCCAGCGTGGGCTGGGCCCTCGGGGTGGACCGCACGGTGCTCGCGATGGAGGCCGAGGGCCTGCTGGCCGAGCGGCCCCGCGGCGTCGAGGTGTTCGCCGTGCCGCTCGGCGAGGAGGCCAGGAGGCGCGTGTTCCCGCTCGTGAGCGAGCTGCGCAGGGCCGGCCTCGCCGTCGACATGGCCTTCGGCGGCCGTGGCGTCAAGGGCGCGATGAAGGCCGCCGACCGCAGCGGCGCGCGGTACGCGCTCATCCTCGGCGACCGAGATATCGAGGCGGGCGCCGTGCAAGTGAAGGACCTGACCACAGCCGACCAGACCGCGGTTCCGTTCGCGGAGGTCGTCCAGTTCTTGAAGGGGAAACTCTCGTGATCCGCACCCACGAGGCAGGCACGCTCCGCAAGGAGCACGCGGGCCAGAAGGTGACGCTGGCCGGATGGGTGGCGCGCAGGCGCGACCACGGCGGCGTGGTCTTCATCGACCTGCGCGACGCCTCCGGCTCGGCCCAGGTGGTCTTCCGAGAGGAGGACCACGCCCACGACCTGCGCGCGGAATACTGCGTCAAGGTCACCGGCGAGGTACGCCTGCGTCCGGCCGGCAACGAGAACCCCGATCTGCCCACGGGCGAGATCGAGGTCGTCGCCTCCGAGGTGGAGGTGCTGAGCGAGTCGGCGCCGCTGCCGTTCCCGATCGAGGGCAGCTCGGGCGTGTCGGAGGAGGCGCGGCTGAAGTACCGCTACCTCGACATCCGCCGCCAGAAGATCGCCGACGCGCTGCGGATCCGCTCCCAGGCGACCTACCTCGCCAACGAGGTCATGCGCGAGCGCGGGTTCGTCTACGTCGAGACCCCGCACCTGACCCGCTCGACGCCCGAGGGCGCCCGCGACTTCCTGGTGCCCGTGCGGCTCCAGCCGGGCAACTGGTACGCCCTGCCGCAGTCGCCGCAGCTGTTCAAGCAGCTCCTCATGGTCTCCGGCCTGGAGCGCTACTACCAGCTCGCCCGCTGCTTCCGCGACGAGGACCTGCGGGCCGACCGGCAGCCCGAGTTCACCCAGATCGACATCGAGATGTCGTTCGTCGACCAGGACGACGTCATCGAGCTGGGCGAGGCGCTCATCGGGCGGATCTGGAAGGAGACGATCGGCTACGAGCTGCCGACGCCGCTGCCCCGGATGACGTACGCCGAGGCGATGGCGCGGTATGGCTCGGACAAGCCGGACCTGCGTTTCGGCGTCGAGCTGACCGACCTCACGGACTACTTCTCCGGCACCTCGTTCCGCGTCTTCCAGGCGCCGTACGTGGGCGCGGTCGTGATGCCCGGCGGCGCCTCGCAGACCCGCAGGGAGCTCGACGCCTGGCAGGAGTGGGCCAAGTCGCGCGGCGCGCGCGGCCTGGCGTACGTGCTGGTGCAGGAGGACGGCACGCTCGGCGGCCCGGTGGCCAAGAACCTCTCGGAGACCGAGCTGGGCGGCCTCGCCGAGGCGACCGGCGCCAAGCCCGGCGACGCGATCTTCTTCGCGGCCGGCGCGCCCGCGGCCTCGCGCGACCTGCTCGGCGCGGCCCGCCTGGAGATCGGCCGCCGCTGCGACCTGATCGACGAGTCGCAGTGGTCGTTCCTGTGGATCGTCGACGCCCCGATGTTCGAGGAGGACGGCGAGGGCGGCTGGACCCCGGTCCACCACCCATTCACCTCCCCGAAGCCGGAGTGGGCCGACAACTTCCAGGACAACCCGGGCGAGGCCCTGGCGTACGCCTACGACATGGTCTGCAACGGCATGGAGATCGGCGGCGGCTCGATCCGTATCCACCGGGCCGAGATGCAGCAGCGCGTGTTCGACGTGCTCGGCATCTCCAAGGAGGAGGCGGAGAGCAAGTTCGGCTGGCTGCTGGAGGCGTTCAAGTACGGCCCGCCGCCGCACGGAGGCATCGCCTACGGCTGGGACCGCGTCTGCATGCTGCTGGCGGGCGGCGAGTCGATCCGGGACGTCATCGCGTTCCCGAAGACGGCGTCCGGCTACGACCCGCTGAGCGGCGCGCCCACCCCGATCAGCCCGGAGCAGCGCAAGGAGGCCGGCGTGGACGCCACGCCGAAGGCCGACAAGCCCGAGCCCGCGCAGTAGGCGGCAGGCGGCAGAACGCGAGACGGCCCCCGCGACATCGGTCGCGGGGGCCGTCTCGCGTCCGGGGCCGGTCAGACGACGGCCACGTCCTTGATCACGACCTTCAGCTTGGGGGCGTTGGAGCCCTCGCCCCGCACGTCGGCCGTGGGGTCGCCGTTGAACGGGATGATGCCGCCCTTGGCGATCTTGTCGATGATGTCCATGCCCTGGGTCACGACGCCGATCATCGTGAAGGCCGCGCCCATGGCGTTGAGCTGGGTGTTCTCGTCCGTGAAGGAGATGAAGAACTGGCTGCCGTTGGAGTTGGCGTCCTCTGTGCCCTGTGCCAGCCCGACCGTGCCGCGGGAGAGCGGCATCCCGTCGAGGTTCTCGTCGTTGAACAGGTATCCGGGGCCGCCCGCGCCGTCGTTCTTGCTCTTGCCGTCGCCCTTGGCCAGCGGGTCGCCGCACTGCAGCATGCCGAGGCCGACGGTCTCCACCGTCGCGAGGCGGTGGCAGACGGTGTTGTCGAAGAAGTTCTTCTTGGCCAGGAACGCGAAGGAGTTCACCGCGCACGGCGCGTCCCTGGTGGCCAGGGTGATGACGATCCGGCCCCGGTTCGTGGTGATGATCATCTTCTTCGCCGCGATGACCGACCTGCTCAGCTTGCTGGGCGGGAAGCCCACGAACTTCGCCGGGGCGCCCGTGTCGTCCTTGCGATACTCGCAGGTGACCTGGCGCAGGCTGGTGGGCCGGGTCGTCGGCGTGGGCGGCGTCAGCTCGGTGTGCTGCACCGTGGGGCCATCGGCGTCGGAGGCCGAGGGCGAGGCCGACGGGGTGGCCTCGGCTGTGCTGGCCGACCCGTCACTGCAGGCCACAAGGCCGCCCGCCAGCGCGAGGAGCCCCAGCCCGGCGCCGAGGGTGCTCCGCAGGCGGCGACGGGGGGTGGTCGCGCGCCCGGCCGTGCTCACGCGCGAAGCCGGTTGCTTCTGCCGATCAGTGTCGGTCACCGCTATGCCTTCCCTTTCCCCTTTTGTTACGACTGAGGCGCCACTCTATCCGTGATCCCGTTGGCTTCGTGTAAAACGGACGTCCCGGGGGTATCACATCGGTTTGCGCTCATCTTGCTCTCAGATCTGCCTGGGAACCTCCTGGCGAGCGAATCCGTACAAACCGGGGGACGGTTCGCGATCCGCGCCCCGGTCGCCGTCTCAGGAGGCGTTGCAACGATGTTCGACCAGGTCTTCGGACTCCCGGCCCACGCCCTCATCGTCCACGCGGCGGTGATCTTCGTGCCGCTGCTCGTGGCGCTGTCGATCGCGTACGCCGTGCTGCCCCGCGTGCGGCACAAGCTCGACTGGGCCCTGGTGGCGACCGCCGTGGTGGCCCTGGGCGCGGCGTTCGCGGCGAAGGAGAGCGGGGAGGCGCTGGAGCAGCGGCTGTTCCAGGGCCGCCCGTCCCCGGCGATCGACGTCCACAGCGGGTTCGCGGACGTCCTGGTGCCGGTGACCGCGGTGCTGACCGTCCTGTCCCTGCTGATGGTGTGGCTCACCCGGGCCCGCCGCGCCCCCGAGGGCGGCGGCGCGCGGGCCGTCACCCTGGTCGTGTCGGCCGCCTCCGTGATCCTCGCCGTGGTCGTCGGCTACTACGTCCTGCGGACCGGGCACACGGGTGCGACGGCCGTGTGGGGCGGCTGACGGTAGTGTCGGCGATGTGGAGAGCCTGTTCGATTCGGCCGCCGAGGAGGCGCATCGGGGCCAGGAGCCGCTGGCCGTGCGGATGCGGCCGCGCTCGCTGGAGGAGGTGATCGGCCAGCGGCACCTGCTGGGGCCCGGCACGCCGCTGCGCCGGCTGGTGGAGAGCGACGCGCCGATGTCGCTGTTCCTGTGGGGACCCCCGGGCACCGGCAAGACCACGCTGGCCTACGTCGTGGCGGGTGCGACCAAGCGGAGGTTCGTGGAGATCTCGGCCGTCTCCGCCGGGGTCAAGGACGTGCGCGCCGCCATCGACCAGGCCCGCCGCGAGCTCGGCATGACCGGCAGGCAGACCGTGCTGTTCGTGGACGAGGTCCACCGGTTCAACAAGGCGCAGCAGGACGCGCTGCTGCCGGCGGTGGAGAACCGCTGGGTCACGTTCATCGGCGCGACCACCGAGAACCCGTTCTTCTCCGTCATCTCGCCGCTGCTGTCCCGCTCGCTGCTGCTCACCCTCGAACCGCTGGCCGAAGACGACGTCCGCGGCGTCCTGGAGCGGGCGGTGACCGACCCGCGCGGCCTCGGTGGGCGCGTCACCCTGCACCCCGACGCCCTCGACCAGCTCGTACGGCTGGCCGGCGGCGACGCCCGGCGCTCGCTGACCTACCTGGAGGCCGCCGCGATGCTGGCCGACGGGGTCGCCGCCGAGGTCACGGTGGAGGTCGTGGAGAAGGCCGTCGACAAGGCGGCCGTGCGCTACGACCGCCAGGGCGACCAGCACTACGACGTGGTCAGCGCGTTCATCAAGAGCATGCGGGGCTCGGACGCCGACGCGGCGTTGCACTATCTCGCCCGGATGGTGGAGGCGGGGGAGGACCCGCGGTTCATCGCCCGCCGGATCGTGATCTTCGCCAGCGAGGACGTGGGGATGGCCGACCCGACGTGCCTGCAGGTCGCGGTGGCCGCCGCCCAGGCCGTGGAGTTCATCGGCCTGCCTGAAGGGAGGATCAACCTCGCCCAGGCCGTCATCCACTGCGCGCTGGCGCCCAAGTCGAACGCGGTGGTCAAGGCGATCGGCGCGGCCTCCGACGACGTGCGGCGCGGGATGGTGGGCCGCATCCCCGACCACCTGCGCGACGCCCACTATCCGGGCGCGAAGAAGCTCGGCCACGGCAAGGGCTACCAATACCCGCACGACTTCGAGCACGGCCTCGTCCGCCAGGACTACGCGCCCGAGGAGCTGCGGGAGCGCCGCTACTACGAGCCGACCACGCACGGCGCGGAGGCGCGGTTCGCCGAACGCTGGGCGAAGATCAGGAGCTTCCTGCGCGGCGGCTGAGCCCCCGGCACGCGGCCCCGCGTGCGTGATGCGAAGCGGCCCTGGGTGTGTGGTGCGGAACGGCGGGCAGGTCGTTCGCGGTAAGGTCTTGCCATTCCAGCTCCGTTGATCTAGGGAGATCGGCACATGCTTACCGCGGGAGAGCTGGCGGGCCTCGTGGTCGCCATTTTCTGGGTGATCCTGGTCTGCTTCCTGGTCGTCGTGCTGGTCAGGCTGGCCAGACTGCTGACCGAGACCCGCAAGTCGGTGGCCGAGCTGAGCGACCGCATCGCCCCGCTCCTCGACGACATGAGCCAGACCGTCTCCGAGGCCAACCGGCGGCTGGCCGCCGCCGAGGAGATCACGGACAACATGCGTGACGTCAGCGGCAACATGGTCAAGATCACCGGCGTGGCGTCCACGCTGCTCGCCGGCCCGGTGCTCAAGATCTCCGCTTTCCGGGACGGCTTCCGCGTGGCGCTGGCCCGGCGTGCCTCCCGCAGGGCCCCGGCCCGGCGGGTCGCCCGCGGCGGTCCCCGCACCGGCCCCCGGACGGCGGAGAGGATCAACGAGCGGCACGCCGCCGAGCGAGCCGTGGAGCGCCGGGCCATCGGGAGGGGACGCTGATGATCCGGCGGCTCTTCTACATGTCCCTGGGCGCGTTCCTCACGGTCTGGACCATGCGTAAGCTTCAGTCGTTGCGGCCTGACCACGTGGCCAGGCGCACCGCCGACCGCGCGGTGACCCTCGCGGATCAGCTCAGGGACTTCGCCGGCGAGGTGCGCCGGGAGTCGGCGAGCAGGGAAACCGAGTTGCGCGCCGAGTTCGGGCTCGACACGGTTGATGGCATAACCACAGGCAAAAACAAAATCTACGACGTAAAGGACGGCCGCTGAAATGGAGTCGGCAGAGATCGCGCGCCGCTTCCTGCGCTTCTTCGAGGAGCGCGGGCACACAGTCGTGCCCTCGGCCAGCCTGGTCGCCGAGGACCCGACACTGCTTCTCGTGAACGCGGGAATGGTCCCGTTCAAGCCCTACTTCCTGGCGCAGCAGACGCCGCCGTACCGGCGGGCGACCAGCGCCCAGAAGGTCATGCGCACCCTCGACATCGACGAGGTCGGCAAGACCACCCGCCACGCCAGCTTCTTCCAGATGCTCGGCAACTTCTCCTTCGGCGACTACTTCAAGGAGCAGGCGATCCCGTTCGCCTGGGAGCTGCTGACGCGGCCCGAGTCCGAGGGCGGCTTCGGCTTCCCCGAGGAGCGCCTGTGGGCGACCGTCTACCTGGACGACGACGAGGCCCAGGACATCTGGCACCGCAAGGTGGGCCTGCCGCTCGACCGCATCCAGCGCCGCGACCTCGCCGACAACTACTGGCACATGGGCGTCCCCGGGCCCGGCGGCCCGTGCTCGGAGATCTACTACGACCGCGGCCCCGAGTACGGCCGCGAGGGCGGGCCGATCGCCGACGAGAACCGCTACCTGGAGGTGTGGAACCTCGTCTTCATGCAGTTCCAGCTCAGCCAGGTCCGCAGCAAGATCGACTTCGACGTCGCGGGCGAGCTGCCGGCGAAGAACATCGACACCGGCATGGGCCTGGAGCGCATGGCGGCCATCCTCCAGGGCGTCGACAACATCTACGAGATCGACACGACGTACAAGATCCTCGACACGGCGGCCGAGCTGACCCGGTCGCGCTACGGGCGCGACAAGCGCGCCGACGTGTCGCTGCGGGTGATCGCCGACCACATGCGGGCGGGCGTCATGCTCGTCGGCGACGGCGTGCTGCCCTCCAACGAGGGCCGCGGCTACGTGCTGCGCCGCATGCTGCGCCGCGCGATCCGCAACCTCCGCCTGCTCGGCGCGGGCGAGGAGCGGCACATGCACGCGCTCACCGCCGTCACCATCGACGTGATGGGCGAGCAGTACCCGGAGCTCAAGGCCGACGCCGCCAACATCCACACGGTCATCGACGCCGAGGAGGCGTCGTTCCTCGGCACGCTCCGCACCGGTACGGCGATCTTCGACGTCGCGGTGGAGGAGACCAAGCGCAAGGGCGCTTCGACGCTCAGCGGCGACCAGGCGTTCCAGCTCCACGACACCTACGGCTTCCCGATCGACCTCACCCTGGAGATGGCGGCCGAGCAGGGCCTCCAGGTGGACGAGGAGGGCTTCCGCCGGCTCATGAAGGAGCAGCGGGACCGCGCCAAGGCCGACGCCGCGGCGAAGAAGACCGGCAACGCCGACATCTCGGTGTTCACCGGCATCCTGGAGAAGTCCGGGAAGGTCGACTTCCTCGGCTATGACCACACCACCGCCGAGGCGAACGTCATCGGCCTGCTCGTCGACGGCGCGTCGGTCCCGGCGGCGGGCGCGGGGACCACGCTGGAGGTCGTGCTCGACCGCACCCCGTTCTACGCGGAGGGCGGTGGCCAGCTCTCCGACCAGGGCCTGATCCGCACCAGCGGCGCGGAGATCGAGATCGTCGACGTCCAGTCGCCGGTGGCGGGTCTCATCGTGCACCGCGGCAAGGTGCGTACGGGCGAGGTGCGGGTCGGCGACCAGGCGCAGGCGGACATCGACCTGGAGCGGCGGCGTGCGATCTCCCGCAGCCACACCGCGACCCACCTGGTCCACCGGGGCTTCCGCAACGCCCTCGGCGAGTCGGCGGCCCAGGCGGGCTCGGAGAACTCCCCGGGCCGCTTCCGCTTCGACTTCACCGCGGCAGGGGCGGTCTCCCCGTCGATGCTGCGCGACGTCGAAGACGAGGTGAACGCCGTCCTGATCAACGACCTCAAGGTCAACGCGTTCTACACCAGCCAGGCGCAGGCCCGCGCGATGGGCGCGCTCGCGCTGTTCGGCGAGAAGTACGGCGACGAGGTCCGCGTGGTCGAGGTCGGCGACTACTCCCGCGAGCTGTGCGGCGGCACGCACGTCGCCAGCTCCGGTCAGCTCGGCCTCGTGAAGGTGCTGGGCGAGTCGTCCATCGGCGCGGGCGTGCGCCGCGTGGAGGCGCTCGTCGGCCTCGACGCGTTCCGGTTCCTGGCCCGCGAGAGCGTGCTGGTCGCCCAGCTCAGCGAGCAGCTCAAGACCCGCCGCGAGGAGCTGCCCGAGCGGATCGAGGGCATCGTCACCCGGCTGCGCACGGCAGAGAAGGAGCTGGAGAAGCTGCGCTCGGCCCAGGTGCTCGCGGTCGCCGGCGAGCTCGCCGCGCAGGCCCGCGACGTGCACGGCGTCTCGGTGGTGACGCACCGCGCGCCTGATGGCACCACCCCCGACGACCTGCGTAAACTCGCCCTCGATGTGCGCGGCAGGTTCCCTGGCGACCGCGCGGCGGTCGTCGTCGTCTCCGGCGTCCCCTCCGACCGGCCGGTCGTCGTCGCCGCGGTCAACGAGGCGGGACGCGAGCGCGGCCTGAAGGCGGGCCGGCTCGTCGGCGTCGCCGCCAAGGCACTCGGGGGTGGCGGTGGCGGCAAGGACGACGTGGCCCAGGGCGGCGGCACGCGGCCCGAGGCGATCGATGACGCGCTTCGCGCGGTCGAGGAGGCCATCTCCTCCGCGGTGGCGTGAGCGGCCGATGAGGCACGGCGTCAGGATCGGGGTCGACGTCGGCTCCGTCCGCATCGGCGTGGCCCGCAGCGACCCGTCGGGTCTGCTGGCCACGCCGGTGGAGACCGTCCGGCGCGGCCGGGGCGACCTCGCGAGGATCGCCGAGATCACGGCCGAGCACGAGGCGATCGAGATCGTGGTCGGGCTGCCCACGTCGCTGTCGGGCAGGGAGAGCCACGCCGCCGGGGCGGCGCGCGAGTTCGCCGCGCGGCTGGCCCCGCGGGTGGCTCCGGTCCCGATCCGGCTGGTGGACGAGCGGCTCACCACCGTCAGCGCCCAGCAGGGCCTGCGTTCCAGTGGCGTGAAGGCCCGCAACCAGCGTGACGTGATCGACCAGGCGGCGGCCGTCGTGCTGTTGCAGGCCGCGCTCGACGGCGAGCGCGCCACCGGCAATCCCCCCGGCAGACCTCTCGAACCACCGCGGCCCGGCGCCGGGCCCGGTGAGGAAGCGAGCGGCGGGACCGCACGGTGAAGCGGACCGTGGCCGCCGTGGCCGGGGGGCTCGCCTTGGTCGCGGCGGCGGTGACGTATGGCGTGCACCAGGTGGTCGGGCAGTCCGACGAGGCCCCCGACTTCTCCGGCGAGGGCACGGGGACGGTCACGATCGAGATCAGGCCGGGGGCGAGCGCCGCCGAGATCGGCAGGACGCTGGAGCGCGCCGGTGTGGTGGCCAGCGCCCAGTCGTTCGTCGAGCAGGTCGTCATGCGCTCCAAGGAGACCGGCCTGCATCCGGGCCGTTACACGATGCGACGGCGCATGGCCGCCGCCAGCGCTCTCGACCTGCTGCTCGCGCCCGCGAGCAGGGTCGTGCGCACGGTCACCGTGCCCGAGGGGCTGCGTACGAGCGAGGTGCTGCGCATCCTCGCGGAGCGCACCGGCATCCCGCTGAAGGACTTCACGGCCGCCGTCGCCGAGCCCCGGAGCCTGCGCCTGCCCGCGTACGCCGAGGGGGAGGCCGAGGGCTTCCTGTTCCCCGCGACGTACGAGATCGAGCCGGACATGACCGCCGCCGACCTGCTCAGGAAGATGGTGGCCCGGTTCCGCGTCGCCGCCGAGAAGGTGCGGCTCAAGGAGCTGGCGCCGCGGGTGAAGCTCAGGCCCAGGCAGGTGGTGACGGTCGCCAGCATCGTGCAGGCCGAGGGTGGCGTCCCGGCCGACTACCCCAAGATCGCCAGAGTGGTGTACAACCGTCTCGCGCGCGGCGCGAAGCTGGAGATGGACAGCACCATCAACTACGCGCTCGACCGCCACACCCTCAAGGTCAGCATCGAGGACACGCGGGTTGACTCGCCTTACAACACCTACGCGCGTCCCGGGCTGCCGCCCGGGCCCATCGGCAACCCGGGGGAGAGCGCGCTCACAGCCGCCCTCCATCCCGCCGAGGGCGCGTGGTACTGGTTCGTGACCACAGATCCTCGTCATAAAATCACCAAATTCACAGACAAAGAGGCGGAGTTCCGGAAATATCGGGAGGAGCTGAACAGGTATCTCGGGACGAACTGATCGCTTCCCGGGGCATCCGCGCGGCTCCGCCTCGCGGGTTCCCTAGCGCGCTCGGTGCGTCCGCACGGCCCCGCCACCCCCGGGCGGGGCTCCATATATCGGGAACGCCCCCCGCGGAACCCCCTGTCCCGAACCCCCTCGGTTTGGCACACTCGCTTGACGGGAGGCCTCTCGTACCGAGAGATTGGCCAGCGCACTATGAATGATCTGGACATGGACTTCCTGCTCGGCGCCGAGGACGACGACGGTCCTCCCCGGCGCCGGCCCCCTGGCAGCCGGACCCAGCAGCGGCGCAGCCGCAAACGCCGCAAGAAACAGCGGCGCAAGGGCAGGGTCGCCACGCTTTTCGCCCTTGTGATCATCGTCGGGGTCCTCGGCGGCCTCGGCTATTTCGGATTCACCTGGGCACGCAGCGTGATGATCCCCAAGGACTTCACCGGGGTGGGACGCGGCGAGGTCGTCGTCGAGATCGAGGAGGGCGCCAGCGCCACCGACGTCGCCCAGATGCTGGAGAACGAGGGCGTGGTGGCGAGCGCGCGGGCGTTCATCAACGCCATCGGCGCGGCCGGGAAGAGCTCCTCGCTCCAGCCGGGCCAGTATGAGATGCGCAAGGGCATGTCCGCAGAGTCGGCCCTGGCCCTGCTCGACCCCAAGAACCGGGTGCTCAACCGGCTGACCATCCGCGAGGGACTGCGGCTCAGCAAGATCTACGAGGAGCTGTCGACGGCCACGGGCAAGCCGGTCTCGGAGTTCAAGAAGGCCGCCCGCTCCGACATCGGACTGCCCAAGTACGCCAAGGGCAACCTGGAGGGCTTCGCGTTCCCCGCGACGTACGAGATCAACAGCAAGCTCACCCCGCAGCAGATCCTCACCAAGATGGTCGACCGGTTCAACCAGACCGCGGACCGGGTCGACCTGGAGGGCCAGGCGAAGCAGCTCGGCTTCACCCCCAAGCAGATCATCACCATCGCCAGCATCGTGCAGGCGGAGTCCGGCAGCGCCGAGGACATGCCGAAGGTCGCCCGGGTCATCTACAACCGGCTGACCTCCAACCCGCAGATGAAGCTCGGCATGGACAGCACGGTCATGTACGGCCTGAACAAGTACGGCATCGCGGCCACGCACGCCGAGACGGAGAGCAACTCGCGCTACAACACCTACAAGTACTACGGCCTGCCGCCGGGCCCGATCAGCAACCCGGGCGACCACGCGATCGAGGCCGCGCTGCACCCGGCGGACGGCAACTGGCTCTACTTCGTGACGGTCGACCCCAAGCGGGGCATCACCAAGTTCACCGACAAGGAGTCGGAGTTCTGGAAGCTCCGCGACGAGTTCAACAGGAACAACAAATGACCGATACCGGTCAGGGGGCCGGCCAGGAGGTTGGTCGCCGGGCTGCCGTGCTGGGCTCCCCGATCGCGCACTCGCTGTCCCCGGTCCTGCACCGGGCGGCGTACGCGGCGATGGGCCTGCACGACTGGCGCTATGCCGCGATCGAATGCCCCGAAGACGGCCTGGCGGGCCTTATCGGTGGGTTCGGCCCGGAGTGGGCCGGTCTGTCGCTCACGATGCCGCTCAAGCGCGTCGTGCTGCCGCTGCTCGACACGGTCTCCGACCTCGCGCTGGCGGTCGGCGGCGCCAACACCGTGGTGTTCCGCGACGGTGCGCGGCACGGCGAGAACACCGACGTCCACGGCATCGTCCAGGCGCTCGCGGAGGCGGGCGTGTCCGCGCCGGCCTCCGCGGTCGTCCTCGGCGGCGGCGCCACCGCGGCCTCGGCCATCGCCGCCCTGCGGGAGACGGGCCTGGCGGAGGTCACACTGGTCGTGCGTGATCCGGGCCGCGCGGAGGAGACCCTGCGGGTCGCCGAGCGCCTCGGCACCACCGTGACCGTGCGCTCCTTCGACGACCTCGATCCCGAGGCCGACCTGGTGATCTCCACGCTGCCGTCCGGCGCGGCCGACGCGCTCGCCGAGCGGGTCGCGGCCCGCCTGCCCGAGAAGGCGGCGCTGTTCGACGTCGTCTACTCGCCCTGGCCGACGCCGCTGGCGACGGCGGTGGAGGCGCGGGGGCGCGCCGTGATCGGCGGCCTGCCGATGCTGCTGCATCAGGCCGTACGGCAGGTCGAGCTGATGACCGGCCGTACGGACGTGCCGGTGGAGGCCATGCGCGCCGCCGGCGAGGCCGAGCTCGCCCGCCGCGCGGCCTCCTGAGCGGCGTCCTGCTGAGCCTGGGGCACCCCACGGGGGCCCCAGGAATACGTCGGAGAAGCTTCGGGTTTGTGGTAGCGTAGGAACTCGATCGGTCCGGCATGAGCTGGACGCGCAAGCGGAGGTCCTCCTCCCACCTGCTCCGCCGAAAGGCGGACGGGTCAAGGATCACACCGGAGTTTTCGGCAGGAGAGCTCAGTGACCCCGCATGCGTGACGTGCGGGGTTTTGTTTTTTACCCCGCACGGTCGAGACAAGCGGAAGTCTTTTGGAGGTCCCATCAGCACCGAGCCCCGCATCAACGACCGTATTCGCGTGCCCGAGGTGCGCCTCGTCGGCCCGAACGGCGAACAGGTCGGCATCGTCTCCATCGGCGACGCACTGAAGCTGGCGCAGGAGAGCGATCTCGACCTGGTGGAGGTCGCGGCCACGGCCCGCCCGCCCGTCTGCAAGCTCATGGACTACGGCAAGTTCAAGTACGAGTCGGCCATGAAGGCACGCGAGGCCCGCCGCAACCAGGCGCACACGATCATCAAGGAGATCAAGCTCCGGCCGAAGATCGACCCGCACGACTACGAGACCAAGAAAGGTCACGTCGTGCGCTTCCTGAAGGCGGGAGACAAGGTCAAGGTCACGATCATGTTCCGAGGCCGCGAGCAGTCCCGGCCAGAGCTGGGATTCCGGCTCCTGCAGCGCCTCGCCGAGGACGTCACCGACCTGGGGTTCGTCGAGTCGCAGCCGAAGCAGGACGGTCGCAACATGATCATGGTGATCGGGCCGCACAAGAAGAAGGCCGAGGCGAAGGCCGAGAAGGCCGCCGCCAAGGCCCGCGGCACCGGCCAGCAGGAGGCGGAGCCCGCCCAGGAGCAGGCCGCGCAGCCGCAGTGACGCCCGCCTGAACCACCAGGCGGGGCGCCGCAGACATTCACGGATACCGAGACCGGGACGGTCTCGCGGAGTAAGGCAGGCCGCCGGCCCGGGTCACCGGCCCGGGCCGTCGGCACGGACGAAAGAGGAGAGACGGCTGAGATGCCGAAGATGAAGACGCACAGCGGTGCGAAGAAGCGGTTCCGGCTCACCGGATCCGGCAAGGTTGTCCGCCGCCGCGCCAACCGGCAGCACCTGTTCGAGCACAAGCCGTCCACTCGCACGCGCCGCCTTGAGGGCGTCGTCGTCATGTCCGACGCCGACACCAAGAAGATCAAGAAGCTGCTCGCGAAGTAACGACCCGGGGAGATAGAACAACATGGCACGCGTGAAGCGGGCGCTCAACGCCAAGAAGAAGCGCCGGGTCGTCCTCGAGCGGGCGAGCGGTTACCGGGGGCAGCGGTCGCGCCTCTACCGCAAGGCCAAGGAGCAGATGCTCCACTCGATGACCTATGCATACCGGGACCGCAAGGACAAGAAGGGCACGTTCCGCCGGCTGTGGATCCAGCGGATCAACGCCGCGGCCCGTGCCAACGGCATCACCTACAACCGGTTCATCCAGGGCCTGCGCCTGGCCGGCATCGAGGTGGACCGCAAGATCCTCGCGGACCTCGCGGTGAACGACACGCAGACCTTCGCCACGCTGGTCGAGTCCGCCCGCAAGGCGCTCCCGTCCGACGTGAACGCGCCGGTCGCCTGAGACCTGCACCTGCGCACACACGAGGGCCCGTCGCCTGCGGCGGGCCCTCATCCACGTCGAGGGGGGACATGCGGGCATGGCGGAGCTCACCAACATCAAGTCGCCGCGCGTCAAGGCGGCCCGCAGGCTGACCAAGCGCGCGTTCCGCGATCGCGACCGGGCGTTCCTGGCGGAAGGGCCGCAGGCGGTCCGTGAGGCACTCGCGCTCAAGGACGTCACGGTCGAGCTGTTCACGACGGTCGAGGCGGAGACGCGGCACGCCGACATCGTGGCCGCCGCCGTAGCGGCGGGCGTCCCGGTCCACCGCGCGAGCGGCGAGGTCATGTCGGAGCTGACCCAGACGGTCACCCCGCAGGGCCTGCTCGCCGTGTGCCGGTTCGTGCACGTGCCGCTGGCCGAGGCGGTGCCGCGGGGAGCCCGGCTGGTGGCGATCCTCGCCCACGTACGCGACCCCGGCAACGCGGGGACGGTCCTGCGCACCGCCGACGCCGCGGGCGCCGACGCGGTGGTGTTCACCGACGCGTCGGTCGACCCGTACAACGGCAAGTGCGTGCGGGCCAGCGCGGGGAGCCTTTTCCACCTGCCGGTCGTGACCGGAACTCCCGTGGCCGACGCCGTACGGCACGCGCGGGAGGCGGGGCTGCGCGTGTTCGCGGCAGACGGCGCGGGCACCCGGACGCTCGACGAGGTCGCCCTGGACACGCCCGCCGCCTGGCTGTTCGGCAACGAGGCGTGGGGACTGCCGCCCGAGCTCCTCGCGCTGGCCGACGAGGTGGTGCGCGTCCCGATTTACGGGCGGGCGGAAAGCCTGAATCTCGCCACCGCCGCCGCGGTCTGCCTGTACGCCTCCGCGCGTGCTCAACGGCAGACCTTACATTCCGTGGAAGATCCCACTACCCCGGCGCTCTGAGGCTGCTGCCGAGCCCGGGAAACCCGCTATTGTCGGCGAAGGAGTCGCGCAGGACGTCGGCGGCGCGCGCAGTTCCGGAGCTCGAGGAGGCGGTCTCGTGCGAGGTGACGACACCCCCGGCGGCGCCCTTGCAGGGGACGCCGGAGGGCGGGCGCACATCGACGTCGACGACCTTCCCGACGGCCTCGTCGCCACCGACGCCGACGGCGTGATCCTGATGGTCAACCGGGCCGCCGAGCGGCTGACCGGGGTGACCCGTGAGGCGGCGGTGGGCAGGCCCATCGGCGACGTGCTGCCGATGCGCGACCAGGACGGCCGCGACTGGTGGAAGTGGCTCGACCCGCACGGCGGGCTGGCCATCCGCAGCCGCCAGCCGGAGCGGCCGCTGCACCTGCCCGGCCGCCAGGAGATGCTGGTCGCCGCGCGCTTCGTCCGCACGCCGCCGCGTGGCGGCCGCGTGGAGCGCGTCGTGATCACGCTGCGGGACGCCTCGGCGCGCGCCCGGATCGAGCGCAGCCGCGCCGACCTGGTCTCGACCGTGGCCCACGAGCTGCGCTCGCCGCTGACCAGCGTCAAGGGGTTCACCGCGACGCTGCTGGCCAAGTGGGACCGCTTCACCGACGCCCAGAAGCGCGTGATGCTGGAGACGGTCAACGCGGACGCCGACCGGGTGACGCGGCTGATCACCGAGCTGCTCGACGTCTCGCGCATCGAGTCGGGCCGTTTGGAGATCCACCGCCAGATCGTGGACGTGCCCGCGCGGGCCCGCAGGATCATCGCGGGCCGGGTGGCGGCGGGGGAGCCGGAGGACCGTTTCCGGCTGGAGGTTCTCGGCGAACTGCCGGAGATGTGGCTCGATCAGGACAAGATTGACCAGATTCTCGCGAACCTGGTGGAAAACGCGGTGCGCCACGGACGCGGTACGGTGACCATAGTGGTGGAGCCGGTCGAATGGGGAGTGGCGGTGTCGGTGCGGGACCAGGGTGAGGGCGTGGCGCCCGAGCTGGTCGGCCGTGTCTTCCGCCAGTTCTGGCGGGGCAACGGCCGCCGCCGCGGAGGGACCGGCCTCGGTCTTTTCATCGTCAAGGGCCTCGTGGAGGCCCACGGCGGCACCATCAGCGTGCAGCGCGCGCCCGGCGGCGGCGCGGAGTTCCGATTTACCTTGCCCACCGGCACCCCTGAATTCGCCTGAGCCTTTCCACAGGCCGATCGCGCGGAGGACGGCCCGGTGGGCTGATCGGACTAGACTCGTTGCCGCTGAGCGCAGGGCGCTCGCAGGCCCCTGGATACGGAGCTCTCTCTTGTCGAACACCTATGACCCGGTCGAGGTGACGCCGCTGCACGCCGACGAGGTCGCGCGGGCACAGGCCGACGCTCTCGCCGCGATCGCCGCGGCGCGCGACCTCGACGATCTGAAGCAGGCAAGGCTCGCGCACGCGGGCGACCGCTCGCCCATCGCGCTGGCGAACCGTGAGATCGGCGCACTGCCACCCGCCGCGCGCGCCGAGGCGGGCAAGCGGATCGGCGCCGCGCGCAAGGCGATCGGCGAGGCGCTCGCCGCCCGCCAGGCCGAGCTGGAGGCCGAGCGGGACGCGCGGGTCCTCATCGAGGAGACCGTCGACGTCACGCTGCCCTGGGACCGCGCGCCGCGCGGCGCCCGGCACCCGCTGACCACGCTGCAGGAGCGCATCGCCGACGCGTTCGTGGCGATGGGCTACGAGGTGGCGGAGGGCCCCGAGCTCGAAGGCGAGTGGTTCAACTTCGACGCGCTGAACATCGCCCCCGATCACCCG
This sequence comes from Microbispora sp. CL1-1, assembly GCF_012034195.1. Taxonomy (NCBI): domain Bacteria; kingdom Bacillati; phylum Actinomycetota; class Actinomycetes; order Streptosporangiales; family Streptosporangiaceae; genus Microbispora; species Microbispora sp. CL1-1. Next base: position 150,742 of record NZ_JAATEK010000016.1, read on the forward strand.
GCCAGGTCCGACCACGACACGTTCTTCGTGGAGAGCGTCGACTCCGGCAAGGTGCTGCGCACGCAGACCTCGCCGGTGCAGATCAGGGCGCTGCTGTCGCGCCCGCTGCCCGTCTATGTGGTGTCGCCGGGCAAGACCTTCCGCACCGACGAGCTGGACGCCACACACACGCCGGTCTTCCACCAGGTCGAGGGCCTGGCGGTCGACAAGGGGCTGACGATGGCCCACCTGAAGGGCACGCTCGACCGGTTCGCCGAGGTGATGTTCGGCGCGGGGATCACCACCCGGTTCCGGCCGCACTACTTCCCCTTCACCGAGCCGTCGGCCGAGCTCGACCTGCGCTGCTTCGTCTGCCGCGGCTCCTCGGCGGTGCCGGGCAACCCGCCCTGCCGCACCTGCAAGTCGGAGGGCTGGATCGAGTGGGGCGGCTGCGGCATGGTCAACCCGCGCGTGCTGCTGGCCTGCGGCGTCGACCCCGCCGTCTATTCGGGATTCGCCTTCGGCATGGGCGTGGAGCGGACGCTGATGTTCCGCCACAACGCCGAGGACATGCGTGACATGGTCGAGGGCGACATCCGGTTCACCCTGCCGTTCGGGATGGAGGTCTGATGAAGGTCCCGCTTTCATGGCTGCGGGAGTACGTCGATCTCCCCGCGGTCACCGCCCAGGAGGTGGCCGACCGGCTCACCGCCGCCGGCCTCAAGCTGGAGGCCATCCACTCGCACGGCCACGAGATCAAGAACGTCGTGGTCGGCCGGGTCCTCGAGATCGAGGAGCTGACCGGGTTCAAGAAGCCCATCCGGCACTGCAAGGTCGAGGTCGGGGAGGCGACGCCGCGCGAGATCGTCTGCGGCGCGACGAACTTCTCCGTGGGCGCCGTGGTCCCGGTCGCGCTGCCCGGCGCGGTGCTCCCCGGCGGCTTCGAGATCGGCTCCCGCAAGACCTACGGGCGGCTGTCCGACGGCATGATCTGCTCCGAGGCCGAGCTCGGCATCGCCGAGTCGTCCCCGGGCATCCTGCTGCTGCCGGATGACACCCCGATCGGCGCCGACGTGGTCGAGCTGCTCGGCCTGCGTGACGACGTGCTCGAACTGGAGGTCGCCACCGACCGCGGCTACGCCCTGTCGATCCGCGGCGTCGCCCGCGAGGCGGCCATCGCCTTCGGCGTGCCGTTCCGCGACCCGGCCGCGACCGAGGCGGAGTCCGGCGGCGGCGAGTCGTGGCCCGCGGAGATCGCCGACCCTTCCGCCTGCGACCGCTTCGTGCTGCGCTCGGTCACCGGCTTCGACCCGGCCGCCGAGTCGCCGCTGTGGATGCGGGTGCGGCTGGCCCGCGCCGGCATGCGCTCGGTCTCGCTGGCCGTCGACATCACCAACTACGTGATGCTGGAGCTCGGCCAGCCCCTGCACGCCTTCGACCGGTCGCGCCTGTCCGGCCCGATCGTCGTACGGCGGGCCCGGCCGGGGGAGACGCTGGAGACGCTCGACCACGTGGTGCGGACGCTCCACGAGGAGGACATCCTCATCACCGACGACTCGGGCCCGATCTCCATGGCCGGCACGATGGGCGGCCTGCACACGGAGATCTCCGACACCTCGACCGACATCGTCATCGAGGCGGCGCACTTCTCGGCCACCGGCATCGCCCGCGAGTCGCGGCGGCACAACCTGGTTAGCGAGGCGTCCAAGCGGTTCGAGCGCGGCGTCGACCGCGAGCTGCCCCTCGCCGCGTCGTGGCGTGCCGTGCAGCTCCTGGTCGAGCTCGGCGGTGCCGTCGCCGACCCCGGAGTGACCCACACCCAGGTCGACGTCTCGCCGGTGCGGATCACCATCCCGGCCGATCACCCGAGCCGTGTGGCGGGTGTGACGTACGAGCGGGAGACCGTGATCCGCAGGCTGGAGCAGATCGGCTGCACGGTGACGGAGGGCGCCGTCTCCGCAGGCCCGGCCGGGCACGGCGTCGCGGCCACCGGCGTGCTCGCCTCCGGCGACCTCGCCGGCCGGCTGGCCGTCCCCGGCGACGACCTGATCACGGTCACGCCGCCGACGTGGCGCCCCGACCTGACCGATCCGAACGACCTCGCCGAGGAGGTCATCCGGCTTGAGGGGTACGACCGCATCCCGTCGGTCCTGCCCCCTGCCCCGGCCGGGGGCGGGCTGACCGAGGCGCAGCGGCTGCGCCGCCGGGTGGGCCGCGCCCTGGCCCACGCGGGATACGTGGAGGTGCTCGCCTACCCGTTCATGGGGCCGCGCGACCTCGACAACCTCCTGCTGCCCGAGGACGACCCCCGCAGGCGGGCGACCCGGCTGGTCAACCCGCTCAGCGAGGACGAGCCGTTCATGCGGACCACGCTGCTGCCGGGCCTGCTGAAGACCCTGGTGCGCAACGTGGGCCGCGGCCACGCCGACGTGGCGCTGTTCGAGTCCGGGCTGGTCTACCGGCCCGAGCCGCAGGCGCCCGCGACGGCCCCGGTGCTCCCGGTCGACCGCAGGCCCACGGAGGAGGAGCTGGCGGCGATCGAGACGGCGCTGCCGAGGCAGCCGCTGCGGGTGGCCGTGGTGCTGGCCGGGGAGTTCGAGCGCTCCGGCTGGTGGGGCGAGGGCCGGCAGGCGTCCTGGGCGGACGCCGTCGAGGCGGCCCGCACGGTCGCGCGGGCGGCGGGCGTGGAGCTCGGCGTCCGGGCCGACCAGCACGAGCCGTGGCATCCCGGGCGGTGCGCCGCGCTGACCGTCACCGACGCCGAGACCGGTGAGACGGTGCTGGTGGGTCACGCAGGCGAGCTGCACCCGCGGGTCGTCGAGGCGTACGGGCTGCCGCCGCGCACCTGCGCGATGGAGATTGAGCTGTCGCTGCTGACCCCCGCCGGGCCGGTGCAGACGCCCGCCGTGTCCGCCTATCCGGTGGCGACGCAGGACGTCGCGCTGACCGTCGCCGTCTCCACCCCGGTCGCCGAGGTCGAGGCCGCTCTCCGGGAGGGGGCGGGCGAGCTGCTGGAGTCGATCAGGCTGTTCGACGTCTACACGGGCCCGCAGGTGGGCGAGGGCAACAAGTCCCTGGCCTACACGCTGCGGTTCCGGGCGCCCGACCGCACGCTCACGGCCGAGGAGACCACGGCCGCGCGTGACGCCGCCGTCGCCCTCGCCGCCGAGCGCACCGGAGCCCAGCTCCGCGGCGCCTGAGTAGCCGCTGATCACTTGAGCGGGTGCCGGCACGGTGTCTTGTCGACACGGTGCCGGCGCCCGCGGTCGTCTCTCCCGGAGGAGCGGTGCGTCACCTGCTGGTCTTCCCCGAGCGGGACAGCGCGGAGGAGTCCGCGGAGACCGTGGCCGAGCTGTTCCCGGCGCTCGGCGTTCCCGGCGTCGTCCGTGAGCTGCTCGCGGGCGAGGACGACGCCGAGGACGCCCAGTGGGTGGTCGTCGTGGACGACCCGGACGGCGCCCTCGGCCCGGCGGACCTGGCCCGGCTCGACGCCCTCGCCGAGGAGGGCGAGGGCTGGCGCGAGCCGGGCTGACCGCCGCCCTACCTGCCGTACACCTCGAAGGAGTACAGCGAGTAGCCGTAGCCGGTGCCGCGCTTGACGCCCTGCATCCGCACATAGCGCGCCCCGGTCGGGGCGAACGCGACGTTGTCCACGCCGCCGTCGCCCGTGGTCGTCTGCGCGACGGTGGTCCACGTGGAGCCGTCCGCCGAGGCCTGGATCCGGTACGACGAGCCGTAGGCCGTCTCCCAGCGCAGGATCACCCGTCCCACGGACTTCAGCGAGCCGAGATCGACCTGGATGTACTGGTTGTCGCTCCACCCGCTGGCCCACCGGCTCGCCGGGTCGCCGTCCACGGCCTTGGCCGGGGTGTAGGAGTCCTGCGTGCTCGACGCGCTCGCCGTACGGCCCAGGGCGAGGTCGGTCACGTCGTCGCCGCGGTGCGCGGGGAACGAGACCACCTGCTGATAGGTCGGCCGGTTCTGCCAGGAGATCAGCGAGTGCTTGACGCCGCCGAGCGGCGACTGCCGTACCGCGTCGGCGCACCACTGGTCGCCCGCCGAGCAGGAGTCGTCACCCGGATAGGTCGTCGCCGCCGGTTCGGCCAGCGCCGCCGCCAGGCTGTCGAGCAGGACCGTACGGCAGGCCGCCACGGTCGCCCCGCAATACTTGGCCGGCAGGGGAGCGGCCACCGGGTCGCCGAGCACGGCCCGGATGTCCTTGTCCACGTAGCCCCACCAGCCGTACTGGAACGACGACCCCTTGTGGGGCTGCGCCTCGTTGGCCGAGCCGGGCAGCGAGGAGACGTCGCCCTGCTGGTGCCCGGACGGCGACTCGTTGATCTGCAGGGCGTTGACCAGCGCCTGGTAGAGCCCGTCGCCCAGCCCGGGGCGGAACTGGGCCCGCACCAGCTTGGGCCACCAGGCGTCGAAGATCCGGATGGCGTCGGCGTGGGCGTACTTCTTGCTGCCCGTGCTCGTCTCCTCCCGCCTGGCGCCCGCGCCGGCCCAGGCGGACAGCTTGGAGACGGCCGAGGCGAGGGCGGGGTCGGAGACGGACGCACTGTTGATCACGCGGAGCAGCGCGGGCAGCACCTTCCATCCGCGCAGGTCGGTCGTCGCCGCCGACGCCATGATCTTCACGACCCCGGCGCGGTCGAGGGTGCCCGAGGACAGGGCCGCCTTGACCGGCGCGTCGAGCAGGTCGGCCCGGTGGACCGCCCCGAAGCTGAAGTTGCCGTCGGCCGCGCCGAAGTCCTTGGCCTGCTTGTTGTTCCAGCTCACGAAGTAGTCCTGGTTGACCGCCTGCGGATGCGCCGAGGGCGGGAGATAGGACGCGGTGTTGGCCGCCGGGTCGAAGCCGCTCCACTCGTGCGCGGCGTCGGCCGTCATGGGCAGGTTCGGGTCGGACTCCGGCGACCGCACAGGGACGTTGCCGGACATGAAGTACGCCGCGTCGGTGGAGTTCACGTAGAACCAGTTGAACGCGAAGCCGATGGTGGAGGCCGAGTTGGCGAAGGCCGCCGCCGAGCCCATCTCCGCCGGGTCGTTGAACATCTGGAAGCCGATCGCCGAGTCCGCCTCGTGCTGGTAGGTCGAGCGCAGCGTGGTGAACGCCGTCGGCACGCCGCCGACCGTGCCCCGCCAGGTGACCAGGCCATATTTGGTGCGCTTGATGACCAGATCGTACGACCCGGCGGCGGTGGAGTCGGCCGTGTTGGGCTTCCAGGAGTTGGTCTTCTTCAGCGTCTCCATGGGCGTGCAGACGCCGTGGTAGAGGTAGTGGTCGCTGGAGACCGCGGGCGTGCCGCCGTCCGGGTCGCACAGCGTCACGGCGTAGGTGTCGGTGATGTCCTCGGCGGCCGAGGTGGCGCTCCAGGCGTAGTCGGTGCCGCGTCCGAGCAGCACGTAGAGGTTGAGCCCGGCGAAGGCCGCGCCGCGCGCCCGGATGCCGGGCCCGGACAGCTCCTCCAGCATGAGCAGTTGCGGCGCGAAGTAGCCGGTCTGCGGGCCGAACACGGCGATCGGGTGTCCGCCGGTCGCCTTCGCGGCCGAGACCACGATGGCGTTGGACATCTCCGGCTTGGAGTTGTCCACGGTGAGCCCGGTCAGCGCGCTCTTGACCTGCGTGGTGGCGGTCCTCGCGGTGCCGGTCTCGTTGGCCGTGATGTCGACCGGCGTGGTCGTGCCCGCGTCGGGCAGCACCACTCCGGTCGCGCCGGCCGGTGCCGCGCCGAAGGGGAAGCTCTGGTCGCCGTGCAGGGTCAGCACGGTCTCCGGGTCGTTCTGCGAGCGGAACGCCGCCCACACCTGGTCGCCCTGGGCGGCGCCGTACTTCGCCCGTGCGGCCACGCGTACGAGGGCCGACTGCATCTCGGCGCCGCCGCCCCCGCCGAACAGACCGCCGATCACGCCGGAGATCGCGATCAGGTCGGTCATCCGGAAGTCCTCCGGGCCGCCCTTGTTCGTGATCGCGTCGAGGTGGCCGGTGAGCACGTACTCACCCGGGCAGTCGCGGTTGGCCATGCAGTGGTCGATGTACGAGTTGATCCCGGCGACGTAGTTCTGCACGTCCGAATAGAGCTGGGCGCCCCGGGTGCCGGCCGTCTTCAGCCGGTCGACCTGGGCCTGGAGGTCGGCCTCCGTGTAGGGGGAGTTGCGCCAGACGCTCTGCTCCAGCTCCCTGTTGCCCGCGGCCCCGCCGGCGAACGGCGTCAGCTCGCCCCGGCCGACGTGGCGCATGAGGTCCATCAGCCACAGCCGGTCCTGCGCGCCGGCGTAGCCCGCGCCGAACATCGTGCCCTCGCGGGTGGTGCCGGTGATGTGGGGGACGCCGGTCGCCTTGTCGCGCACGATGGTGACGCCCGAGCGCGGGCTCACCGTGCTCTCGACCTGGTTCGCCGGCACGCCGAACGAGCTGTCGTTGAAGAACGCGGTGATCTGCTCGTCGGTCAGGCCGGTGTAGCCCGAGAGCAGGCCGGAGTATTTGCCGAGCTGGTCCTTGCTGTGGGCCGGATAGGTGCCGAGGAGCTGGTTGCCCAGGATGTCCACGAGGGTGGCGTTGCCGTTCTGGCCGGGCGGCAGGACGTCAGTGCACTGGCCGAGGCAGTAGTCGTCGGGCGGGTAGTAGGGGGCCGCGGCGGCCGGCGCCGCCGGCAGGCCGACGGCGACGAGGGCCAGCGCGGCGGCAGCGGTGATCGCCCGTCGAAGGCGCGCGTGCATGGGGGAACTTCCCTTCGCGATGTCAGGGGGTGAAGGGACCGATGGTGGTGCTGTTCACGCGCGTGAATATGAGCAGTGCTCAACTCTGGACGATACGCGCGGGTAACCAGAGGATCAATGGGGGAAATGCCCGCCGGTGAGTCCGATGCCGCCGGGGGCCGCAGGGACGCCGGCTCGCGTGGGGAAAGTTCAGAGCGTGTCGATCTCGGTGAGGTCGATGTCGATGTCGAACGGCACCGACAGCTTGAGCCGGTCGTGGTAGATCCCGGTCAGCGCGTACGTCGTGGTGGCCGGGTCGAGTTCGTACACGTAGACCGTGGGCCGCCCGGCCTGGTTCTCGATCCGCCAGAAGTGGGCGATCCCCGCCTCCGCGTAGAGCTGCGGCTTGCGCTTGCGATCCCGCTCCTCCGAGTCCGGCGAGACGACCTCGACGGCCGGCAGCACGTCACTCGCCTCGTACGCGGTTTCATCCGTCCCCTGCACCGCCTCGGCGTGAAGAACCACCATGTCGGGCTCGGGCCTTTGGCGAAGCCCGAGGACGACACTCATCTCACGGCGCACGCGCAGGTGTGCTGGGCAGAACCGGCGCAGTTCCCGTTCCAGCAGGAACAGCGTCAAGGTGTGAAAGGAGGCTTGGGGGCTCGCGAAGACCAAGCTTCCATCGATCAACTCTGTGTGTGCGGGAAGTTGCGGCATGTGATCGAGGTCGGCCGCCGTGAAGCCTTCCACCGGAGGGAAGACCCAGCTCGGGAGACCGTGCGTGTCACTCAATGGTGCTTCGCTCCATGCCTCTGCCGTCATGCGCTCACGTAGTAACGCATGAGCGCCTCGCGTTGTGTTTCCCCCCTGGCGTGGTGCCGGGACACCCCGTCCGAAGGCGACGAGCAGACGACAGCGGGTGCGGCGCTTCCGGGAAGCGCCGCACCGTTCCCGGCGGTCAGCCCGTGGGGCAGGAGACCGGCGGCCGGGTTCATACGACAAAGGGGTGGCCGGGTCGTGGCCCGCGGTGCGCCGGGGGTGTTCCGCACCGCGGGCCACAGGTCCGAGCTATCTGTTCCAGGTCCACTTCTGGTTGTTACCGCCGTGGCAGGAGTAGAGCTGGATCTGGGTGCCGTTGCCGGTGCCCTGCCCGACGGCGTCCAGGCACAGCCCGGACTGGACGCCCTGGATGCTGCCGTCGGAGTTCACACGCCACTTCTGGTTGTCGCCACCCCAGCAGCTGTAGATCTGAATCCTCGCGCCGTTGCCGCTGCCGGCCGCGTCCAGGCACTTGTTGCCGTACACCCGGATCTCACCGGCAGAGGTGGAGCTCCAGGTCTGGTTGCTCTGGCCATGGCAGTCCCACAGCTGCACCTGCGTGCCGTCCGAGGTGCTGGCGTTCGGCACGTCCAGGCAGCGGCCCGAGGCGACACCCCTGATCTGCCCACTGCCACCCCCGGAGGTAGGAGTCGCGCTGGGCGACTGGGGGGTCGTCGGCGACGGGGAGGCGGGTCCGCTGCCGTCGGGGGCGACGGCGCGTCCGGTGGTGGGGGAGATCATGCCGGCGCAGAGGTTGCGGCTGCGGAGGTTGGCGGCGATCTGGGGGATGGCCTGGACGGTGGTGGCGTACTGGTCGTGCATGAGGATGATCTGGCCGTTTTGGAGTCGGCTGGCGGCCTGGACGATCTGGGAGGTGCTGGCGCCGTTCCAGTCCTGGGAGTCGACGTCCCAGATGATCTCCTTGAGGCCGAGCTGCTGTTCGATCGACTGGAGGGTGTAGTTGGTTTCGCCGTAGGGCGGGCGGAACAGTTTGGGGGCCTGTCCGGTGGCCTGCTGGATGGCCTGCTGGGTCCGCTGCAGCTCCGACTGGATCTGCGAGCTGCTCATCTGGGTCAGGTGGGGGTGGGTGTAGCTGTGGTTGCCGACCCACATGCCGGCGTCGACCTGGGCGCGTACGAGGGATTGGTTGTTCTGGGCGTTCTGGCCGATGTTGAAGAAGGTGGCGCGCAGGCCGTTGGCCTTCAACGTGTTGAGCAGGTTGGTGGTGTTGCTGGGGTTGGGGCCGTCGTCATAGGTGAGGCCCACATACCCGGCGCTGCAGTCGGCGGCCTGGGCTGCGGTGGCGGAAAGGGTCACGGTCGCGAGCGCCGCGGTGACCACGCCCGCGAGCGCCGCGGCGAGCATCTTCCGTAACCCTGCACGTCCTGCGGTGCGTATGGCGCTGTCGGCCATGTCTGCTCCTCCGATCGGGGAGAGGGCCGGACGGCGCGTGTGTTCGCCGGTAGGGGGTGCGCCGCCCGGCCCCGGGGTTCGCCGGTGCAACATTCTGGGAAGCGCCCTTGAAACATGTCAAAGATCGGCCGAAACGTTTCTATCCGAGACCCCATGAAAGAAGGCCTGTAGTGCCGAAACGCCGATGAACTTTTCAGGCCCGATGAGCACCGCTCCCGGGCATCCGGAGCCGCCCGGGAGCGGACGCCCCGGCCGGGCTCCGGAGCCCCAGGAACACGATCAGGCGGGGACCTTGTCCAGGAAGCCGTACACGTTCCGGATCCGGCCGTCCTCGGCGAAGGCCACGACGTCGAAGCCGATCACCACGGGCTCCGCCGCGCCTTCGGGGGCGAGGTGCCAGGTGAAGCGCGCGATGTCGTGGTGGCCGTCTACCGGCCCGCCCAGGGTGAACACGAACCCGGGGAACATCTCCTGCGCTCCGGCGATCACCGCGGCGACACCCTCGTGCCCGGTGACGGCGGCCAGCGGGTCGGTGTAGCCGCCGTCCTCGGTCCACAGCTCGGCCACCGCCTTCGCCCTGGCCTCGGCGTCGCGCTCGTTCCAGGCGGCGATGTAACGCTCGGCCAGGGCGGTGTAGTCGGTCATTTCCACTCCTTCGGGGATGTCTTCGTGACGACACGTGAACGGTGTCACGCACCCCCGAGGAGCGGCGATTACGCGGCAGGTAACGCTAGAGACCGAGGGTCTCCCTGCGCAGGTGGGTCTTGAGCACCTTGCCGCCGGGGTTGCGCGGCAGCTCGGCCTCCCTGAACCAGAACCGCACCGGCACCTTGAACGCCGCGATACGGCCGCGCAGGAACTCCTGGAGCTCCTCGCCGGTGGCGCTCGCGCCCCGCTTGAGCCGTACGACCGCGCCGACCTGCTCGCCCAGCTCGTCGTCGGGGATGCCGATCACGGCCGCGTCGTCCACCGCGGGGTGCTCGAACAGGGCGGCCTCGACTTCGGCGCAGTAGACGTTCTCGCCGCCCCTGATGACCATGTCCTTGGCCCGGTCGACGATGTAGACGTAGCCGTCCTCGTCCATGCGGGCCAGGTCGCCCGTGTGCAGCCAGCCGTCCACGAACGTCTCCGCCGTGGCGTCCGGGCGGTTCCAGTAGCCCATGATCACGATCGGTCCGCGGATGCACAGCTCGCCGACCATGCCGGGCGGCAGCTCCGCGCCGAGCGGGTCGCAGATCCTGACGTCCACGACGGCGAGCGGCAGTCCGATGCTGTCGGGCCTGGCCAGGTAGTCCCTGCCGCTGTTGTAGATCGCGAGCGCCGTCGTCTCGGTCATGCCGTACCCGTTGGCCGGCGTGCGGTTGGGGAGCGACTCGGTGATCCGCTCCAGCAGCTTCGGCGGGGCCGGAGCGCCGCCGTACGAGACGGAGCCGAGCGAGGAGATGTCGTGCTTGTCCAGATCGGGGTGTGACAGCAGCTGCCAGGCGTTGGTCGGCACGCCGCTCATCACGGTGACCTTCTCGCGCTCGATGAGCTCCAGGGCCCGCTTGGGGTCCCACTTGTACATGAGCACGAGCCCGCCGCCGCTGAACATCGTGGTCATCAGCACGGCGAAGCACCCGGTGACGTGGAAGAGGGGCACGGTCAGCAGGGTGATCCTGCGCTTTTCCGCCGCCGCGGCCACGTCCCTGCCGGCCATCGCCACCGTGCGCATCATCGCGTACGCGACGGTCATCGGCGCCTGGCCGAGGTTGCGGTGGCTGCCGAGTGCGCCCTTGGACCTGCCGGTGGTGCCGGAAGTGTAGAAGATCGTGGCGGGGTCGTCGGGGCCGAGCTCGACCTGCGGCAGCGTCACGTCGGCGCGGACCTCGCCGAGGACCTCGGACCAGTTGGCGCCCTCACCGCGGGTGACGATCATCGGCAGGCCGCTGCCGGCCATCCGCGCGGCGCGCTCGCCGTCGGCGATCACGACCTTGGCGCCCGAGTCGCTCAGGCCATATTCCAGCTCCTGCTCGGTCCACCAGGCGTTGAGCGGTACGGCCACCGCCCCTGCGGCGAGCACGGCGGAGAAGGAGACGATCCATTCGGGGTAGTTGCGCATGGCCACGGCGACGCGGTCGCCCTTGCGTACGCCATAGTCGTTCACCAGGCGGTTGGCGAGGGTCGCGGCCAGCCGGAAATGCTCCTCATAGGTGAGGTGCTCGTCCTCGTAGACGACGAACACCTTGTCCCCATGAAACCGGGTGATTTCCAGGAGGGCCCGGAAGGTCGCGGGAGCGTGCTTCCACGCCCGGATCTTGTGACCGCCGACCTCGACCTCTTCCATTTCGAAGAGCTGCCCGGGCGCCGTGAGCTGGGCCTGGACCTGTTCGTTCGTGATCGTCATGCTGGCGCACTCCCGGACTCGTTCGTTAACCGGATGTTTCACGATACCGACCGGTAGGTACGTCGGCTAGATGTCCATCTCTCGGAACGCCGCTTGCATGCTCATGCTTTACGATGCATACTCTCTACACCAGCAAGAACATGAGGTCCGCTGCATGATCATGCAGTGACCGGGATACAGATCCCTTGAGACAGGGCTCAGTGAAGACAGGGGGCGCGGATGAGGGCGGCCATCGCCGGAGCCAGCGGCTACGCGGGAGGAGAGCTGCTCCGTCTGCTGCTCGGGCATCCCGCTGTCGAGATCGGTGCCCTGACCGCCGCGTCCAGCGCGGGCAGCAGGCTCGGCGCCCACCAGCCCCACCTGCCGTCGCTGGCCGACCGGGTGATCGAAGAGACCACCCCCGACGTGCTCGCCGGTCACGACGTCGTCTTCCTCGCCCTCCCGCACGGTCAGTCGGCCGCGGTCGCCGCCGAGCTCGGCGACGGCGCACTCGTCGTCGACTGCGGCGCCGACTTCCGGCTGACCAGCGCGCAAGAGTGGACCGCATTCTACGGCGGCGTCCACGCCGGCACGTGGCCCTACGGCCTGCCCGAGCTGCCCGGTCAGCGCGAGGTCCTGCGCGGCGCCCGGCGCATCGCCGTCCCCGGCTGTTACCCGACGGCCGCCACGCTCGCGCTGTTCCCCGCCTTCGCGGCCGGGCTGGCCGAGCCCGACGTCGTGGTCGTCGCCGCGAGCGGCACCTCCGGAGCAGGCCGGGCGCCCAAGGCCCATCTGCTCGGCAGCGAGGTGATGGGCTCGGTCAGCGCGTACGGCGTGGGCGGGGTCCACCGGCACACCCCCGAGATGGAGCAGAACCTGTCGGCGGTCGCCGGACGGCCGGTCCGCGTGTCGTTCACGCCGACCCTCGCGCCGATGAGCCGCGGCATCCTCGCCACCTGTACGGCTCCCGCCGTGCCGGGCGTCACCCGCGCCGCGCTCCGGGAGGCGTACGAGACGGCGGTGAAGGACGAGCCGTTCCTCCACCTGCTGCCCGAGGGGACATGGCCGGCGACCGCGATGACGGTCGGGGCCAACACCGCGGTGCTGCAGGTCACCCTCGACGAGCGGGCCGGACGGATCGTCGCCGTCGTCGCCATCGACAACCTCACCAAGGGGACCGCGGGCGGCGCGATCCAGAGCGCCAATCTCGCTCTCGGCCTTCCGGAAGAAGTCGGTCTTCCCACCAATGGAGTCGCCCCGTGATGAACATCGTCCCCTGTGAGGAGCGCGCATGAGTGTGACCGCACCCCTGGGTTTCCGCGCCGCAGGAGTCGCCGCGGGGATCAAGAGCGGCGGCGCCCGCGACCTGGCCCTGGTCGTCAACGACGGCCCCTCGCGTGCCGCGGCCGGCGTCTTCACCAGCAACCGTTTCAAGGCCGCGCCGGTCCTGTGGTCGGCCCAGGTCCTCTCCGGCGGCCGGGTGAGGGCCGTCGTCCTCAACTCCGGCGGCGCCAACGCCTGCACCGGCCCGCTCGGCTTCCAGGACACCCACGCCACCGCCGAGAAGGTGGCGGAGGTCCTCGACGACTCCGCGGCCGAGATCGCGGTCTGCTCCACCGGCCTGATCGGCGAGCGGCTGCCGATGGACGCGCTGCTCGGCGGCGTGGGGACCGCGGCCGCCCAGCTCAGCCGCGACGGCGGCCTGGCGGCGGCCGACGCGATCCGCACCACCGACACCGTCAGCAAGATCTCCTTCCGCCGTGGCGAGACGGGCTACATGGTGGGCGGCATGGCGAAGGGCGCCGGGATGCTCGCGCCCGCGCTCGCCACGATGCTGTGCGTGATCACCACCGACGCCGACCTCACATCCGAGGAACTCGACACGGTGCTGCGCAAGGCGACGTCCGTGACGTTCGACCGGCTCGACACCGACGGCTGCATGTCGACCAACGACACCGTGCTGCTGCTCGCGAGCGGAGCGTCGGGCGTGCGCCCCGACCTCGCCGAGTTCGAGAAGGTCGTCACCGCGGTCTGCGCGGACCTGGCCCGGCAGCTTCTGGTCGACGCCGAGGGCGCCACGAAGGCGATCGCCATCGAGGTCGTCGGCGCGGCGTCGGAGGAGGACGCGGTGGCGGTGGGCCGGGCGGTCGCCCGCTCGAACCTGCTCAAGTGCGCGATCCACGGCGAGGACCCCAACTGGGGCCGCGTGGTCAGCGCGGTCGGCACCACCGACGCCGTGTTCGACGCCGATCGGGTCAACGTGGCGGTCAACGGCATCTGGATCTGCCGTGGCGGCGCGGCGGGAGACGACCGCGACAAGGTCGACCTGCGCCCCCGCGACGTCACCATCACCATCGACCTGTCCGCCGGCCCGCACACCGCGACCGTGCACACCACCGACCTCACGGCGGCGTACGTGCACGAGAACTCGGCGTACTCGTCATGAGCGTCAGGCGGAACGGCGCCCTGGACAAGGCGCACACCCTGATCGAGGCGCTGCCCTGGCTCGCGCGCTTCCACGGCGCGACCGTCGTCATCAAATACGGCGGCAACGCCATGACGGAGGAGCACCTGCGGGCCAAGTTCGCGGCCGACGTGGTGTTCCTCCGCTACGCGGGACTGCGGCCGGTGATCGTGCACGGCGGCGGCCCGCAGATCCAGTCGCACCTCGATCTGCTCGGGATCGACAGCCACTTCGTGTCCGGGCTGCGGGTGACCACACCCGAGGCGATGCAGGTCGTCCGGATGGTGCTGGTCGGCCAGGTCAACCGCGACGTGGTCGGGCTGATCAACGGGCACGGGCCGTTCGCGGTCGGCATGTCCGGCGAGGACGCCCACCTGTTCACGGCCGAGCGCAAGCATGTCGTGGTCGACGGCGTCAAGGTGGACATCGGCCAGGTCGGGGAGATCGTCCGGGTCGAGGCGGGCGCCGTCCGGGCGCTTCTCGACGACGGCCGCATCCCGGTGGTGTCGTCCGTGGCCCGTGGCGAGGACGGCGGGATCTACAACGTCAACGCCGACACCGCCGCCGCGGCCCTCGCCGTGGCGCTCCAGGCGTCGAAGCTCATCGTGCTCACCGACGTCGAAGGGCTGTACGCCGACTGGCCGAACAGCGAAGAGGTCGTCAGCCGGATCGGGGCGTCCGAGCTCGCCGCGCTGCTGCCCTCACTGTCGAGCGGCATGGTGCCGAAGATGGAGGCATGCCTGTCCGCGGTGCGCGGCGGCGTCCCCCAGGCCCACGTGCTCGACGGGCGGGTGCCGCACGCGCTGCTGCTGGAGGTCTTCACCGACGAAGGCATCGGGACGATGGTCGAGCCCGACGACGCCGCTCCGGCGGCGCGAGGCGAGGCCGACGGAGCGGCGGCGGACGGCGCCGTCAACGGGGAGGTTGCCAGGTGACCACCAATGACGAACTGCGCGCACGCTTCGAAGCGGCGTTCATGCGCAACTACGGGGTGCCGCCGGTCGCCATCGCCCGCGGCGAGGGCTGCTCCGTCTGGGATGTGGACGGCCGCCACTACCTCGATCTCATCGGCGGCATCGCGGTGACCTCGCTCGGCCACAACCACCCGGCCCTGGTCGAGGCGGTGTCCCGCCAGGTGGCCACTCTCGCGCACACCTCGAACCTCTACCTGCACGAGCCCGAGGTGCTGCTCGCCGAGAAACTGCTCGGACTGCTCGGAGAGCCCGCGCGGGTCTTCCTCTCCAACTCCGGCACCGAGGCCAACGAGGCGGCCGTCAAGATCGCCATCAAGTACGGCAAGACGCACGGCCGCGGCTACGTCGTAGCGACGGAGAACGGCTTCCATGGCCGCACGCTCGGCGCGCTGTCGCTGACGGGCAAGCCCTCGATCCGCGACCAGTTCGGGCCGTTCCCGCTAGACGTCCGGTTCGTACCGTTCGGGGATGCGGACGCGCTCAAGAGCGCGGTGACCGAAGACTGCGCCGCGGTCTTCCTGGAGCCCGCCCAGGGTGAGGCGGGCGTCATACCGGCGCCCGACGGCTACTTCCGCGCCGCAAGGGAGATCTGCTCCTCGGCGGGGGCACTGTTCGTCGCCGACGAGATCCAGTCGGCCATCGGCCGCACCGGGCACTGGTTCGCCCACCAGGCGGAGGGGGTCGTCCCCGACGTCCTGACGCTGGCCAAGGGCCTCGGCGGAGGACTGCCCATCGGTGCCTGCATCGGCTTCGGCGAGGCCGGCGAGGTCTTCGCGAAGGGCGACCACGGCTCGACCTTCGGCGGCAACCCGGTCTCGTGCGCGGCGGCGCTCGCCGTGCTCGACACGATCGAGAGCGACGGGCTGCTCGGCAACGTCGCGAAGATGGGGGCGCTGCTGTCCGAGGGCATCGCCGCCGTGCGGCATCCGCTGCTCAAGGGGGTCAGGGGGCGCGGGCTCTGGCTGGCCGCCGTGCTCACCGCGCCGAAGTCGGCGCAGGTGCAGGCGGCGGCGCAGGAGGCCGGCTTCCTGGTCAACGCCCTGCAGCCCGACGCGGTACGGCTCGCGCCGCCGCTTGTCATCACCGAGTCCGACGTTCAGACCTTCCTCGACGCGCTGCCCGGGATCCTGGAGGCCGCAGATGCCTGACAACGTTGTGAACCCCGCCACCGGCCCGGCCCCGCACGGCTCCCCGGCGCACGTGAGGCAGGGCGCGGACCCGGCGCAGGTGAGGCAGGGCGCGGACCCGGCGCAGGTGAGGCAGGGCGCGGACCCGGCGCAGGTGAGGCAGGGCGCGGACCCGACGCAAGTTAGACACTTCCTGCGGGACGACGATCTGTCGCCGGAGGAGCAGGCCCAGGTGCTCGACCTCGCCGAGGCGATGAAGAAGGACCGGTTCGGCTACCGGCCCTTCGAGGGCCCTCGCACGGTCGCCGTGCTGTTCGACAAGCCGTCCACCCGCACCCGGTTCTCGTTCGCGGTCGGCGTCGCCGAGCTGGGCGGCCAGCCTCTGATCATGGACCTCGGCACCTCGCAGATGGGGCGCGGGGAGCCGATCGAGGACACCGCGCGGGTGCTGTGCCGCCAGGTCGCGGCGATCGTGTGGCGGACGGCCGGTCAGGAGCGCATCGAGGCGATGGCGGCGTACTCGACGGTGCCGGTGGTGAACGCGCTGACCGACGAGTTCCACCCCTGCCAGATCCTCGCCGACCTCCAGACGATCCGGGAGCACAAGGGCTCGCCGCGGGGCCTCACGCTCGCCTACCTCGGCGACGGCGCCAACAACATGGCCCACTCCTACCTGCTGGGCGGGGCCACGGCCGGCATGCACGTCCGGATCGGGGCGCCGGTGGGCTACCTGCCCGACGCCCTGGTCGTGGAGCGGGCCGCCGAGATCGCGGCGACCACCGGCGGATCGGTCACTGTGGTGAGCGACCCGGAGGCCGCGGTGGCCGGCGCGCATGTCGTCGCGACCGACACCTGGGTGTCCATGGGCCAGGACGGCAAGGACGAGCGGATCGCGGCCTTCGCCTCCTACCAGGTGAGCGCCGCCCTGCTCGGCCTGGCGAATCCTGACGCGATCGTGCTTCACTGTCTCCCGGCATACCGGGGATTGGAAATCGCCGCGGACGTCATCGACGGGCCGCAGAGCGTGGTGTGGGATCAGGCGGAAAACCGGCTGCACGCCCAGAAGGCACTGCTGCACTGGCTGACGACGCGGGGTGCGGAGGGATCGTGACCATCCCGCTGACGAAGGCGGCCCGTCACGCGCGAATCGTGGAACTGCTGACCAGGCACAAGGTCCGCTCGCAACCCGAGCTGGCCAAGCTCCTGGCGGAGCAGGGAGTGGAGGTCACCCAGGCCACGCTCTCCCGCGATCTCGACGAGCTGGGCGCGCTGAAGTTGCGGGCCGACGACGGCACGCTGGTCTACGCGCTGCCAGGCGAGGGCGGGGGACGGATACCGCTCTATCGCACCGGCGCCGTGAACGGCATGCCGGAAAACCCCGACGCGCGGCTGCGGAGGATCGCGGAGGAGCTCCTGGTGTCGGCCGAGGCGTCGGCCAACCTCGTGATACTGCGCACGCCGCCGGGAGCG
Organism: Microbispora sp. CL1-1; assembly: GCF_012034195.1. Lineage (NCBI taxonomy): Bacteria > Bacillati > Actinomycetota > Actinomycetes > Streptosporangiales > Streptosporangiaceae > Microbispora > Microbispora sp. CL1-1. The sequence continues at coordinate 168,052 of NZ_JAATEK010000016.1, forward strand.
GCACAGTTTCTCGCCTCGGCGATCGACCACGCGGGCTGGGAGTCCATTCTCGGCACGGTGGCCGGCGACGACACGATCCTCGTCATCAGCCGTGACCCGACCGGGGGGAAGGCGCTGGCGGAGTCCCTGCTGAGCCTGGCCACCCGCCGTGCGCCCGACGTGAGCAGGCCCAAGATCGCCGTGGAGGTCCGCGACCACGGCAGCGGGAAGCGGGAAGCATGACGGACCGGGTCCGTTCGCCGGCGGACTTGGCCCGCCGAAGGGCATTTCCCGGGCAATGGGAAGACCGGCGTGGACACCACCCGAGAAGGGCCCGCCGATCGACGTCAGCGGGAGATCACCGAAGTGATGGATCACAACGAGATCGCGGCCGCGCGGGGCGCCCGCCAGGCCTGATTCACCCGGCATACGCCCCGGTTCCAATGCAGGGACCGGGGCGTACGTCGGCTAAGGTCGCGGATTAGTCCCGCAGAAGGATCCGCGTGAAGGATTTGCGCGCCCGAGATTCGGCAGAGAATCCCGGAGAAGACGCGAAGACCCACATACGACGGCCCCGGGCGGGAACGGCGCGCGGTCATCTTTTCTGCAGGGACTCGAATATCGGAGGGAGAAGACGGTGGCGGACAACAAGCCGATGCGGCTCTGGGGTGGCAGGTTCGAGGGGGGACCCGCGGACGCCCTCACGCGCCTGTCGGTGAGCGTGCAGTTCGACTGGCGGCTCGCGCCGTACGATCTGCTGGCCTCGCGCGCGCACGCGCGCGTGCTGCACCGCGCCGGGCTGCTGACCCAGGAGGAGCTCGACCGCATGCTGGGCGCGCTCGACGACCTCGACCAGGCGTGCCGCAAGGGAGAGTTCCGCCCCACCGTGGCCGACGAGGACGTGCACACCGCGCTGGAGCGCGGCCTGCTCGAACGGCTCGGTTCGCTGGGCGGCAAGCTCCGCGCCGGCCGCAGCCGCAACGACCAGATCGCCACCGACCTGCGCCTCTACCTGCGTGACCACGTCCGCGTGATCGTCTCCCGGCTCGTCGAGCTGGAGACGGCGCTGATCAGCCAGGCAGAGGAGAACACCGACGTCGCCGCCCCCGGCATGACACACCTGCAGCACGCCCAGCCCGTGTCGTTCGGCCACCAGCTCCTGGCCCACGTGCACGCGCTCACCCGCGACGTGGACCGCCTCCGCGACTGGGACAGGCGCGCGGCGATCTCGCCGCTCGGCTCGGGCGCGCTGGCCGGGTCCTCCCTGCCGCTCGACCCCGCCGCCGTCGCCGCGGAGCTCGGTTTTGACGCCCCCGCGCCGAACTCGATGGACGCGGTCGCCGACCGCGACTTCGCGGCCGAGTTCCTGTTCTGCGCGGCGCTGATCGGCGTGCACATCTCCCGGCTCGGCGAGGAGATCGTGCTGTGGGCCTCGCAGGAGTTCCGATGGATCGAGGTGGACGACGCCTACTCCACCGGCTCGTCGATCATGCCGCAGAAGAAGAACCCCGACGTCGCCGAGCTGGCGAGGGGCAAGAGCGGCCGGCTGATCGGTTCGCTGATGTCGCTGCTGACGACCCTCAAGGGCCTGCCGCTCACCTACAACCGCGACCTGCAGGAGGACAAGGAGCCGGTGTTCGACGCGGTCGACACCCTGCTCCTCGTGCTCCCCGCCGTGTCGGGCATGGTGTCCACGATGCGCGTCAACAAGGCCAAGCTGGAGGCCAGCGCGCCCGACGGCTTCGCCCTGGCCACCGACCTCGCCGAACTGCTGGTCCGCCGCGGGGTGCCGTTCCGCGAGGCGCACGAGGCCGTCGGCCACCTGGTGGTGTGGTGCCAGGTGAACGACAAGGACCTCGGTGAGCTCACCGACGACGAGCTGGCCAAGGTCTCGCCGCACTTCGCCGTCGACGCATCCGGCGCGAGCGTCCGTGACGTGCTGAACGTGCACGGAGCGCTGGCCGCCCGCAGCGCATTCGGCGGCACCGCGCCCGACCGGGTCCGCGACCAGATCGCGAACCTCCGCGATGTCGTCGACGGTCAGGCGGCATGGGCGAACGAGAGCTGATCGAAGACGTCGCGGGCGCTCCGCTCGGCCGCGACTTCTTCGACCGCCCATCGGACGTGGTCGCGCCCGACCTGCTCGGCCGCGTGGTCGTGCACGGGTCGGTGGCCGTGCGGCTGAGCGAGGTCGAGGCGTACGGCGGGCCGGGGCAGGACCCGGCCGCCCACACCTACCGGGGCCGCACGCCACGCAACGCGGTCATGTTCGGCCCGCCGGGGCACCTCTACGTCTACTTCACGTACGGCATGCACTACTGCGCCAATCTCGTGTGCATGCCCGAGGGCACCGGCTCGGCCGTCCTGTTACGCGCGGGTGAGGTGATCGCGGGCGTGCACAGCGCGCGCATCCGGCGCATGCCGCACGCCGACGGCCCGGACCTTGAGGGATTGGTGCGGCGCGTGCCCGACCGCGACCTCGCACGCGGACCGGCCCGGCTCACGGTCGCGCTCGGCCTGGTCCGGGAGCACAACGGAACGGACTGCTGCTCCGGCGGCCCGATCCGGGTGCACGAGGGCAGGCCCGTGCCGTCCGGCCAGGTCAGGACGGGTCCTCGCACCGGCGTGTCGGCGGGCGCCGAGACGCCCTGGAGGTTCTGGATCGACGGCGACCCCACCGTCTCGCCCTACCGTGCCCACGTTCCCCGGCGTCGCGGCCGTGCCACGAGCTGACGCGCGGGTAAGAAGTGGCGATAAAGTTCCGTGATCAGGCAGGCTTGTACGGAAGCCCCGTACATCCACCATCGATAAGCGAAAGCCACGACCGTGACCGCAACTTCAGGCAACCTCGTGCCGACGTCGGAGATGGCTGACATCCTCGACGAGCTCGAGTGGCGCGACGTGATCGCGCAGACGACCGACATCGACGCGCTGCGCAAGGCGCTGGCCGACGGTCCGATCACCGTGTATGCGGGCTTCGACCCGACCGCACCCTCGCTGCACGTGGGCAACCTGGCCACGCTGCTGATCCTGACCCGCTTTCAGCGGGCGGGGCACCGGCCTATCGGCCTGGTCGGAGGCGCCACCGGTTTGATCGGCGACCCGAGCGGCCGCAGCACCGAGCGGGCACTCAACTCCAGCGACATCGTCGCGGAATGGGTGTCACGAATCCGGGTGCAGGTCGAGAAGTTCCTGTCCTTCGAGGAGGGGCCGACAGCCGCCACGCTGGTCAGCAACCTCGACTGGACCGCGAAACTGTCGGCGATCGACTTCCTGCGGGACGTCGGCAAGCACTTCCCCGTCAACCGCATGCTGGCAAGGGAGTCGGTCTCCGCCCGGCTCTCCGGCGAGGGGCTCAGCTACACCGAGTTCAGCTACCAGATCCTGCAGGCCAACGACTACCTCGAGCTGTACCGGCGGCACGGATGCATGTTGCAGGTCGGCGGCAGCGACCAGTGGGGCAACATCACGGCCGGAGTCGATCTGATCCGCCGGGTCGAGGGCGCGCATGTCCACGCGTTGACCGGCAAGCTGATCACCAAGGCCGACGGCACGAAGTTCGGCAAGACGGCCGGTGGTGCGGTCTGGCTTGATCCCGCGCTCACCTCGCCGTACGCGTTCTACCAATACTGGTTGAACGCCGACGACCGAGACGTGGTGCGGTTCCTCAAGGTCTTCACCTTCCGTACGCGGGAGGAGATCGACGAGCTGGAGAAGGCCGTGGCCGAGCGGCCGGCCGCTCGTGAGGCGCAGCGCGCCCTGGCCGAGGACCTGACCACTCTGGTCCACGGCGCCGATGAGCTCGCCCGGGTGATCGCCGCCTCGCGTGCGCTGTTCGGGCAGGGCTCGCTCGCCGAGCTCGACGCCCGGACACTGGAGTCCGCCCTCGCCGAGGTGCCCAAGGCGGTCGTGCCCGCCCTGGGGGCGCCGTACGTCGAGCTGCTCGCGCAGAGCGGTCTGGTGGAGTCGAAGTCGGCGGCGCGCCGGGCAGTGAAGGAGGGCGGCGCGTACCTGAACAACGTGAAGATCACCGATGAGGAGTACGTGCCCTCGGCGGACGACCTGCTGCACGGCCGGTTCCTCGTGCTGCGCAGGGGCAAGAAGACGGTCGGCGGCATCGAGGTCGCCTGATCTACCGCATTGAACAGCCGCTTCGGTCCGAGACCGGGGCGGCTGTTTCATGCCCAAGAGTCGTTGTGGCGAAGGTAACAGTCGTATGACCTGGAAGGTAGCCGGCGCCGGAAGTTCCCGTCTGACTTGGGGTTTCGGCCATCTCGGCGTGATTTGACGGCAGAGTCGGTGTTGCCTAATGTTTTCTTCGCCCCCGGGGGGTGCGGGACGCCGAGAGGCGGCCGGACCCGGAGGGCAAGCCACTCCGACAGCCACCCAGGCGAGGCGCTTGCGTCAAGTCCGGGTCGCTCGTGGCGCGATCAGACCGAAAGGTTTGACACGAAGCGGGCGAGGGTTTAGTATGGAGTGGTTGCCCCGAAAGGGGCGGTCACTCTAACAAGAGCATCGACCGAGATCGTGTGGCCCTCCAGGTCCGCGACGCGGCGATAGTCGTAGAGTCGGCCGAACGGAAGTCATCGCCCTGGATCTCGGGAC
>NZ_JAATEK010000160.1:0-741 GCF_012034195.1 Microbispora sp. CL1-1
TTCGCCGGCGATGATTTGGAAGCCGAAGGATTCTGCGGGTCCTGTGGTTTTGGTGTCGATGATTCGGCTTTGGTCGTCTGGGTTGGTGAGTGTGCCGGTGCGGTTGTCGGCCCAGCGGTGTCCGTGGATGTGGAAGGTGTGGAAGAGGTTGCCGTGGGCGATGACGATGAATTCGACTCGTTCGCCGAGTTTGGCGGTGAAGTCGGGTGCGGTGGTGAGGTTGTTGGTTTTCATGTCGTTGAAGACGACGGTGAAGGTTTTGTCGGGGAGGGTGTCGCCGGTGCGGCGTACGACTAGTGGTCCGTAGAGGCCGAGGAGGATGCCGCCGGTGCCGTGGTCGGTTCCGACGACGTGGTCGTGGTAGTGCCAGTAGCCGGCGCTGCCGGGGGCGATGGTGCCGTCCGCGCGTGTGATGGGGGCGTGGGTGCGCCAGGTGTAGACGTAGCGGCCTCCGGGTTGGACGACGCTGTCGTTCATCCGCGTGCCGTCGCTGCTCGTCTCGTAGTCGACGCCGTGCACGTGCAGGCTGGCGGTGACGTCGGTGTTGTTGACGAGTTCGATTTCGAGGGTCTCGCCCTCGATCATTTCGATGAGGGGGCCGGGGATGGTGGGCTTGCCGGGTTCCAGGCCGTAGCCCATCTGCCCATCGGGGAATTTGTCCACGTAGAGGGTGATGCGGCGGACCTCGCCCGGCTCCCCTGCGGTCTTACGGGTGGTCTTGCCGGCGGGTTCCGCGGTGGC
>NZ_JAATEK010000161.1:0-720 GCF_012034195.1 Microbispora sp. CL1-1
GGCCGGGACCGGGCCAACTTGGCCACTCGCCGCAAACGTGCTGCCTTCCCCACCGGAAAGACCTTCAGCGACTGGGACGAGAGCGCATCCTCCATTCCCCGCCCCACCCAAGACGCCCTCAAGAGCCTGGAATGGGTGACCCGTCGTGAGAACCTGTGCATCTGCGGCCCCTCGGGCACCGGCAAGAGCCACTTCAGCGAGGCGCTGGGCCAGGCCGCCGTCGAGGCCGGGCTGACGGTCGTCTGGTTCACCATCGAAGATCTCGGCGCCCTGGTCCGCCGCCACCGCGTCGATGACTCCATCGCCCGCGCCCTGGCCCGCATCATCCGCGCCGATCTGATCATCGTCGATGACATCGGCCTGCTACCGGTCTCCCCGGACGCCGCCGAAGGTTTCTACCGCTTGGTCGATGCCGCCTATGAGCGGCGCAGTCTGACGGTGTCCAGCAACCTGCACCCGTCCGGGTTCGACGAGATCATGCCCAAGACCCTGGCCACCGCCACGGTCGACCGGCTGCTCCACCACGCCCACGTCGTGGTCACCCAGGGTGACAGTTTCCGGCTCACCCAGGCCACCTCCGGACAGGGGGTGAAGCCCTTCAGCTAACCCGATCAACACCGACGGTGGGGAGATAACTGGCCGCCGTCGGGGAGAACTTCGTGGCCGCCAGCGGGGAGATCTCAAGGCCGCCCACGGGGAGAACCAAATGGCCGTTGACAC
>NZ_JAATEK010000162.1:0-712 GCF_012034195.1 Microbispora sp. CL1-1
CAGCCGCGCCAGCTTGATCGCCGAACCGGCCATCGTGGGGCTGTAGGTGACCGTGGCCTTCAGCACGCCGTTGTCGGCCTGGATGTCGCGCATCGCGTTGGCCGAGCCGGCGCCGCCGACCATGAAGAACTCGTCGCGACCGGCCTCCTTGATCGCGGCGAGCACACCGATGCCCTGGTCGTCGTCGTGGTTCCAGATCGCGTCGATCTTCTTGTGCGCCTGCAGCAGGTTGCTGGCCACCTGCGTGCCCGACTCCACCGTGAACTTCGCGTCCTGCTGCGCGGTCACCGAGAACCCGTAGGTCTTCAGCGCGTCGGCGAAGCCCTTGCTGCGCTCCTGGGTCAGCGGCAGCGTCGCGATGCCCTGGATCTCCAGGATCACCGGGTCGGACACGCCCTTGTCCTTGAGCGTCTTGCCGATGAAGTGGCCCGCCGCCACGCCCATGCCGTAGTTGTCGCCGCCCAGCCAGGTCCGGTACGACAGCTTGTCGGGGAAGACCCGGTCCAGGTTGATCACCGGGATGCCCGCGTCCATCGCCTGCCGGGCGACCTGGTTGAGCTGCTCACCGTCGTTGGGCAGGATCACCAGCGCGTCGACCTTGGCCTGGATCAGCGACTCCACCGCCGAGATCTGCTGGTTGATGTCGTTGGTCGGCTCGACCGCCTTGAACTCCACATCGGAGAACTGCGCGGCCGCGTCCGTCGCGTTCTTG
>NZ_JAATEK010000163.1:0-695 GCF_012034195.1 Microbispora sp. CL1-1
GTCAGCGACCACTGCGCAGACCTCGGCGACAGCGCCCCCAGCGACTACGCCCCCGACACCACCGGGACCACTGACGAGCCGGGCCAGGCCGACGACACCGCCGACCATGTCGAAAACGCGCGGGACGCCGAGGGCTTCGAACAAGGCCAGGACCACACCGGCGCCCCTGCACCCGCCGAGGCCGATGACACCGGCGACCACCTCGCGGACCTCAGCGACAGCGCCCCCAGCGGCCACACTCACCACGCGACCGGAAACCCCGAGGCCCCGAACGAGACCGTTGCCACCGGCGACTGCGACGGCGACGCCGAAAGCACCGACTCCGCAACGGGCTCTCCCTATGCGACGAGCGGACTTCGCGACGAGGAGGCTCGCGACTGTGGAGCCGGTGAGCGGCGGCCCGGCGAGTGCGAGCCGCGCGACACCGCAAGCACCGCCGCTGTCGAGAGCGACCACACCGCGAACGCCAACTCCGCCGAAGACGACAACACCACGAGCACCAGCTCTGCCGAGAGCGACGAGACCGCGCCCACCAAGGGCGATTGCTGCGACCGCGCCGCGACTCAGTCTGGAGCACCGCACGCCACGCGGGGCGGCTCCGCATGGCCTGCCGACGGTGGCGCGCATTGGCACACAGCACCTTCGGACACAGCGTCTTCGGGCGGGACGGCTTCGGATGCGCCGCCATCGCAGGC
>NZ_JAATEK010000164.1:0-689 GCF_012034195.1 Microbispora sp. CL1-1
GTCAGGGCGTCAGCGCTGCAGGGTCAGCAGGCCGGGCCGGTAGGGCAGCAGGCCGTAGTCGCCGCCGGAGCTGGGGCTGCGGCCCTGGTAGAGCAGCTGCAGGTTGCAGGGGTCGACGGTCTTGGTCTGGTCGGGGTTGGTGCGGACCAGGTCGCCGTGGCTGATGTCGTTGGTCCAGGTGGCGCCGCTGTTGGCCTTGCCGGCGAAGGGGTTGCTCTCGCTGGTGGCCTGCGGGGTCCAGTTGCCGCCCAGGCTGGTGGCGGTGTAGGAGCGGAAGTAGCGGCCCTGCGAGCCGATCGACTCCACCAGCATCAGGTACTTGTTCTGGCCCTGGAGCTTGTAGACCTCGACACCCTCGAAGAGGTTGTTCGTCGAGTCGCTCATGATGGTGGTGTAGTTGGAGCCGAAGTTGCCCGGGAAGTTCCCGATGGGCATGCTCGACCGGTAGATCTTGCCGTTGTCCCCGGCGAAGAACAGGTACATGTTCTGGTCGTCACCGATGAGCGTCTGGTCGATGGGGCCGGTGCCGGAGCCGGAGATGCTCGCCGTCGACAGCGTCTGCTGCGCCGACCAGCCGTTCGGGTTGCTGGGGTCGGTCGAGGTCCGGTAGGAGAACGCGGTGCCGCCCCACTGGTACGCGAGCACCCAGATGTTCTTGGGAGCGAAGTAGAACAGCGTCGGCGCGACGG
>NZ_JAATEK010000165.1:0-686 GCF_012034195.1 Microbispora sp. CL1-1
AGAACGTCAGCTACAACGGCACGATCGCGCCCGGCTCCACCACCGAGATCGGCTTCCAGGCCACCCACACCGGCAACGCCGGCAAGCCCACGGCGTTCACCCTCAACGGAAACCCCTGCACCGTCTCCTGACGAACCCCTATCCCCTGGAGATCCTCGTGCGCATCACTCGACATCGGCGCTGGCTCGCGGCCGGGCTGGCCGCGGCGCTGAGCGTCCTCGGAGTCGTGACCGCCGGCTCGGCTCGCGCCGCCGCGGGCTGCCGGGTCACCTACACCGTGACCAGCCAGTGGCAGGGCGGCTTCGGCGCCAACGTGGACGTGGTGAACCTGGGTGACCCGATCAACGGCTGGAGCCTGACCTGGTCGTTTCCGGCCGGGCAGACGATCAGCCAGCTGTGGAACGGCAACTACACCCAGTCGGGCGCCCAGGTCACGGTGACCAACGCCTCCTACAATGGCGGCATCCCGACCGGCGGAAGCACGTCGTTCGGCTTCAACGGCGCCTGGACCTCGTCGAATCCGGTGCCGGCGAGCTTCGCGCTGAACGGCACCACCTGCAGCGGGACCGTCACCAGTCCCAGTGCCAGTCCCAGCGCCAGTCCATCGGTGTCTCCCTCGCCGAGCCCCTCGCCGTCGCCCTCGGCTTCGCCGTCTGTTTCACCGTCTGTTTCGCCGTCGCCGTCGC
>NZ_JAATEK010000166.1:0-657 GCF_012034195.1 Microbispora sp. CL1-1
CTCCGCACCGGCATCTGCCCCGGCCTCGCCAGGAGCAGAGTCGCCCGTGTCGTCCCGGCCTTCCTCGAAGCCCCCGGCATCCCGCGCGTTTTCGGCGTGGTCGGCGGGGTCGTCGGCGCTCTCCGCACCGGCATCTGCCCCGGCCTCGCCAGGAGCAGAGTCGCCCGTGTCGTCCCGGCCTTCCTCGAAGCCCCCGGCATCCCGCGCGTCTCCGGCGTGGTCGGCGGTGTCGTCGGCCTGGCCCGGCTCGTCAGTGCTTCCGGCAGGGTCGGGGACGTAGTCGCTGGGGGCGCTGTCGCCGAGGTCTGCGAAGTGGTCGCTGACCTCGTCGGCGGCGGCCGGGGCAGCGGGGTCTTGGGTGGCCGGGTCGGTCTCGTCGGTGGCCGGGGCAGCGGGGTCTTCGGTGGCCGGGTCGGCGGGGTATGGGTCGTCGGTGGGGTCGGTGGTTTCGGGGTCGGTGGGGAGGGATTCGGCGCTGACCACGACGAGGAGCTCGGCGGCGATCTTCTGCTCCAGCAGGGCGATCAACGCGTCCGCCTGACGTACCGTCAGCGGGCGGTCATCCCCCTGCGCCCTCAGCTTGGCATACGCCTGCAACAACGCCATCAACCGGGCGCCGGCCTCACGCGGCAGATAGAACTCCCCTTCCACGCCGCC
>NZ_JAATEK010000167.1:0-652 GCF_012034195.1 Microbispora sp. CL1-1
GAGCACCTGCCCGTCGGCGTTCATGACGATCCGCACCAGAGTCGAGGTCCGGGCGAGCCGGTGCACGCTGGAGACGGGCAGCACCTGCCCGGTCGCCAGCAACAACCCCGGCGGCACCATCCCCAACGCCCCTCCCAGAGACGCCCCCAGCAGCGTGCTTGCCGACGCTCCCAGCGCCGACCCCAAGAACGCCCCGGGCATCGCGCCCGCCGACGCACCCGGAGATCCCGGTGACCCACCTTGCGCCGCACCCCGCGATGCCCCCTGTGCGGCTCCTTGCGACGCTGCTTGCGACGCTGCTTGCGACGCTGCTTGCGCCGTCCCCGGTGTCCCACGCCCGGCTCCCGGTGCCGTTCCCGATGCCCATCCGGGTGGTGTCTCCCGCTCCGGTCCGGGCCCGCCGGGCGTCGCTCCCGACGGTCCCGACGGTCCCGATGTCCCCGACGCCTGCGTCGCACGCGAGCACCGCGCCTCACCGCAGCACCGGCACGCACCCTGGCCGTCGCACCGGCACATGCTGTGGCCATGCCGGCAGTCCCCCGCAGGCCCAGGCCCGGCGTGGGTGTGACGTACGGAGGCGTCCTCGGGCGGAGGGTCCGGCCACGCCGCCTGCGATGGCGCCACCTCCGTAGGCGCTGCCTGTGAGTGCGCC
>NZ_JAATEK010000168.1:0-648 GCF_012034195.1 Microbispora sp. CL1-1
TTAACAATCTCCGGGGTCAGGACCACGCCGGTCAACCGGGCTGCGAGGAGAAGCGCTCCAGACGCGGACGACGGTGCCTCAACACCGGTTCCGGGTACGTCGTCGGGTTCTAGGCCCACCTGCCTCATCAGGTCGTTGAGCCGATCGGGATCACTCCCGTGCCGCCATATGGGAATCCCGGGATTAAAATACGTGACCAACTCTCCGTCCACCGCGTAGACGAAGTCGTCGGATGCGTAGTCGTGGCGCAGCACCGCCACGGCCACGGTCCCGGCCGAGAGGGCCTGCGCCTTGTCGGCTTCCGTGCACGTCCACCCGCTCTCCTCGATGAGCACCGTCCAGTCGCCCACTCGCCCCGCGAGCACCGTCTCGGGAAAGAGACCATCGTCTATCAACTCGTCATAGGTGAGCGGCCGGATACTCTCCTGGTCAGCACCCAGTCGGCGAAGCGCCTCCACCTCGCTGACTCCACGCACGAAGGTCAGACACCACAGATCGCCCAGCTCGTCGTCTTCGGCCAGCCAGGCAACATCGGCATAGGTAAACGCCATCCGCAACACCTCATCTGTTGATCGTCGTGCCATTAGCGTGCCATTAACCTCAGTAACGAGGGGGCAACCACGGTCACTCACGACCGACCCGAAGCGC
>NZ_JAATEK010000169.1:0-645 GCF_012034195.1 Microbispora sp. CL1-1
ACACGAACACCTCTGGCTCACCCCACCCACCACACACACCGACCCCGCACACCTGGGCCTCACCACCACCGCCCACCCCCTCCTCGGCGCCGCCGTCACCCTCGCCCACGACCACACCACCGTCTACACCGGCACCCTCTCCCTCACCACCCACCCCTGGCTCGCCCACCACACCGTCTTCACCACCCCCATCCTCCCCGGCACCGCCTACCTCGACCTCGCCCTCCACGCCGCCGACCACACCGGCCACACCACCATCGACGAACTCCTCCTCCACGCCCCACTCGTCCTGCCCGAGAACGGCGGCGTGCAGGTGCAGATCATCGTCACCGGCTCCGACCGGTCCACCGCGGAGATCTACTCCCGGCCCGACGGCGACACCGGAGACTGGACCCGCAACGCCACCGCTCTACTGGCCAAGGACGATGCCGGGCCCGGCTTCGACCTCACCGCATGGCCTCCGGCGGACGCGGAGCGGATTGGCCTCGGCACCGCGTACGACCGCCTGACCGAGGCGGGGCTGCACTACGGTCCGGTGTTCCGGGGACTGCGCGCCGCCTGGCGGCGCGGCGACGAACTGTTCGCCGAGGTCTCCCTACCCGAAAGCGAACGGGCCGGCGTGGCGGACTTCGGCGTGCACCCCGC
>NZ_JAATEK010000017.1:0-162685 GCF_012034195.1 Microbispora sp. CL1-1
AGCACTCCTCGCTGCGGCGTGACCTACAATCGGAGTCTCCACTTCGGTTACAGGCTATGAAGCGGCGAATCCGGATGTCAATCGAGGCGTGGGGAGAGCCGAGGGATGCCGAAGGACCAGCGCGTTCCCGAGCAGGACGCCTCCGGAACGCCGGCCAGGACACTGCGCGCCGACGCCCAGCGCAACCGTACCCGCATCCTGGAGGCCGCGGAGACCGTCTTCGCCGCCAAGGGCCCCTCCGCCTCGACCGAGGAGATCGCCCAGAAGGCCGGAGTCGGCATCGGGACCGTCTTCCGGCACTTCCCCACCAAGGAGTCCCTGCTCAAGGCGATCATGCACGCGGTCGCGGTCAGGCTGGCCGACGAGGCCCGGGCGCTCGCGGCCGAGGGCGATCCCGCCACCGCCTTCTTCGCCTTCTTCACCCGCACGGTCGAGCAGGCCGCGGAGCAGAAGACCGTCGTCGACCTGCTCGCCCAGGCCGGCATCCCGGTCACCGTCGCCAAGCCCGTGCTCGCGCTGCGCGAGGCCGTCGAGGTGCTCGTCGGCAAGGCCCAGCAGGCCGGTGCCGTACGGCCCGACGTACGGGTGCCGGAGATCATGGCCCTGCTCGTCGGCGTGTGCCAGGCGTCCCTGCACACGCCGTGGGAGCCCGATCTGCGGGCCCGTACGCTCGCGATCGTCTTCGCGGGCCTGCGCCCCGCAGGCGCGACCGGCTGACCCCCGTCTCAAGGTGGTCACACAAAACCGCAGCTCATCGGCATGGCGGGCACGTCGTGTGAACCCTTGCACCTGACAACCGCAATGATTGGCTGCGCACGGTGCGGACGGACCCGTCGATGGGGAGGGGTCGGAGGCGCCGCGCAGCGGTCACCGCTGTCAGAGAGGAGACGACGTGCGGCGCCAGGACGAGGCCGAAGATCTGGTCCAGCTGCTCACGCCCGAAGGCGAGCGTGTCGCGCACCCCGAGTATGACCTGGACCTGTCGAAAAGCCAGTATCGGGGGCTGTACCGCGACATGGCCCTCGTACGCCGGATCGACCGGGAGGCCTTCGCTCTCCAGCGCCTCGGCGAGCTGGGAATGTGGATCCCCTGTCTGGGGCAGGAGGCCGCCCAGATCGGGTCGGGCCGGGCGCTCGCCCCGGACGACCACGTGTTCCCCTCCTATCGGGAGCACGGCGTCGCCTGGTGCCGGGGCATCCCCCCTCTCGACCTCATGGGCATGCTGCGCGGCACGACGAACGGCGGCTGGAACCCCCGGGAGACCCGCTTCCACCTCTACACGATCGTCCTCGGCGCGCAGACCCTGCACGCCGTGGGATACGCCATGGGGGTGCGCAGGGACGGCGACGACTCGGCCGTCGTGGCCTACTTCGGCGACGGCGCGGCGAGCGAGGGGGACGTCAGCGAGGCGTTCAACTTCGCGGCCGTGTTCGACGCGCCGGTGGTGTTCTTCTGCCAGAACAACCAGTGGGCCATCTCCCACCCGGTCGGCCGGCAGAGCAAGGCGCCGATCTACCAGCGCGCGCGGGGCTACGGCTTCCCCGGCGTACGAGTGGACGGCAACGACGTGCTGGCCTGCCTCGCCGTGACGAGGGCCGCCCTGCGGCACGTACGCTCCGGGGGCGGGCCGTTCCTCATCGAGGCGCACACCTATCGGATGGGCCCGCACACCACCTCCGACGACCCGGGCCGTTATCGGCCGGCCGAGGAGGTGGAGGAGTGGCGGCGGAAGGACCCGATCGCGCGCATGCGGGCCTACCTGCTGCGGGAGGGCATGGCCGACGAGGCGTTCTTCGCCGAGGTCGACGAGGAGGGCGACCGCCTGGCGCTCGAACTGCGCGACGGGGTCATCTCCATGCCGGATCCGCCGGTGGACGCCATCTTCGAGCACGTCTACTCCGACCGGCACGCGCTGGTCGAGGAGGAGCGCGCCTGGTACGCCGCCTACCTCGACCGCTTCGAGGAGCCCGGCGCCTGAGAACCGCAGGGGGCGCTGACATGACCGACCCGCCCGTACGCCTGTTCCCCGGTCGTGACGGGGCGGAGCTCGCCTATCGCGAGATCGGGGACGGCCGTCCCCTCGTCCTGTCCACGGCTTCGCCGCCGACGGGCTCCAGTGGCTGCGTCCGGGTCCCGCGGCCGACTTTCGTCACAAACTAGCAAAAGTTACGTCGTTTCGCGCGAACTATCTTCACAACTCTCAAAAAGAAGCTTACCTTCGGGGCGAATCACCGCCAGAGCGGCGGGTTTGTGAAGCGCGCGCGTGCCGAACACGCGGGCCCTCGAAGGAAAGGAAGCTCCGCCATGCCCCCCAGGCGGCCGACCGATCGCGCCAGAAAACGGATCGCGCAGACCTGCGCCCTACTCCTGGCCTTCACGGGCGTGACCGTGCTCACCCCGGCCGCGCCCGCACAGGCGCACGCGGCGCCCATCGAGGCCGCCGACTACCAGCGCGTGGAGCTGGCCAAGGGCGTCGCCGAGATGGGCGAGCCGATGACGATGACCGTGCTGCCCGACCTGTCGGTGCTGCACACCGCGCGCGAAGGCGTCCTGCGGCGCACCGACGCGCGCGGCGACACGACCGTGGTCGGCACGCTGAACGTCTACACCCACGACGAGGAGGGGCTCCAGGGAGTCGCCGCCGACCCGGGCTTCGCGACAAACCGGTTCATCTACCTCTACTACGCGCCCCGGCTCGACACGCCTGACGGCGACGCTCCGGCCACCGCGTCGGACTTCTCCGCCTGGAAGGGCGTGAACCGGCTGTCCAGGTTCACCGTCAAGCCCGACTGGACGCTCGACAAGGACAGCGAGGTCAAGATCCTCGACGTGCCCGCCGACCGCGGCATCTGCTGCCACGTGGGCGGCGACATGGACTTCGACGCCGAAGGCAACCTCTATCTCTCGACCGGCGACGACAGCAACCCCTTCGACTCGTCCGGCTACGCCCCGATCGACGAGCGGCCCGACCGCAACCCCGCGTACGACGCCCAGCGCAGCGCGGGCAACACCAACGACCTGCGCGGCAAGATCCTGCGCATCAAGGTCAAGCCCGACGGGACCTACGACATCCCCGAGGGCAACCTGTTCCCGCCGGGCACTCCCGGCACGCGGCCCGAGATCTACGCCATGGGCTTCCGCAACCCGTTCCGGCTGAGCGTCGACAAGGCCACGGGCGTCGTCTACGTCGGCGACTACGGCCCCGACGCCGGCACCAGCGACCCCAACCGGGGGCCGAGCGGCCAGGTCGAGTTCAACCGGGTCACCCGGGCCGGCAACTACGGCTGGCCCTACTGCACGGGCACCAACACGCCGGCCGAGACCTACAACGCCTTCACGTTCCCCTCCGGCCCCTCCGGGGCGAAGTACGACTGCGCCGGCGGCCCGGTCAACGCCTCCCCGCGCAACACCGGGCAGCGTACGCTGCCGCCCGCCCAGCCCGCGTGGATCAGGTACGGCGGCGACGCCGGCTCGCCGCCCGAGTTCGGCAGCGGCTCCGAGTCGCCCATGGGCGGGCCGGTCTACCACTACGACCCCGCGCTCGACTCGGCGGTCAAGTTCCCGCAGGACCTGGACGGGCACCTGTTCGCGGGCGAGTTCGGCCGCCGGTGGATCAAGGCGATCGACGTGCAGGCCGACGGGACGCGCGGCGACATCGCCGACTTCCCGTGGACCGGCACGCAGATCATGGACCTGGCGTTCGGTCCGGACGGCGCGCTGTACGTGCTCGACTACGGCACCGGCTACTTCAACGGCGACGCCAACTCGGCGCTGTATCGCTTCGAGTACATCAAGGGCCGCGACCGCTCCCCCATCGCCGTGGCCAAGGCCGACAAGACCTCGGGCAAGACGCCCCTCACCGTCACCTTCTCCTCGGCCGGCTCCGCCGACCCCGAGGGAGCCGCGCTCACCTACTCCTGGGACTTCGGCGACGGCACCAGCTCCACCGAGGCGAACCCGGTCAAGACGTACGACGAGGACGGCACGTTCACCGCGACGCTGACCGTGCGCGACCCCGCGGGCAACAGCGGCAGCGCGAGCGTGGTCGTCACGGCGGGCAACACCGCGCCGACGGTGACCATCGAGACGCCCGTCGAGGGCAGCCTGTTCCAGTGGGGTGACTCTGTCCCGTTCACGATCAAGGTCACCGACCCTGAGGACGGCGACGTCGACTGCGCCAAGGTCAAGATGACGTACGTGCTCGGCCACGACAGCCACGGCCACCAGATCAGCTCCAAGAACGGATGCTCGGGCGAGCTGACCATCCCCGTGGACGGCGAGCACGACGACGCGGCGAACATCTTCGCCGTGTTCGACGCCGAATACACCGACAAGGGCGGGCTGACCACCCACGCCCAGCACATCCTGCAGCCGCGGCACCGCCAGGCCGAGCACTACACCGCCTCCCAGGGCGTCAACCCCATCAACAAGGCGCCGGCGCACGGCGGCAGGACCGTGGGCGACATCGACAACGGCGACTGGATCTCCTTCAAGCCCTACACGCTGACCACGGCCAAGGGGATCGCGGCCCGCGTCTCCTCCGGCGGGAGGGGCGGCACCATCGAGGTCCGCGCGGGCTCGCCGACCGGCACCCTGCTGGGCAAGGTGAGCGTGCCCGTCACCGGAAGCTGGGAGACGTTCACCGACGTCTCCGCGCCGCTCGCGAACGCCCCGGCCGGGACGACCGAGCTCTACCTCTACTTCAAGGGCAACGACGGGGCGCTGTTCGACGTGGACGACTTCACGCTGACGGCCGAACCGCCCACGGGCGGCAGCCCCGGACCGATCGTCAACGCCGGCGGCCTGTGCCTCGACGTCGCGAACGCCGACCCGGCCAACGGCACCAAGGTGCAGCTCTACCAGTGCAACGACACCGGCGCGCAGGTCTGGAGCGTCAACGGCTCCACGATCCGCTCGCTCGGCAAGTGCCTCGACGTGTCCAACGGCGGCACCGCCGACGGCACGCGGGTGCAGATCTGGGACTGCGTCGCGAACGTCCCCGCGCAGATCTGGACGATCGGGACGGACGGCACCATCAAGAACCCGCAGTCGGGCAAGTGCCTCGACGGCTCGAACACCGGGCAGATGGTCATCAAGACCTGTGACGGCAGCAACGCGCAGAAGTGGACGACCTCGACGGCCCCGGGCAGCGGCGAGGGCGAGGTCCTGGTCTTCTCCCGTACGGCCGGCTTCCGGCACGACTCCATCCCGGCCGGCATCCAGGCCATCAAGGACCTGGGCTTCAGGGTCACCGCGACCGAGGACCCGGCCGTCTTCACCACCCAGAACCTGGCGAAGTACAAGGCCGTGGTGTTCCTCAGCACCACGGGCGACGTGCTGAACGACGCCCAGCAGGCGGCCTTCGAGTCGTACGTCAAGGCGGGCGGCGGCTACGCCGGCATCCACGCGGCGGCCGACACCGAATATGACTGGCCGTTCTACGGCGGCCTGGTCGGGGCGTGGTTCGCCTCGCACCCCGCCGTACAGCAGGCGACCGTGAAGGTGGAGGACCGGGCCCACCCGGCGACCGCCCACCTCGGGACGGCGTGGACCCGCACCGACGAGTGGTACGACTACCGCACCAACGCCCGCAGCACCGCCCACGTGCTGGCCACGCTGGACGAGAAGTCCTACTCCGGCGGGAAGATGGGCGAGGACCACCCGATCGCGTGGTGCAAGGAATATCAGGGCGGCCGGTCGTTCTACACGGGCGGCGGCCACACCGCGGCGTCCTTCTCCGAGCCGGCGTTCCGGCAGCACCTGCTCGGCGGCATCCGGTACGCCATGGGCGACCTCAAGGCCGACTGCCGTCCCGAGACCGGCTACACCACGCTCTACGATGGCGGCACCACCGGCTGGGAGCAGGCCGGGCCGGGCGGCTTCACCGAGACCGACGGCACGCTGACCTCGCACGGCGGCCTGGGGCTGTTCTGGTACAAGGCGAAGGAGTTCCACTCCTACTCGCTCAAGCTCGACTGGAAGATGAACGGCGACGACAACTCGGGCGTCTTCGTCGGCTTCCCCGCCTCGGACGACCCGTGGTCGGCCGTCGACAACGGCTACGAGATCCAGATCGACGCCACGGACGTGCCGGAGAAGACCACCGGGTCGGTCTACGGCTTCCAGTCGGCGGACCTCAAGGCCAGGGACGCCGCGCTCAACCCGCCCGGCCAGTGGAACACCTACGAGATCCGCGTGGAGGGCGAGCGCCTGCAAGTCTTCCTGAACGGCGTGAAGATCAACGACTTCGTCAACACCGATCCGGCGCGGTCCCTCCAGCAGGGCTACGTGGGCATCCAGAACCACGGCGACGGCGACGAGGTGTCGTTCCGGAACATCCGCATCAAGGAGCTCGGCCCGGCGACGGGCGACGTCACCGTCCAGGCCGAGAGCTGGACCGAGGCGAACGGCGTGGACACCTACCCGCACGCCCCCGCGCACGGCGGCACCGTGCTCGGCTATGTCAACCCCGGCGACTGGGCGGCGTACGACGGGATCGACCTGACCGGCGTCACCCGGTTCACGGCGCGGGTGGCCTCGCCCAACCCGAGCGGCGGCTTCGAGATCCGGACCGGTTCCCCGACCGGCCCCGTGCTCGGCACCGTCACCGTCCCCAACACCGGCGGCTGGGAGTCGTACGAGGACGTCTCCACGCCGCTCACGAACGTCCCCTCCGGGACGGCGAAGCTCTACCTGGTGTTCACCGGGGCCGACTTCGACGTGGACGACTTCACGCTCGTCCGCGACCCGAAGGACGGGCCGAAGGTCGAGCTGACCGTGACGGCCGAGTCCCGCTGCGTCGGCACCTCGGCGCACCTCGCCGTGACCGCCGTGAACGACGGTGACGTGCCCGCGACGGTCACGCTGACCACGCCGTACGGCGCCAAGACGGTGAGCGATGTGGCCCCGGGCAAGAAGGCCTACCAGTCCTTCAACACCCGGGCCGGGCATATCGACGGCGGCTCGGTCACCGTGACCGGCACCGCCACGATCGACGGCACGGAGGTCACCTCGTCGTACGACGCGGCCTACACGGCGGCCACCTGCCGCTGACCGTACCGCTGAGCCGCACTGGCCGGCCGGTTTGCGGCCACCCGGGGTGCCCCGCGACGCGAGTCGCGGGGCACCCGCTTCGTTTCCGGCCGGATACTCCCGGCGCGGTAGCCGTACGCCGGACGGAGCAGGGCCGAGGTGCCTGTGGCCGGACAACGCGATGCGGGCACGGCCCGGCCTGACGTTGCGAGGCGTCAGCCAGCCTCGGAGGGAAGGCCCCGCATGGCCGCATCGCACACAGCGTCTCCGACTGGGCCACCCACCGGGTCACCCACCGGGTGCCACTGGGTCGCCCACCGGGTTAGCCGCAGCGCCCGCACCCGCCTTCGCCCGTCCGGCCGCCCCGGGTCACCCGAACGGCTGGATCGCCGACCTCGGCTTCGCCGTACTCACCGTGGTCGTCTTCGTCGCCGTCGCCCTCGCCCTCGCCCTCGCCCTCGCCCTCGCCCTCGCCCTCGCCCTCGCCCTCGCCACGGGAGTGTGCAACCCGTGGGACGGGGTCGTCCCCCTCGCGCTGGTCCTCGGTGCGCTCCTGCTCGTCCGGCGTCGATGGCCGATCGCCGTGCTGCTGCTGTCGGTCACCGCGGTCTTCGTCTATCACCTGGGGCATCCCTCCCCCGCCGGGTGGATCCGGCCCGGCGCGGTGGCGTACTTCACCGCAACCCGCGTCTCCCCACCCGCCCGCGACCCGACTGCCCGGCCAGGCGTCCCGGCCCGGCGCGGTGGCGCATTTCACCGCAACCCGCGTCTCCCCACCCGCCCGCGACCCGACTGCCCGGCCAGGCGTCCCGGCCCGTCGCAGCGGCGTACTTCACCGCAACCCGCGTCTCCCGACCCACCCGCGACCCGACTGCCCGGCACAGTGCTCCCGCCCGACCGCGACGTCCTCCGCGCACAGCGCCCCCGACGTCGCGTGTCGGGAGATCGCCGAGCGCCCGGCCGTCTGCCTGCCGACCGCCGACCGCCGACCGCCGAAACCTACGTCAGGACCGTTGCTGTCCCCGACCTGTGATTCCAAGAGATTGCTAGTTGATCTTGAACTAGCCCCAAGGACGCGAGAGAATTAATACAAGTTTTCGAATCACTCGATGGAGGTGCCATGGATCTGTTCGATGACGATCCTGAGCGCCTTCGTCGTTCGAGCGATGCCGACGGTGAGTGGTGGGACCGTCTGATCGCCAATTCGCCGCTGTGGTCGTCCGACGGCTCGTCCGCCCGTGAGCCCTTCCCGATCATCAACTTTGGCCCCCGGCAGCCCGCCGGCACGCCCGGCACCCAGACCACGGACGCCCCAGGGACGGACGTCCCAGGCACCGACACCGACAGCGCAGACAGCGACGACACGAACGCCGTGCGTGGGGCTGCCATCGGTGCGAACGCCGCTGGCACGGACGGCGCTCGCGCGGACGCCGCCCGTGGGACTGCCGATGGTGGGGCTGCCGATGGCGCGGACGCTGCTGACGCGGATGCTTCTGGCGCGGATGCTTCTGGCGCGGATGGCGCCCGTGGTGATGCCGCTGACGCGGGTGCTTCCGGTGTGGGTGGCCGCGGTCGTGGTCGTGTGCGGTCGTCGTGGGTGGTGGTGGGGTCGGTTCGTGAGGTGGCCCAAGAGCTGGCGCTGACCCCGCTTCCCGATGACGTGGATGTGTGCCTGGCCGAGGCGGAGGAGTTGCTGTTCGCCCGGGATCGGATCACCTGCGCGCTGGCCGATCGGGTGGGGCGGGTGCATCGTGCGGGTCAGGCCAGGCAGCATGGGCATGCCTCCACCCGCTGCTGGCTGCGCACCAGTGGGGGGATGACGGTGGGCGGCGCGGGCCGCCTGCTCACCCTCGGCGCGGAACTGCCCCGCCTCCCCAAGGTGCGGGAGAAGTTCGCCACGGGTGAGCTGGCGGCCGGGGTGGTGGAAGCCATCTGCGCCGCCGTCGCCGGACTAACCGACGAGCAAGCCGCGCTGGCGGAGCCGATCCTGGTGGACCTGGCCGGCAAAGCGGGGGCGGCGGAGGTCGCCAAAGCCGGCCGCCACCTACGCGCGGTGCTCGACCCCGATGGGGAAGAACGCGACGAGCGGGCCGATTACGGGCGGCGGTTCCTGCGGGTCCGCCCGGGCAAGGGCGGCGGCGTGGAAGGAGAGTTCTACCTGCCGCGTGAGGCCGGCGCCCGGTTGATGGCCTTGTTGCAGGCGTACGCCAAGCTGAGGGCACAGGGGGATGACCGCCCGCTGACGGTACGTCAGGCCGACGCGCTGATCGCCCTGCTGGAGCAGAAGATCGCCGCCGAGCTCCTCGTCGTGGTCAGCGCCGAATCCCTCCCCACCGACCCCGAAACCACCGACCCCACCACCGACCCCACCGCCGACCCGGCCACCGACGACACCGACCCGGCCACCCAAGACCCCGCTGCCCCGGCCACCCAAGACACCGACCCGGCCACCCAAGACCCCGCTGCCCCGGCCGCCGCCGACGACGTCAGCGACCACTTCGCAGACCTCGACGACAGCACCCCCAGCGACTACGCCCCCGACACCGCCGCAAGCACTGACGAGCCGAGCCAAGCCGACGACACCACCGACCACGCCGAAAACGCGCGGGATGCCGGGGGCTTCGAGGAAGGCCAGGACGACACGGGCGACCCTGCTCCCGGCGAGGCCGGGACAGATGCCAGTGCCGAGAGCGCCGACGACACCAACGCCTACGCCCCCGACGCCACCGGAAGCGCCGACGACCCCAGCCAGGCCGACGACGCCGTCTCCGACGTGATGGGCGATCCGGGTGCTGAGGGCGGCACCGACGGCCCCGAGACCCCGGACGAGCTCGACACTGCTGAGGCTGTCCCCGCCACCGACCCTGCCGCTGGCTCCGGCGACGTCGCGACCGGACTTCGCGATGAGGAGCCTCGTGGCTGGGGAGCCGGTGAGTGCGGGGCCGGTGAGTGCGGGGCCGGTGAGTGCGGGGCCGGTGAGTGCGGGGCCGGTGAGTGCGGGGCCGGTGAGTGCGGGGCCGGTGAGTGCGGGGCCGGTGAGCGGCGGCCCGGGGAGTGCGAGCCGCGCAGCACCGCGAACACCGCCTGCGCCGAGGACAACGACACCGCGAGCACCCGCTCTGCCGAGAGCGACACGACCGCGCCTGCAGAGGGCGATGGCTGCGATCGCGGCGCGGCCCAGTCCGGAGCAACCCACGCCCGGCGGGGTGCGTCAGCATGGCCTGCTCACGGTGGCGGGCATTCGCACACAGCCCCTTCGCACGCTGCCCCTTCGGACACAGCCCCTTCGGACACAGCCCCTTCGGACACAGCCCCTTCGGGTGCGACGGCTTCGGATGCGCCGCCATCGCAGGCAGCGCCATCGCAGGCAGCGCCCTCGGAGGCAGCGCCCTCGGAGGCAGCGCCTTCGGAGGCGGTGTGGCCGGATCCTCCTCCCGAGGATGTCTCCGCTCATCACACCCACGGTGGGCCTCGGACTGCGGGGGACTGCCGGCATGGCCAGGGCACGTGCCGGTGCGGCAGCCAGGGCGCGTGGCGGTGCAGTGGCGACGCGCGGTGCTCGTGCGCGACGCAGGCAGCGGGAACTCCGGGAACAGCAGCGGGAGCCGGGCGAGGGACGCCGGAGACGGCGCAGGAGGCATCGCAAGGAGCCGCACAGGGGGCATCGCGGGGAGCGGCGCAAGGTGCGTCACCGGGATCTCCGGGTGCGTCGGCGGACGCGATGCCTGGGGCGTTCTTGGGGTCGGCGTTGGGAGCGTCGGCAGGCACGCTGCTGGGGACGGCACTGGGTGCCTCGCTGGGAGGGCCGCTGGGGATGGTGCCGCCGGGGTTGTTGCTGGCGACCGGGCAGGTGCTGCCCGTCTCCAGCGTGCACCGGCTCGCCCGGACCTCGACTCTGGTGCGGATCGTCATGAACGCCGACGGGCAGGTGCTCGACATGGGCCGCAAGGTCCGTCTGGCGACTCCTGCCCAGCGGCGGGCCATCTTCGCCCGGTATGCCACGTGCTGGGTCGACGGCTGCCCGCTCCCGGCGACCATGTGCCAGATCGACCACGCCGACAACTGGAGCACCGGCGGGCTCACGGACCTGAAGCTGCTGGGCCCGGCCTGCCAGTTCCACAACCGCGACCGCTACCAGCACCCCGACCGCTACACCCGCCGCAACGTCGGCGAAGACCGCTGGGCCTTCACCTACCACCGCCTCGGACGAGCCCGACGACTACACGAGTAAGGCCGAAGGCGCGGGGGTGAGCGATGCGCAGGGCAAGCCCGGGCGACACGCGGACAGGCCCAGCGGCTGCGGGCGGGAGGCGGGAGGCGCGAGCGCGGACGACGCACAGTGCAGGGCCGCGCGGCTGCCGGAGTGAGGTCGGAGGCACAGTGGACAACGCACAGGGCAGGCCCGGGCGCACGCACGGGCAAATCCGGGCGGCGCGCGGACAGGCCCCGCCGGCTGCGCGCGTGACCACCCGAGCCGAGGGTCGAGGGGCAACACGGGGATCGACGGGAGGCGTGAGGAAAGAGTCGCCGGTGCGCTGGCCACTGGGCTCACAGTCCTTCACAGTGCGCCGCTGGGCCTCACCGTGCGCCGACGGTTCTCACACTGTGCACGAAGCTTCGCAGCGCGGCGCAGGGCTTCGCAGCGCGGCGCAGGGCTTCGCAGCGTGCTGCAATGCTTCACGCGCGCCGGAGTTCGGTCATCGCTCCCGTCCGCTCCGCTCCCTCGAGCCTGGCGGGCCACTGTGAAACACGGCCTCGCGTGGCACCGCAGCATGGCGTCCGGGGTCACGACGCCTTGACCGCAGATCTGAGCCGCTGGGCGGCACTGTGAAGCCCCGTGGGGTGGACGGCGAAGCCGAGCGCCGCCTGGTGCCGGAAGCAGGCGGCGCCCCGCCCAGGTCGTGCGGACCGAGGGCGGGAGCGCCGCGCGGAGCCAAGCGAAAGGACATCGCGGGGGTAGTACGGACCGAGGGCGGGGAGCGCCGCGCGGAGCAAGGGAAGGGGCACCGCGGGGGGGTAGTCCGGACCATGGACGGGGCACCGCCCGGAGCGCGGAAGGGAGCGCCCGTGCGGGGCAAAGGGAATGGGCACCGCGCGGAGCGCGGAAGGGCGCACCGCGCGGTGCTGGGGAAAGCGCCCTGCGGGGTGGTGGGCCTTCCCTGCAGGGCGTCCTATCCCTGGAGGGCGTCCTGTCCCTGCGGGGCGTCCTGGTCGGGGGTCGGGGACGCGGAGGGCGAAGCGGACGCTGACGCCGAGGCCGAGCCGGCGGGCAGTGCGCTGCCGCGCTTCCACTGGTTCCAGCTCAGCTGCCAGTAGCTCCAGCCGTTGCGCCAGTCGAGCTTGCGCTTGGTGCCGGTGACCGTGATGACGTCACCGCGCTGGCTGATGCCGTAGAACCACTGGGCTCCAGCGGGGGTGGCGCGCACGCAGCCGTGGCTCTGGTTCGACTTGCCCAGGAACTGGTAGTCGCCCGCGCTCTGGTGGACGTACTCGCCGCTGTCGGAGATCCGGACCGCCCAGGGGATCTCCAGCTTGTAGTAGAGCGGGTCCTTGGGGTCGGTGACGCCGAGCCAGGACGAGGTCATCGTTTCGACCCGCTTCTTGCCCATCGCGAGGTGCACGCCGGTGGTCGTGAGGTAGACGTCGACGCCGTTGCGCTTAAGGCCGCCGCGGCCCGCGCTGATGGGGATGGTCTTGGCGAGCTTCCCGTCGCGGCGCACCTTCATCACGTGCCTCTTGGTGTCGACCACCGAGATGTTGGCGGTGCCGACGGCGAAGCGGCGCGAGACGTCCTTGGCGGCCTCGTTGCCGGGGATCTGGCTCAGCCTGGCGGTGAACAGGACCTTCTGGTGCGGCTTCCAGTAGGTCTTGGTGCGATAGATGACCTTGCGGTCGGAGACCCAGCGCCATGCGCCCTCGACGGGCTTTTGGGCCTGGACCTGCAGCACCGCTTCCGCGGCCGCCTTGTTTCGTACGGCGCGGTCGAAGGTGACGATGATCGGGAAACCGACGCCGACCCGCTCGACCTTCTCGCCCATGGGCGTGATGTCGGCGATGCCGAGCTTCGGCTTTCCTGTCTTGCGTGCCGTCTTGGACGCCGCGCGCGGGGCGAGTGCCGCCGCCTCGACGCCCTGGGCCTGAGTGGCCGGGGCCTGAGTGGTCGTACCGGCCGCACCAGTGACTGATGCGGCGGGAGCGGTTGTGCCTCCCGCCGAGCAGGCCGTAGCGACGGCGATGGCGGCAACGCTGAGTGTTACGTGGGCCGCCCGCCGGAGGGTATTCACGGTCTACTCCTCATAGGGGGTGTTCACAGCGAATTGCACTGAGTTGGAACGTGCGAAACGGTGGTTTTGTGCGGCCGATTCTGTAACGATCAAGTAACACCGATATGGGTGGTCCCGGTCGGATTTGCCGGGCCGCTCTGCCGTACGATCGGCCGCGTGCTGCTGATGACGCTGGACGCCTGTCCCGGCGGGCCCGGACTCTCCGCCCGCGACGACGAGGAGGCGCTGCGGATCGCCGCCGAGGCCTTCTCCGGGACGGATCCCGTCGTGGCGGTGGACGAGGACGACCGGGACGCGCCCCTCCGCTTCCTGCGGCGTGACGTCACCGGCGCGTTCGTGGCGATCCAGACGCGTCCCCCGATCGCCGAGGCTCTCGGCCTGCTGCCGCACCCCGAGGGCGGGTGGTATCGCGAGACGTGGCGGACGGCCGCCTCCGTCGAGCCTCCCGGGTACGGCGGCACGCGGGCGACGGCGACGGGAATCTATTTCCTGTTGGAGCCGGGCGAGGAGTCGGTCTGGCACGCCGTACGGTCCGACGAGGTGTGGTTATGGCACCGGGGCGGGCCGTTGACGCTCGTGCTCGGCGGTGCGGGCGAGCGGCCCGGCCGGGAGGACGTGATCGTCCTGGGGCCGGACGTGGAGAACGGGCAGGTCCCGCAGGCGGTGGTGCCGGCGGGCACCTGGCAGGCGGCCCGCCCGGCGGGAGACGAGGGCGTGCTGGTGAGCTGCGTCGTGTCACCCGGCTTCGACTTCGCCGACTTCACCGCGCTCTGAGGCCCGACTTCACCGTGCTCTGAGGCTGATTAACCGTGCTTTGAGGTCGGCTGTGCCGCGTCCAGTGACGGGTCGCCCCTGTGTCCATAAGGTGGCGCGGCTCATGAGGTTGCGCTGCTCATGAGGTTGCGCTGCTCATGAGGTTGCGCTGCTCATGAGGTGGTGCGGCTCAGGTGGTGGTGCCGGGGAGGCCGACTCGGTCGGGCACCTGGCGGGGCAGGCCGCGCAGCCACCCTTCCACGTCGGCGGGCCACCAGCGGCCCGCGGACAGCCCGCGCAGCGTCTCCTTGACGGCGCCGGCCGAGGCGGGGCTCGGCACCACCCGGGTCGGCGCGGCCCCGGCGAGCACGCCGAGCCACCAGTGCCGCCACGTGGGCGTGAGGTTGTCGGGGTCGAGGACGATGTAGTAGTCGGGGAGCACCAGCCGGTCGGCACGCAGCGCCCCGGCCGCCGCCTCGATGGCCACCTCCAGGCCGCCCACCGGCGTCGTACCGTCGAAGAAGCCGGTCCACGCCTCACCGACGTCGGCCAGCGGATCGGCGTCGTGCAGTACGTACGTCGCGCTCGCGCGCGTCACCACGTCGGTCATCTCGGCGGGCGTCCGTTCCCCGCGCAGAATCGCCCGCACGTTGTGCAGGCCGTCGAGCCCCGCGATCACCTCGGCCGCCCGGTCACCCACCACCACGACCACCGTGCTGCTCAGCCGTCGCATACGGGAAGTCTAGGAAGCCTGGTGATAACCGTACGGACCCGGGGGTAGGCGAGCACGGGTAGAGGCGAGCACGGGTAGGCGAGCACGGGTGGAGCGAGCAGCGGGGGGAGAACCGGGGTGCGGGACAGGGACCGCTGGGTGCTGACCGACGGCGCGTGGACGGCGAGCGCGAGCGAACGTGACCGTACGGTCGCCGACCCGGCGACCGGAGAGCCGGTGGGCGACTTCCCCGCCGGGTGCGCCGAGGACGTGGAGCGGGCGGTCCACTCGGCTCGCCGCGCCCAGCCCGCATGGGCCCGTACGGCTCCCGCCGACAGGGCGGCGTGCCTGCACCGGATGGCCGGCCGGATCGAGGCCCGCGCGGACGAGCTGGCCGCGCTGGTGACCAGGGAGATGGGCAAGCCGATCGGCGACAGCCGCGGCGGTGTGGCGGCGGCGATCGGCACGCTCCGGCAGTATGCCGAGCTGGGGCCGCTGCACCGGGGACGGAGCCTGCAGGGCGGCTGGGACGCCACCGATCTCATGGTCCACGAGCCGCTCGGCGTGGTCGCGGTGATCACACCGTGGAACGACCCGGTGGCCATCGCCTGCGGGCTCGTCGGAGCGGCCGTGGTGACCGGCAACGCGGTGGTGCACAAGCCGTCGGAGCGCACACCGCACACGGGGGCGCTGCTCGCGGAGCTGATGGCGGCGGAGCTGCCGCCGGGCGTGCTGACGATGGTGCCGGGCGACCGGCATCCGGGCGAGACCCTGGCCGCGCACCCGGGTATCGACCTCGTCGCGCACGTCGGCTCGACCGCCGCGGGCCGGGCCATCGCCGCCGTCGCCGCGCGCACCGGCGCGAGGACCCTGCTGGAGAACGGCGGCAAGGATCCGCTGATCGTGGACGCGGGCGTGGACGTGAAGTGGGCGGCGGGACAGGCGGCGACCGGCTGCTTCGCCAACGCCGGGCAGATCTGCACCTCCGTCGAGCGGGTCTACGTCCACCGCGACGTCGCCGAGGAGTTCCTCGCCGCGCTCGTGCAGCGGGCCGAGGAGCTGCGCATGGGGCCTGGCATGAACGAGGAGACGACGCTCGGCCCGCTCGTCGACCGGGCGCAGCGCGACGTCGTCGACCGGCACGTACGCGGCGCGATCGAGGCGGGGGCGCGGCTGCTGACCGGGGGATATGTGCCCGAGGGGCCGGGGGCGTTCTATCCGCCGACCGTCCTGGCCGACTGCACGGAGAACATGGACGTCATACGCGAGGAGACGTTCGGCCCGGTCGCGGCGGTGCGGGTGGTGTCGTCGTTCGACGAGGCGCTCGAGCTGGCCCGTGAGTCGCGGTATGGCCTGGCGGCCACCGTCCTCACCCCGTCGATGGCCAACGCCCAGCGGGCCTGGCGCGAGCTGCCGGTGGGCACGGTGAAGATCAACGCCGTCTTCGGCGGAGCGCCCGGCGGCGCGGCCCAGCCGGTGCGCGCCAGCGGGCACGGGTTCGGGTACGGCCCCGAGCTGCTCGACGAGATGACCCATACCAAGGTCGTCCATCTGAGCCCGCTCCCCTGAGTCGATCACCGGGACCGGCTGTCAAGAGATTCTGAGCTTTGACCCGACACTGAGCGCGGGGCGCGCGATCGGCGGTGACGTGCTGCCTACGGTCTTTCTCGTACGATCCGTCACCTCGGGGGAGACTCATGATCATCAGCTCGGCCGCCGCCGCCCTCGCCGCAACCCTGATCGCCGGACCGGTCGCGTTCGCGGACCCAGCGCCGCCCGGGGGAGCTTCCGGGGACGACGCGATCCCGGTCGCGACCACGATCTCGGCGCCGCTCGACACGGCGGTCTACGACCCCCGCTACACCAGCGAGTACGGCCCCTCCGGCCCCGACGGCCTGGGGATGGCCGGCACCGCACCCGCCGCGCTGCCCGTCACGAGGCCCGTCACGAGGCCCGTCACCATGCCGGTCACGAGGCCCGTCACGAGGCCCGTCACGAGTCAGGCCATGGAGCCGAAGCAGGCCGTCTATCACACGAAGGGCAAGGACGGCGTGCGGCACGACGTGTACGTCGTCCCGATTTCGGATGATCCCTCCCAGCCGATCACGCTGCCCGACTTCGGCTTCAAGACGTTCCACGTGGCGAACAAGCCGCGCGCCCACACCAAGCAGCGTGCGCACAAGCCGAAGAAGGCCCAGCACCGTACGGCCGTCCGCGGTGGGGGGAAGAAGAAGCACCGCCACGGCGGCAAGGGCATACACCGCGGCCGCTGACCGATCACGCGCTGACCGATCACGTGCTGACCGATCACGTGCTGACCGATCACGTGCTGACCGATCACGTGCTGACCGATCACGCTGCCGGTGCGGGCAGGTGGGCGGCGGCCCTGCGGCGTTCGGCCTCGGCGCGGGTCGCCGCCTCCCTGACCGGGCGCTGCACGAGCATTCCGGCCAGTGTGGCAGCGGTCGCGCTGCCCAGCCCGATGACCCAGCCCACCGGGCCGAGCGGCCGGCAGCCGAAGACGGCGCTGACCCCCGGCACCGTGACGATGAACCACAGGACGGCCAGCGACGACAGCGACGCGAGCACGACGATCCTGTCCCGGCCGCCCCCCGCGAGCGTCTGCAGGAGCTGCGCGGACACGAGGGCGACCAGGCCGATCGTGTTCGCGCGCCCGCGGGTGCCCGTCATGCGTCCGAGGATCCACGCGACCGTCGCCGCCGCCGTCGTGACCGCCGCCCGCAGGTAGATGTCGCGGGTCAGCGACGCGCCCAGCGACGCCTCGGGGCCCTCGGCCAGCAGCTCGTCCGGATCGGTCGACGCGGGCGGCCGTACGGCGACCGCCATGGCCGGCACCATGTCGGTGAGCAGGTTCACCAGCAGGAGCTGCCGGGCGTTGAGCGCGCTCCCGCCGGCCAGCAGGTTGGACCCCACGGTGAACGCGATCTCGCCGATGTTGCCGCCGAGGAGGATGCTCAGCGAGTCGCGCACCGAGGTCCACATCGCCCTGCCCTCGACGATGGCGTCCACGATCGTCTCGATGCGGTCGTCGGTGACGACGAGGTCGGCGGCGGACCGCGCGGCGGGCGTCGCGCGGGAGCCGAGGGCGATCCCGACGTCGGCCGTACGGATGGCGGGCGCGTCGTTGGCGCCGTCACCGGTGACGGCGACGACCTCACCGGCCCGGCGCAGGCACGTGACGATCCTGGCCTTGTGCGCGGGGGTGGTGCGGGCGAAGACCGCCACCTGGGGCAGCACCTTGGTCAGCGTCTCGTCGTCGAGCTCGTCCAGCTCGGGACCGGTCATGACGCGCCGGCCGTTCAGCGCGTTCAGCTCGACCGCGATGGCCTCGGCGGTGCTGGGGTGGTCGCCGGTGACCATGACGATCCGCACCCCGGCCCGCATGAGGCGCCCGACGCTCTCCGCGGCCGTGGACCTGACCGGGTCGGCCAGGCCGAGGAAGCCGAGGAAGCACAGCTCGTCGATGCGCGACTCGTCGAGGTCGCTCCGGTCGGAGGCGGGCCGCTGCGCGACGGCGAGCACCCGGTAGCCCTGCCGGGCCAGCCGCTCCACCTCGTGCACCAGCTCCGCGCGCACGGTCTCGTCGCAGGGCACCGCCCCGGTGTCGCGGTGCACGGTGGTGCAGTGGGTGAGCACGATCTCGGGCGCGCCCTTCACACTGAGCAGGTGCCCATGCTCGGTGCGGCCGAGCACGGCGTGGTAGCCCCGGCCCGGTTCGAACGGCAGCTCGTCCACGCGCTCCCAGCTCTCGAACCCTTCGGCCGGCGTGACGCCGAGCCGGTGGGCGCCTTCGAGCACCGCGCGGTCGGTCGGGTGGGCGATCACCCGTCCCCCGCCGGACTTGGGGCTGGCCCGGACGGCCGCGGCGAGGACGCGCCGCAGCCACGCGTCCGCCTCCTCCAGCGGACGGCCCGACCACCCGTTCGACAGGTGCCGCAGGCTGATGCGGCCCTCGGTCAGCGTGCCGGTCTTGTCGAAGCACAGCACGTTGACCCGGCCCAGGGCCTCGATGGTGGACGGGTTGCGCACCAGGGCGGCGCGCCTGGACAGCCGCCGTGCGGCGGCCAGCTCCGCCACCGTGGCGACGAACGGCAGCCCCTCGGGCACGGCGGCGACCGTCAGGCTGACGGCGGGCGTGAGCGCCGCGGCCAGCGGCCGTCCGCGCAGGAGGTCGGTGAGGAGCAGCACCACACCCGAGGCGATCGACAGCGGCAGGATGCGCCGGCTCAGGTCCCGAAGGCGCAGCTCGACGCCGGTCGGCGGGCTCGGCTCGCCCGCGAGCCTGGCGCTGCGCCCCGACTCGGTCATGTCGCCGGTCGCGACGACCACCGCCCGGCCGCTGCCCGCCGCGATCGAGGTTCCCTGGTAGACCATCGAGCTGCGGTCGGCGACGGCCGCCGCCACGGTCGGCGCGGCCGTCTTCGTGACGAGCTGCGACTCGCCGGTGAGCGTCGACTCGTCCACCTCCAGCCCGACGGCCTTGATGACGCGGGCGTCCGCGGGCACGGCGTCCCCTGCCCGCAGCTCGATGACGTCGCCGGGCGCGAGGTCGGCCTTCGTCGTCTCGACGACGCCGCCGGGGCGGCGCAGCCGTACGAGGACCTCGGTCGACTCGGTCAGGCTCAGCAGCGCCCGGTCGGCCTTGAACCGCTGCACGCCGCCGAGGAACGCGTTGATGACCATGACCCCGCTGATCAGCACGGCGTCGAGCACCGAGCCGACGAGGGCCGAGATGCCCGCGCCGGTCGCGAGGGCGGGCGTGAGCGGGTTGGCCAGCTCCTCCAGCGTGGCCCGGGCCAGCGAGTGCGGCCCCTCCGCCTCCTCGGGCACGGCCTGCGCGCGGCGCCTGCCCGCCTCCTGCTCGCCGATGCCCTCCGACGAGGAACGGAGCCGCGCGAGCACCTCACGCGCCGACATGGCGTGCCATGGTGTGCTGTCGGCGCGGGCCGGGGTGGAGACGCGGCCGGCGTTCTGCCCGTCCCACTCGCCGAGCACGATGGCGCCCAGCGAGACGGCGGCGCTGGCGAGCTGCGCCCGGCGCAGGGCGGTGGCGGCCGGGCCCGCGACGGCCAGCAGGGTGCCGACGCACGCGCCCGCCGCGCCGAGCCGTACGGCGTTCGCGCTGTTGCCGCGCGCCCGGGGCAGGCAGCGCAGGAACAGGTGGACGCCGTTCAGCTCGCCGGCGATGTCGGCGTCCCACGGCACCACGTGGCCGGGTTCCTCGGCAGCAGGATCGACCACACCGACGCCGATGTCGGCCTGGGCGAGCGCGTGCCAGGCGTTCTTCGACACGACGGCCACGCAGTGGCCCGCCGCCTGCAGGTCGTGCACGTGCCCGGCGAGCTCGGGGCCTCCGGGCAGCGTACGGACGATCCCGAGGCGCTGGGCGAGGCCCTCGTCGCCGCCCGCGAGCATGACCGTGCCGGCCGCCTTGGCGGCGCTGACGACGGGCACGGCCAGGGCGTCGATCTCCGGGGCGAGACCGGCGACGGCGACCCGTGAGCCGTCCCTCGACACCTCCACCGCCCGCAGTCCGCGTGACCGCCAGAGGTCGGCGTCCGAGAGCAGGAGATCGGGGTCGGGCAGCGGACGGACCGACCAGTCCTCCACGGTCGCCGTGTGGCCGGGGTCGGAGAAGTCGATGAGCGAGTAGAGCCGGGAGTACAGCTCGCCGGTGTCCTCCCCCTCACGCAGCGGCTCGACCCGGTCGATCGTCCACGAGCCGGTCGTCAGCGCGTCGGCGTGCAGGATGACGGTGTCGACGCGGTCCATCTTGCGCAGGCAGTCGGCGTCGAAGACGACCGTGTCGTGCTTGCCGAGCGCGCGGGTGATCGCGCCCGCGAACGCGTCGCGGCTGAGGTCGGCGACCCGTGGAGTGCCGGCGACGAGGATCGACACGGCCCGTTCGCCCCGCATGAGCGCCCGCGTCAGCGCGTACGCGGCGGCGCTGATCGGGGCGACCACGTCGGCGTAGCGCTCGATCGGCCCGTGCGGCAGGTGGGTCGGCCGCTGCCGGGTCTCGGCCCTGATGTGGTGGTAGGCGCCCGGACGCGTGGCGAGCCGCTCCTCCAGCCTCTCCCACGCGTGCCGGCTGGCTCTGGTCTCGACATAGCGGCCCACGTTGGCGACGGCCTGCACGAACAGCGCGGTGGGACGGAGCGTGAGGGTCTGGGTGACGAGGTTGGCGGTGTTGAACAGGGCGTCGGTGGGACCATGCCCCAGCCTGCGGTCGAGCTGTTCGCGGATCGCGGGCGTGGCGTTGACCAGTTGCAGCAACGCGGGCACGGCCACTGGGAGCTGCGGGGCCCGGATGGCCCTTCCCAGGAAGATCAGCCCGATTCCGGCGATGCCGGCCGTCAGCCGTACGGTCGCCCGCAGGTGCTCCTCGACGAGCTGGACGGGGCTCTCGTGGGCGTGCTCCTCCTGCTCGTCCAGCTCCGTGACGAGGGTCAGCAGCTTGTCGTGGTCGACCCGGTCCGGGTCGCAGGCGACGAAGACGGCGGAGATGCGGCCGTTGACCTCCGCCCGCTCGACGCAGGGGAGGGCCTCGAGCCGCTCCTCCAGATGACTCGCCGCGTCCTCGGAGCCCGGCCGGCCGATCCCGCGCAGGTCGATGCGCACCCCGCCGGGGCAGACGTGCATGTCGCGCGGGCAGGGAAGCAGCTCCCGGAACGGCTCGGGCAGCACGCCGCGCAACAGGGTCAGGGACGTCGTGAGCGCCTGGTTCAGGAACATTCGGCTCTCCAGCAGATGGGAGCCCGGACGCCGGGTCCGGGAAGGAACGGGCGGCCGCACCGGAGGGCCAGCCGGTGGGGGCCAGGTCGCCTCGTCACCGCGGCGCGAGCGCGCGGCTGCGGCTGTGCCACGTCGGCGGACGGCCGCAGACATCGGTGGCGGGCTGCCGGAGTGCCCGGAAACACCTCATCCCCCTCCTCGCGAGAGTCGGGGGGAACTCACGAATGGATTCCGCCTGAACCCATACGAAGGCTCAGGCGGCGGTCATAACGGTCGTGTGCGACCGTCCTCGGATACTTTTCCTCCATCCGGAGCCCGAGAAACGCGGGAATGCGAGAAACGCGGGAATACGGGCGTGAGGGGAAAATCCGGATGAGGTGGGAGTGAGGGAAACTGATCGGCGCGCCGAGGGGGCGCGCCGGGCCGCGGAGTCACCCGATGGTGAACGCGGGCCAGTCGAGCAGGGTGAGCAGCTTGCGCAGGCTCGGCTTGACGTTGTCGAGCCGGATCGGCCGGCCCACGGGAGAGTCGGACAGCAGGGCCAGGGCGCGCAGGCCGGAGAGGTCGATGAACTGGAGCTCGGCGACGTCCACGGTTCCCGTGCCCGGGCTCGCCCACTGCCGGTGCAGGGCGTCGGCCATCGCGTCGCCGTTGGTGAGGTCGATCTGTCCGATCAGCCGTACGCCGCCGTCTTCGGAGGAGCGTACGACCAGTTGCTCGTCGAGATAGAGCAGAGTTCTCTTGCTCTGGGCCGATTCGAGCGACCCATTGACGATCATCATGTCGGTGCCGCCTTCCATGTAGAGGGGCAGCCACCTCCGAGCATCACCGTCGCCGCTCACCGGCGTCAACCCGGCCGCCGTACGGCCGCGCCGTACGGCCGAGAGCGGTTCCGTCGCCGAATGGCCCGCTGCCTGCGGCGACGCGCTCCCGGCCGTACGTTTCAGGCTTTGTGCGCGACGCCGCCGACGAACGTGTGATAGGTGATGCCGGGCTCGAAGACCTCACCCGGGTCCGGCCGCCACTCCGGGAGCGGCACCAGGCCGGGTTCGAGGAGCGGCAGGTCGCCGAAGTAGGCCAAGATCTCCTCGCGGGTGCGCCACCGGCCAGTGCCCAGGTTCTCGTTGAACAGCTTTTCGGCCGTGGTCGCCTGCGCCGACACATCGGGCATGCTCGGCCCCGGGTTGTGGAAGTGGGACAGCGCCAGATAGCTGCCCGAGGGCAGGGCCTCGCGGAAGCGCGCGGCGATCCCCTGGGGGTCCTCGTGGTCGTTGACGTGATGCAGGATCGCGAACAGCAGCAGGGCCACCGGCTGGTCGAAGTCGATGAGCGCGCGGACCCCGGGGTGCCCCAGGATCGACTCCGGGTCGCGGATGTCGGCCTCGACGACCGTGGTGCTCCCGTTGGTCGCGAGCAGCGCCCTGCCGTGCAGGAGCACGATGGGGTCGTTGTCGACGTAGACGACGCGAGCCTCCGGGGCGACCTTCTGGGCCACTTCGTGCACGTTGCCCTGCGTGGGCAGGCCCGAGCCGATGTCGAGGAACTGCCGGATGCCCGCCTCGGCGGCCAGATGGTGTACGACGCGCCGGAGGAAGGCGCGGTTCGACCGGCCCGCCGCGGGGGCGTCCGGGGCGATCCGCAGCGTGGCCTCGCCCACCTGCCGGTCGATGGCGTAGTTGTCCTTGCCGCCGAGGAAGAAGTCGTAGACACGGGCGATGCTCGGCTTGCTCGTGTCGATCCTGGCGAACGCCTGGGCGCGTCCGGCAGGGTCGTCGCCCGGGTGCTGGTCGTTGTCGGCCATGATCCGTCCTGTTCCTCGCCGTGCCGGTTCAGATCATGATCATGCTATGAGCTTCCGGGGCCGCAGAGAAGGATGTTTGCGCTAAATGGCGCGAACCGGTCGGCCAGCGAACAGCATCGGCCGGCGAAGTGTCCGGTCGGAGGGTGAAGTGTCCGGTCGGAGGGTGAAGTGTCCGGTCGGAGGGCGGTCGTGGTGGGCGGCCGTGGACAGCGGGCCGCCCACGGGTGCGCACGAGTGCCGGATCAGACGCTGACGCCGACCCCGCCGCGCGTCTGCGCGCCGTAGCGCTCCAGCTCCTTCGCGAGGTCGAGCGGCCTGATCTGGGCGCGTCCGTCGAGGACCTCCTGGGTGATCAGGTCGGCGGGCACCAGCCAGGACACCTCGAACTCCAGCCCGTCCGGATCCTTCGCGTAGAGGGCCTTGGTGGTGGAGTGGTCGGACGCGCCGACCAGGGCGTTCATCTCCGTCAGCCTGGTCGCGATCCGGTGCAGCTCGGCGAGCGTGTCGACCTCCCAGGCGAGGTGATAGAGGCCGACCGTCGCGCGCCCGGCGGCCGACGGCCCCGCCTGCGCCCCGATCTGGAACAGCCCGAGGTCGTGGTCGTTCGAGGAGCCCTCGGCCTGCAGGAAGGCCGCCCCGGGGAACGACTGGACGACGCGGAAGCCGAGGGCCTCCTGGTAGAAGGCCACGCTGCGGGAGACGTCCCGCACGTACAGCACGGCGTGGTTGAGTCGCTGGACCGGCATGACGCCCTCCCGAAAACTTGAACGCTCAAGTAATTGTACCTCGGTGGGTTTCCCGGAAACTGTCGGTGCCAGGTCGTACGGTTGCCACCGGGCAGCGCCGGGGGCGCTGCCCGGGAGCGGTCCGGAGATCGGTGCCGGCGAGAGGCCGGCGGAGGGGGACGACATGATCGTGGACAGGGCGACGCGGGAGCACGAGGACAACCTGGTCCTGTTCCGGGCGGTGCACGAGGTCGCGGTCCGTCATGCCGGCGCGCCGTACCACCAGGTGATCTCGGCGCTGACCGCCTGCCTGCCCGACACTCCCCGATTGGCCGACGACGAACTGCGGCGCATCGCCGAGGAGATCACCCTCGGCCGCGATCCCTCGGGCTTGTGAGCTGCCGCCTGCGGCATCGCGAACGCGTGCCGAGGCGTCGGGCTCAGGGACCGCCATGGTTGACGCTGTGAGCCTCCACAGTCCGAGGCCGGCACTCGCCTGACCGGCGTGCTGCCGGTCGCCAGTGCCGGTCGCCGCTGTCGGCGCGCAATGCCCACGGGTGGCGCGGAGCGGACGGCGAGGTGTCAGTCCATCTCGCGGACCGGCATGCTCTGCTCCATGGTGCAGGCGGTGGGCTGCGATCCGCAGAACGCGGCCTGCAGTTTGAGCGAGTGTGTCTTGGTGATCGGTCCCTGCGACCGCCCCATCACGAAGGCGGGGGAGACGGATCCGTTGAGGCTCTGGTTGAACCGGCCCGAGGCGGACCTGCCCTGGACGGCGTTCGCGCGCCCTCCTGCGATCATCTGACGTCCGCCTCCACCGGTTCTGCGGACGCGGCCGGCCGTGGGCTCCTCGTGTACGGGCGGCGGGGTGGCACGCACTGCTGCGGACGGTCGGGGGCCATGCGTCGCTGCCGGCGGTGAGGCGAGACGCGCCGTCGCGGGCTGTGCGGCGCAGATTCCCGCCGCCGGGATCATGAGTGCGGCCATGGCCAGCCGCCGGGCCGTGAGGACTACGGCGTCGACGGGGGGCCGCGTCCAGTAGCGGGACATATCGCTATAACGCCTTCCTGCTGGACGGCCGGCGAAGAGCGCCGGCCGTCCGGGTTCCGTGGATCGGCGGCCTCATACCCGGCCGGCGCGGGTCCGTGACCTGTGCTGGGCAAGATCGGCACAGGTCCTTACGGCTTCTTGGCGCCCCGGTCCACGGTGCCCGGCCGGGGTGCTCGCGGTCAGGTGTGCAGGAGCGCGGCGGGGTCGGCCATGACCTGCTCGATCACCTGGCCGGCCGCGCCGAGGGCGGCGGCCTCTGCGCCGAGCCGTGACACGACCACGGGCGGCACGGCGCCGCGCATCTGGCCGAGCCGGTCCTTCAGCGTGTCGGCGACCATGTGGCCGATCCAGGGGAAGAGCGGCGCGTAGATGCCGCCGAGGACGATCGCGTCGGGGTCCACGAGGTTGACCGCCGACGACAGAGCCACGCCGAGCGCCCAGGCCGCCCGCTCGCAGGCGGCACGCGCGTCCGCGTCGCCTTCCTGGAGCCGGGACAGCACCCACGCCACGCCCTGCTGCGCGGGCAGGAGCATCTCGGGTGAAGACGACGGTTCGCGCGGCTCCCCCGACGTGCCCGTCTTCCCCGATGTGCCCGTCTCTCGCGATTTGTCCGTCTCCCCTGCTTTGCCGGCATCCTCGCGCGGCGGCATCCCGCCCGGCGGGTTCCCGGGCGCCGCAGCTGGCGGCGCGACAGTCGAGGGCGCCGCAGCCGGGGGCACGGGGGCGGGCCGGACCGAGGCGGCGGCGCGGGCGGCGGTCAGAAGGGCGTCCTGGCCCGCGTACTGTTCGAGGCAGCCCCGCCCGCCGCAGCGGCACGGCGGGCCGTCGGGGGAGACGACGACATGTCCGAGCTCCCCGGCGAAGCCGTGCGCGCCACGGAAGAGCCGGCCGCGGACCACGAGGCCCGCACCGATGCCGATCTCTCCCGACACATGCAGGAAGTCAGGCAGCCCCGACCCGAACCACAGCTCGCCGAGCGCGGCCAGGTTGGCCTCGTTCTCCACACGTACGGGGAAGGGGAACCGCAGGAGCGACGCCAGCGGCACGTCGCGCCAGCCCAGGTTCGGCGCGTTGTGGACGACGCCGCTGGTCATGTCCACAGGGCCGGGTACGGCCAGCACGCCGCCGACCACCCGCAGGCCGTTCTCCACAGCTTCATCCACAACCGCGGAGGCCAAATCCCCAAGTCGCGCGATCACATCCACAGGGGGTGCGGCCCGGTTGTCCACAGCCTGTGTACGACGCAGCCGTACCGTCCGGGCGAGATCGACCACGCACACCGCGAGATAGTCGACGTTCACCTCCAGACCGAGCGCGGCGACGTGCTGACCGCTGATCCGGATCTCGACGCCGGGCCTGCCGCGCTCGCCGTCCCGGACGGCGCCGGTCTCCACCACGAGCCCGCCTTCGATGAGGTCGCCGACGAGCTTCGACACGGTGGTCTTGGTCAGGCCGGTCATCTCGGCGAGGGCGGCCCGGGTCACCGACTCCCGGGCGCCGACCGCGGCGAGGACGAGCGCCAGGTTGCGGGCGCGCATCGCGTCATGCCGCAGGGCCTGCGTCATCGCACCCTCCACGCCACCTCATCACGGTCGCGGCTCTCGCGCCCGTGCCGTCCGTAGCTCTCGTGCTCGTGCTCGTACCGCCGGCTGCGCTCGCGCTCCTGCACACGTGCGGCCCGCCTCACGCCGTTCCCGCCCGCGTCATCGCACCCCTCCACGCGACTCCCGCCGCACGCCCGACGGGCTGTGCCATCACATCTTCCACTGCCGGAGGTTGATAACCCGGACACACCCCCTTGACCCTGCGGCTCCTCACGTCCGATATTTAGTCCACAACATAGACTAATTCGGAGGCGACCCATGTACACCCCCACTCCCGAGGACCGCTTCACGTTCGGGCTGTGGACCGTCGGCTGGCAGGCGCGCGACCCGTTCGGCGACGCCACCCGGGCCCCGCTGGACCCGGTCGAGAGCGTCCACCGCCTTGCCGAGCTCGGCGCGTACGGTGTGACCTTCCACGACGACGACCTCCTCGCGGTGGAGCCGGACCGGACCAAGGCCATCGAGAGCTTCAAGAAGGCGCTCAGCGAGACCGGCATGAAGGTGCCGATGGCCACGACCAACCTCTTCACCCATCCGATCTTCAAGGACGGCGGGTTCACCAGCAACGACCGCGACGTCCGGCGCTACGCCCTGCGCAAGGTCATGCGCAACATCGACCTCGCCGCCGAGCTGGGCGCGAAGACGTACGTGTGCTGGGGCGGCCGTGAGGGCGCCGAGTCCGAGGCCGCCAAGGACGTGCGGGTCGCGCTCGACCGCTACAAGGAGGGCTTCGACCTCCTGTGCCAGTACGTGATCGACAAGGGCTACGACATCCGGTTCGCCGTCGAGCCCAAGCCGAACGAGCCGCGCGGCGACATCCTGCTGCCGACGATCGGCCACGCCCTGGCGTTCATCAACTCGCTGGAGCACCCCGAGATGGTGGGCCTCAACCCCGAGGTCGGCCACGAGCAGATGGCCGGGATGAACTTCGTGCACGGCATCGCCCAGGCGCTGTGGCACGGCAAGCTTTTCCACCTCGACCTCAACGGCCAGCACGGCCCGAAGTACGACCAGGACCTCATCTTCGGCCACGGCGACGTGAAGAACGCGTTCTTCCTCGTCGACCTGCTGGAGAACGGCGGCTACGACGGCCCGCGCCACTTCGACTACAAGCCGCTGCGCACCGAGGACAAGAACGACGTCTGGGAGTCGGCCGCCGCCAACATGCGGACCTACCTCATCCTCAAGGAGAAGTCGAAGGCCTTCCGCGCCGACCCCGAGGTGCAGGAGGCGCTGGCCGCCAGCAAGCTCACCGAGCTGGCCCAGCCGACCCTGGCCGAGGGCGAGACCTACGACGACATCCTCGCCGAGTCGATCGACGTGGACGAGGTGGCGGCCCGCGGCTTCCACTTCACCCGGCTCAACCAGCTCGCGCTGGAGCACCTCCTCGGCGTGCGCGGCTGACCGGTACGACGAGAGCGGAGGGACGACTGTGACGCTGGTCGCGGGGGTCGACTCGTCGACCCAGAGCTGCAAGGTCGTCATCCGGGACGCGGAGAGCGGGGCCCTCGTGCGCGAGGGCCGCGCCTCCCACCCCGACGGCACCGAGGTCCATCCCGAGCACTGGTGGTCCGCGCTGCAGAGCGCGATCGAGCAGGCGGGAGGGCTCGCGGACGTCGCGGCGGTGAGCGTGGGGGCCCAGCAGCACGGGATGGTCTGCCTCGACGAGGACGGCGAGGTGGTCCGGCCCGCGCTGCTGTGGAACGACACCCGCTCGGCCGGAGCGGCGGCCGACCTGGTCGCCGAGCTGGGCGGCCCCAAGGCGTGGGCGGAGGCCGTCGGCAGCGTCCCGGTGGCCTCCTTCACCGTGACGAAGCTCCGCTGGCTCGCCCGCAACGAGCCGGACAACGCCGCCCGCACACGGTCGGTGTGCCTGCCGCACGACTGGCTCACCTGGCGGCTCGCCGGGCGGCCCGGCACGATCACGACCGACCGGGGCGACGCCTCCGGCACCGGTTATTGGTCGCCGGCGACCGGTGAATACCGCACCGACCTGCTCGAACTGGCCATGGGCAGGGTGCCGGAGCTGCCCCGTGTGCTCGGTCCCGCCGAGCAGGCGGGCACGGCCGAGCAGGGCGGCGCGCTGCTCGCGCCGGGCACGGGCGACAACATGGCGGCGGCGCTCGGCGTCGGCATGCGGCCCGGTGACGTGGTCGTGTCGATCGGCACCTCCGGGACGGCGTTCGCCGTCGCCGAGGGGCCGTCCGCCGACCCGTCAGGGGCGGTCGCCGGGTTCGCCGACGCCACCGGGCGCTACCTTCCGCTGGTCTGCACGCTGAACGCGGCACGGGTGCTGGACGCGGCGGCCCGGATGCTCCGGGTCACGGTCCAGGAGCTGAGCGACCTGGCGCTGCGGGCCCCGGCGGGCGCGGACGGGCTGGTGCTCGTGCCCTACCTGGAGGGGGAGCGCACGCCGAACCTGCCCGACGCCACCGGTTCGCTGCACGGCCTGCGGCTGGGCAACTCCACGCCGGAGCACCTGGCCCGGGCGGCGGTGGAGGGCATGCTCTGCGGGCTCGCCGACGCGCTCGACGCCCTCGGTCTCGAACCGCAGCGGGTGCTGCTCATCGGCGGCGGTGCGCGGTCGGAGGCGGTGCGCCGCATCGCCCCGACCGTCTTCGGGCGTCCGGTGCTCGTCCCCACCCCCGGGGAGTACGTCGCGGACGGCGCGGCCAAGCAGGCCGCCTGGCTGCTGTCGGGGCAGCCGGAACCCCCGCATTGGGACACGGGCGACACCGAGTCCTACGAGGCCGATCTGACGCCTGACCTGCGCGAGCGCTACCACGAGGCCGCGCAGCAGTAGCCGTCCGAGGTGGGGCCCGGGCCGCAGGTCTGGGCCCCACCCTGAGACGACCCTGACCCTTTCTCGGGGGCATCTACGCGTTGTCCCGGATGTCGGGAACGGGCCGTGCGCGGGATCCTGACCATATGGTCAAGAGGATCTATCCCCTGCTCGCCTGTGGCGGCATCCTGTTCGCGGTCGTCACCGTGGTGGCGGCGCAGGTGGCCGGGGACTCCTCCTTGGACCCCGTCTCCATGACGATCAGCCAGTACGCCGCCCGCGACGGGGGCGGCGCCATCGAGACGGCCATGGCCGTCCTCGGCCTGGCCTCGCTCGCGCTGCTGGCCGGGATGCGCGCGCTCGACGCGCCGGTGCACGGCTGGCCCGCCCGCCTGATCGGCCTGTGGAGCGTCTCGCTCGTCGGTGCGGCCGTGATCCCGTCCGGCACGGTCTGGCAGGGGGACGTTCACGGCGCCCTGTCGGTGGCGGCCTTCGTGAGCGTGCCCGCCGCCGCCATCCAGTTGGTGGGCCGCCTGGGACAGGACGAGCGGTGGAAGGCCGTCGCCCGGCCGCTGGAGTGGCTGACGCTCGCCTCCGGTCTCGGCCTGGCGGCCATCACGTACGTCGCGCTGCCCGGCCACGGCGTCATGATCGGCCTGGTGGAGCGGCTGCTGCTGACCGCCGAGGTGGCCGTCCTCGGCGTGCTCGCCGTACGGCTCGCGCAGCTCGTCTGGGGGCCGACGCTCAGGGCGTGGATCGGCGGACGGCGCGCCGCGCGCGACTTCCTGGTCCACCGCTGAGCAGCGTCCGCTGGAGGGGGCGGCACGCCGGATCGTGCGGGCGCGGGGGCGCCGCACGATCCGGCCGCGCCGTCAGTGACCTGCGGGGATCACGGATCGCCGAGCAGGTCGCGCAGGCGCTCGGCGTACGGGCGCCAGTCGAGGCCCCTGGCCGCCGCCCAGGCGTCGTCGTGGCACGGCCGGCCTTCCCCCCAGGCCATGGGCCCGCAGACGGCGGCCGATCGCGGCGGACGTCGCTCCGGTGCCCGCCCCGATCAGCCGAGGGTCTTGAGCAGTTCGGCGGCCAGCGGGGCGGAGGAGGCGGGGTTCTGCCCGGTGAGGACGTTGCGGTCGACGACCACGACGGGCGCCCAGGGCTCGCCTGCGGAGAACCGCACGCCCAGGGCGACCAGCCGGTCCTCCAGGACCCACTTCACCCGGTCGGCGAGCCCGGCCAGGGTCTCCTCCGCCCTGGTGAAGCCGGTGATCTCATAGCCGGTGAAGGGCGAGGCGCCGTCCGGACCCTCGGTGGCCAGGAGGGCGGCCAGGCCGTGGCAGACCAGGGCCACCGGCGTGCCCGCGGCCATGACGTCGGTCAGCAGGCGAGCCGAGTGCGGATCGGCCGCCAGATCCTCCATCGGGCCGTGCCCGCCGGGGTAGAACACCGCGGCATACTCGGCCGGATCGACGCTCTCCAGCGCGATCGGGTTCCGGAGCTCCGCGGCGGACCGGAGCGTGGCTGCCATCGCGTCCGCGCCCTCCTGGCCGCCGTTGACCTCGGGGGCGAGGCTCGCCTGGTCGACCGGGGGCACGACGCCGCCGGGGGTGGCGACGACCACCTCGTGCCCGGCCTCGGTGAACGCCAGGTAGGGAGCCGCGAACTCCTCGGCCCAGAAGCCGGTCGGATGCTCGGTCCCGTCGGCCAGCGTCAGGTGGCGCGCACCGGTCATCACAAAAAGGATCTTCGCCATTACTCGTGCTCTTTCCGGAGTCCTCGCTCAAGGCGAGGGTGAGGTGAGCCGACGACGCCCTGCGGCCCGTCGGCGAGGGAACGAGCTGGATCGTAGGCGGCTCAGGCATCAGAGAACCAATAGCATTCGCTGCATGAGCCATAGGAACGCCTATGCGTCGGGAGACCGGGCGGCGGGCGGGCCCCTGGATCTGATGCTGCTGCGGACCTTCCTCGCCGTCTATCGCGCCGGCTCCTTCACCGCGGCCGCCGCACTGCTCGGGCTGTCGCAGCCGACCGTGACGAGTCAGGTGCGCACGCTGGAGGAGCAGCTCGATCGCCAGTTGTTCGAACGGCTGCCGCGAGGAGTGGCCGCCACGTCGGTGGCCGACGAGCTGGCCGCACAGGTCGCGGGCCCGCTGGACGAGCTGGCGGTGGTGGCCGGACGAGGACGCCTGGGCGGGGAGTCCTCCGAGCCGGTGCATCTCGGGGGTCCGGCCGAGATGCTGAGCGTCCGGGTGCTGCCCGCCCTGGCACCGCTGGTCGAGCAGGGCCTGCGGCTGCGCGTCACGGCCGGGCTGGCCGACGACCTGCTGGAAGGCCTGCGCGCAGGGCGTTTCGACCTGGTCTTCTCGGCGATCCGGCCGAGGGGCCGCACCGTGGTGGCCACACCGCTCATGGACGAGGAGTTCGTGCTGGTGGCCGCGCCCGCCTGGGCGGACCGGATCGGCCCCGTCGCCTGCGATGATCCCGGCGCCCTGAACGACGCCCCGCTGGTCGCCTACGCCGAGGACGTGCCCATCCTCCGCCGATATTGGCGCCACGTCTTCCGTACGCGCCTGACCAGGTCGCCCGCGGTGACCGTGCCCGATCTGCGCGGTGTGCTGGCGGCCGTCGTCGCCGGAGCCGGAGTCACCGTGCTGCCGCGCTACCTGTGCGCCGGCGAGCTCGACAGCGGCGAGCTCGTCCTGCTCCTCGACCCGGACGACCCGCCCATCAACACCGGCTTCCTCGCGCAACGGGCGGGCGCATCCGTACGCCGCCAGGTCACCCTCGTCCGAGACCGGCTGGTGCAGGAGGCCCGCCACTGGTGAGAGCCGGAGCGCTCGTCATCGACGACGGCTGACGGACGGGAGCACCGCCCGCCGGCGCGTACGGAGTGGTCAGTCCAACATTGACGGGGGTGGGCCCGGTGCTAGCGCTGGGCCGCCGTCAGCATCTTGAGCGCGTGCTCCACGAGCGTGACGAGCACGACCTTGGCCGAGGCGCGGCGCCGTACGTCGCAGAGCAGGACGGGGACGTCCGGGTCGAGGTCGAGGGCGATCCGCACGTCCTCGGGCTCGTGCTGCTCGGCGCCGTCGAAGCAGTTGACCGCGACGATGAACGGCGTGCCGCGCTGCTCGAAGTAGTCGATCGACGGAAAGCAGTCGGTCAGCCTGCGGGTGTCGGCCAGCACGACGGCCCCGAGCGCGCCGTAGGACAGCT
Organism: Microbispora sp. CL1-1; assembly: GCF_012034195.1. Taxonomy (NCBI): domain Bacteria; kingdom Bacillati; phylum Actinomycetota; class Actinomycetes; order Streptosporangiales; family Streptosporangiaceae; genus Microbispora; species Microbispora sp. CL1-1. The sequence goes on from NZ_JAATEK010000017.1 coordinate 32,713, forward strand.
CGTCCCACATGAACCAGAACCGTTCCTGTCCGGGGGTGCCGAACAGGTAGACCACGAGCCCTTCCCTGATGGTGATGCGGCCGAAGTCCATGGCCACCGTCGTGGTCGTCTTGCCTTCCACGCCGTCGGTGTCGTCGACGCCGACGCCGCGATCGGACAGCACCTCCTCGGTGCGCAGGGGGCGAATCTCGCTGATCGCGCCGACCAGCGTGGTCTTGCCGACGCCGAAGCCGCCGGCCACCAATATCTTGAGGGCGACCGGCTCCTCAGAGGGCGCGAAGGCCATTGATCACTTCCTTGAGAATGCGCTCGCTTGGCAGCGGCGCCACCTTGCCCGGAGCCCGTACGTCGACGAGTCCGAGGTCGTGCAGATCCCCGATCAGGACGCGGACCACGCCCAGCGGCAGGTCGATGTCGGACGCGATGTCCGCCACCGACGCGCCTCTGCGCGCGATATCGAGGATCCGCCGCTGCTCGGGGCCAATGCCGGGGACGTCCCTCGGTGAGCCCTTGGTGGTCACCATGGTGATCAGGTCGAGCTTGGCCCCGGAGTGCCGTGCCCGGCCCCCCGTCAGCGCGTAGGGCCGGACCAACGGCCCGGCCTCCTCGTCCATCCACTGGGGTCCCGTCATGTGGCCACCAATCTCATGGGGAGATCCGCCGCGGGTTGGTGGAGATGTGCTGCCCCACCCGCTTGACCAGCATCGCCATCTCGTAAGCGATGTGCCCGACGTCGGCGTCGGAGGCGGCCAGCACGGCCAGGCAGGTGCCCTGGCCGGCGGCCGTGACGAACAGGAACGCGGCCTCCATCTCCACGATGGTCTGCCTGACCTCGCCCCCGCCGAAGTGGCGTCCCGCGCCTCGCGCCAGGCTCTGGAACCCGGCGGCGACCGCGGACAGGTGCTCCGCGTCCTCCCGGCTCAGCCCCTGGGAGGCTCCAACGACGAGACCGTCGGTGGAGAGGATCACCGCCTGGCGGACGGCGGCGACCCTGCTGATGAGATCGTCGAGCAGCCAGTTCAGTTCGCCGGTCGACGTCGCTTTGCCGGTCATTCGTCACCCTTCTCGCCGTGCGTGTTGTGTGCGTGATCACCGGGTGCGGCCCCACCCGGCTGATCGGAGTCCTCCCGGCCTCGCAGCGCGCCGCGCTGGAAGGCGCTGAACATCGCCCTGGCCTCCTCCGGTGACCGCTCCTCCACGGTCGGGGCGGACAGCGGCGGCGTCTGCGGACCGGTCTCCTGCGACTGGGCGCGAAGCTGCGGGGCGATGTTGGCCTGACGGACCCGGCGCGGCAGGCCGGCGTGGGTGCCGTTGGAGACGGGGCCCCTGGCCCGCTGCCTGCTCGTCCGCTGCGCCAGGCCGTTCGCGCCCACCCCGGCGGCGGCGGTCGCGGGCTCGGCGGCCGGTGCGGGGGTGGGGCCGGAGCCGTTGGGCCGCGGGGAGAGGTCGTCGCGCGCGGCGGAGGGCACCGCGTCGGTCCGCAGGGCGGCCGGCGTGAAGAACGGGGACGGCTCGGACGCGCCCGTGCGCTCCTCCCGGTCGCCCGTCTTCCCGGAAGCGTCACCCGATGCGGGAGCGTCGTCGGGAACGTCCTTCGCGACCTCCCCGACGAGCGTACGGACCTCGCGGGGCTCCCCGGTGGGGGCGGAGCCGCGCAGCCCGAGATCGGCCTGGAGCGTGTCGCTGAGCGAAATGTCGGTGTCGCTGCCGCCGGCGGCCAGCGCGGGCTTCGCGTGGGAGCCGCGCGAGGGCGGGCCCGCCAGCGCCGCGGGCGAGCCCTCGTCCACCACCAGGGACCGGGGCATGAGCACGATCGCCGTCGTCCCGCCGTACGGCGAACCGCGCAGGACCACCCCGATCTCGTGCCGGGCGGCGAGCTGGCCGACGACGAAGAGCCCGAGCCGGTCGCTGTCCGCCAGGTCGAACTCCGGCGGGTCGGCCAGACGCCGGTTGATCTCGTCGTACTCCTCGGGCGCCAGGCCGAGACCACGGTCCTCGACCTCCACCGCGAGCCCGTTGGCGACGACCTCCGCGCGCACCTCCACCCTGGTCTGCGGAGGCGAGAAGATCGTGGCGTTCTCCAGCAGCTCGGCGATCAGGTGCACCACGTCGGCCACGGTCGCACCGGCGATGGCGATCTCCGGCATCGGGGCCATCGTGATGCGGGTGTAGTCCTCGACCTCGGAGATCGCGGCGCGGACCACGTCGATCAACGGCACCGGCTTGCGCCACGCCCGTCCGGGCACGGAGCCGGACAGGATGATCAGGCTCTCCGCGTGGCGGCGCATGCGGGTGGTCAGGTGGTCGAGCCGGAAGAGGTCCTCCAGGCTCTCCGGGTCCTCGGTGCGGCGCTGCATCGTGTCGAGGAGCGTGAGCTGGCGGTGCAGCAGGGTCTGGTTGCGGCGGGCCAGGTTGAGGAAGACCTGGCTGACGCCGCGGCGGAGCGCGGCCTGGCCGACCGCGGCCTCCACCGCCGTGCGCTGGACGGAGCTGAACGCCCGCGCGACGTCCTCGACCTCGTTGGACCCCGTCGCCTTGATCGGGGGCGCCTCGGTCTCGACGTCCACGTCCTCGCCCCGCCGCAGCTTGCCGACGACCTGCGGCAGCCGTACGAGGGCGAGTTCGAGCGCGGCGTCGCGCAGGCCGGCGAGGTCGCGGGCGAGCCGGCGGCCGAACCGTACGGAGAAGATGATCGTGGCGATGATCACCACGAGACCGAGCCCGCCGGCGATCAGGATGCGGAGCATGATCCCGGTGGCGACCGTGGTGGCGGAGCCGCTGAGCGCGTCCGAGGCCTTCACCCGGGCCGAGTCGAGCCGGAGGATCAGCTGGTCGACGGTCGGCGACCACTTCTCGGCGTCCGCCGGGAGCGGGCCGCCGGAGCGCACCTGGTTGACGATCTCGTTCTCCAGGGCGGTGAACCGGTCGAACAGCGGCGAGGTGAGCACCTGCTCGTACGGCGCCCGCATCTCACCGCTGAGGATGGGCCGGTTCTTGCTGTAGAGGAACCGCCGGGTGGCGACCCACTCGCTGAAGGCGTTCTGCTCGTCGGCCGTCATCGTGCCGCTGGCGAGCGCGCCGCGCACGAGGGCGTCCTCACGAGTGATCATCTCGTGCGCGTTGCCCATCCCCTGCATGGCGCTGGCCTGCTGGAAGGTGGTCAGGTCGGGCACCGAGACGAGCCGCTCGTAGAGCGCGAACAGGTCGTCCATGATCGCGTTATACGCGGTGATCGTGGTCAGCCGGTCGGACCTGCCGAGCGAGACGCCCTCCCGGATCGTGGGGAGGCGTTCGAGGGAGGACAGCAGGGACTTCAGGGGTGCCTCGAGCTCCTCGCTCATGGCGTCGCGGGTGGCCTCGTCGGCGGCGGACTTCTTGAACTTCTCCGCGGCGGCGGTGGTCTTGGCCTGCTGGGCGGTGAGCGCGGCCGACGTCGTGCGGCCGCTGCTGAGGACGCCGGCGGTCAGCGCGCGCTCGGCCTGGATCTGGGTGCCGAGGTCGGTGGAGGTGACTCCGATGGTGTCGTACAGCGTCTTGGAGTGCAGGAGGACGAGGCCGTCCCCGACCGTGAGCTTTAGGGCAAACCCCCACATAGCACTCAACATGAGCAATGGCAGGAGCAGCAACAAGAAGATCTTGAACCGAATCGACCGGTTTCTCGAACCCATGGCCACTCCTGCATTGCTGGAGGCTCGCGCCGCATTTATGGGGGAATGCACCTCCGGAAGATCGCACAGAAGGCTAGCACCGATACAGTTCTGGCGCAGTGGGAGGAACTGATGATTACTGTAATCACTGGGGCAGGTGCCGGAATCGGTGCAGCGTCTGCCCTTGATCTCGCCCGGCGAGGTCACCAAATCGTGCTCGTCGGACGCACCCCGGAGAAGCTCCGCGCCGTCGCGGACCGCGCGGAGCAGGCCGGCGGAAGCCGTCCGGACACGCTCGTCGCGGACTTCTCCTCCCTCGATCAGGTGCGCCGGCTCGCCGCGGACCTGCTCGCGCGCTACGAGCGCATCGACGTGCTGATCAACAACGCCGGCGTGATGACGCCCGACCGCCGGACCACCGTGGACGGCAACGAGATGATGATCCAGGTCAACCACCTGGCGCCGTTCCTGCTGACTAACCTGCTCCTCGACCGGCTCACGGCGTCCTCCGCCAGGGTCGTCACCACCTCGTCCCGGGCCGGGAAGTCGGGCCGCATCGACCCGGCCGACCTGTCGAGGGAGCGGCGGCGCTGGAACGGCTGGCTGCAGTACGGCGACACCAAGCAGGCCAACGCGCTGTTCACCGTGTCGCTCGCCGAGAGGGGCCTGGCCGCCACGTGCCTCCACCCCGGCGTGCTCAAGACCTCGTTCGCCGAGGGCACGTTCTTCATGAAGCTGGTGTGGCTCCTGCCGGGCATGGGCGAGCCGCCGGAGGCCGGGGCCGAGCGCATCGTCCATCTCGCCACCCACCCCGACGGGGTCGATCACCCGGGCCGGTACTTCGTCAAGAACGCTCCCGCGCGGGTGCCGGAAAGGATGTCCGACCCCGCCCTCGCCGCCGCACTGTGGGACGCGAGCCTCGCCGCCACCGGCCTGGCCGCCTCATAGGGCTCCCGCCTGTATCGCCGGTCGCGGGAAGACCAGGAAGACGGGGCGTCCGGCTGTTCACCCTGCCGCCTCCGCACCCTGGAGTCGCTTCCGGGCGGAACTCGCCGCCTTCGGCGGCCAGAGCGTCCGGCTTCGCCACCCGCTATCGGACCGCCCGACCCGGCGGGCCGGGTCCGGGTGGTGGCGCAGGGCGGGGGTGACGGGGATGGCGGGGATGGCGGGGTGCGGACGGGCGCGGGAAGAGTTCGGGGACTGTTCGCCCGCGGTTGCGCCGGTGCTCACGGACGGTGACTAGGGTCCGGGCGCATGACCGTGATCGCCCCCGTCCGCCCGGCCGGAAGGTCCGCCGCTCGTGACCCGCTGCTGGACAACGCCAAGTTCCTGGCCATCGTGCTGGTCGTTTCCGGGCATCTCGTCGAGGACCTGCGGGACGTTCCCGCGGCGCATGCGCTCTACTTCTTCGTCTACCTCTTCCACATGCCGCTCTTCATCGTCGTCAGCGGCTATTTGTCCCGAAATTTCACGTTTTCTCCTGGTAAGGCGCGCAAGCTCATCAGCGGCCTCGCGGTGCCGTACGTCATCTTCGAGGTGGCCTATTCGCTGCCCCGCTACTTCCTGTACGGCAAGCTCGAGATCAGCCTGCTCGACCCGTACTACCTGACCTGGTTCCTGATGTCGCTGTTCCTGTGGCGGCTGTCCACGCCGGTCTGGCAGCAGTTGCGTCACCCTCTGGTGATCGCGGTCGGGCTGTGCCTGCTGTCGGGCACCAGTGCCCTGCCCGACGAGTTGTCGATGAACCGCACGTTCGGCCTGCTGCCGTTCTACGTGCTCGGCCTCATGCTCACGCCGGAGCACCTCGACCTCCTGCGCGGGCGGCGGGCGAGGATCGCGGGCGGGGCCGTCCTGGCGGCGGCGCTCGCCGCCGCGTTCGCCGTGCACAGGCTCGTGCCGACGGAGTGGATCCGCTGGCGTCACTCCAACCACCAGATCGGCGTGGACGACCTGACCGGCACGCTGATCCGGCTCGCGCTGCTCGCGGCCGGAGCCCTGCTGGTGGCGGCGTTCCTGGCGGTCGCGCCGAGCCGCCGCACCTGGTTCACCGGACTGGGCGTCGCCACGATGTACGCCTACCTGCTGCACGGGTTCGTCGTGAAGGTCGCCGAGCGCTTCCACGACGTCCTCGTCAACCCGCTCGGCGTGACCGCCATGGCGGTCTCCGGGGTGGGGCTCGCGGCCCTGCTCTGCACGTCTCCCGTACGCAGGGCCTTCCGGTGGGCGGTGGAGCCCGACATCTCCTGGGCGTTCACCCGGCTGCGCCGGCCCGGGAAGCGGGAGCCCGCCGCGCCGGCCCGATAGACGGCACCGCGGATTGTTTCGTTGGTGCGAGCCACGGCGTGGCCGGTGCGCACCAACGATCACGCTCGTACACCGGAACTCAGTCCACAGGAGGCGCACAGGAAGCAGAAAGGACGACGATGAACGCTTCGTCAGCAGCGGTGAGAGGCCTGATCCTGCTCGCCGCACTGGTCGCCGGCGTGCTCGGGGTCGCCGTTCCCGCGCAGGCGGCCACCTATCACGTGACCGGTGCGGACGCCCAGGGCCTCGCCATCCAGAGCGAGCCTCACGTCAACCATGTGATCCGCTACGTGCCCAACGGCACCGCCCTCAACGTGACCTGCCAGATCAACAACGGCGACCAGGTCGACGGACTGACCCGGTGCTGTCCCCCGGTGGCGCGGGGACGGTCAGGTACGCCGGTTGGGCGCCTTCCGGGTGGGAGAGCTGCGGGCAGTACATCGTCGTCGACCACGGCGGCGGGTGGTGGAGCGTCGTGTGCCACCTCAGCGCCGTGTACGTCAGGACCGGCCAGACGGTCACGAACAACACGATCATCGGCCTGGTCGGGTCCACCGGCACGTCCGAGGCCCACCTGCACTTCTCCCTGGTGAAGAACGCCTCCATCACCGCGGCGGGCGGCGTGTACGGCGGGCAGAGCGCTCGTCCCCGGCACCTCTACCACCTGGGCTGCGGCGGCGGCTACTACGACTGGATCTCCCAGGGCATGCGGGTCTGCTACTGACCTCCGCATTCATCCGGCGCATCCAGCCGGCGCATTCATCCGGCGCATCCGTCCTGCGCATCCGGCCGGGCTCCGATTCGGGGGCCCGGCCCCGGCCGCGTACGGAACTTCCGACGGCGCCTTCCCGTTCTGTCAAGTGATGGTGCGAAGTAGGGCGGATTGCGCAGCCGGCGGGCCCGGGAACGGAACTCGGCTCTGTCACGGCGCGGTGATACGGGGTAACCTGCGCATTCGCGGTGCAGCCAGGAGCGGTGGAAACGACGGGGTGACGCGGGTGGTCGGCAGACAGGGCAGGGTCACGGGCAGGATCGGCCCGGGCCTTGTCGGCGAGGTGATGGTGCCTATCCGCGGGGGTGTCGAGGCGTTCTACGCCTATCCGAGCATTCCGGACGAGGAAATCCCGGTGGGGTCCATCGTCGTCGTCGTGGAGTATTCACCCCCGCGCACCGTCTACGTCGCTCGCGCGGTCGTCTGACCCGCGCCCTCCTCCACTCCCTGATCCCCCCACTACACGGAGGCTCCAATGTCACCGGAGATCCTGGTCGTGGGCGGTGTGGCCATTGTCGCCGTCATCGTCCTCATTCTCCTGTTCAAGGCCATCTGGCGGGTGGCCGAACCCAACGAGGCGCTGATCATCTCGGGCCTCGGCGCCCACACGAAGAACGAGCTGGCCGACAGCCTCGGCTTCAAGATCATAACCGGCAAGGGCACCGCCGTGCTGCCCGGCTTCCAGACCGCCCGGCGGCTGCGGCTCGACAGCCGGGCCACGAACCTGCAGGTCAACTGCGTGACCCAGCAGGGCATCCCGGTCCAGGTGCGCGGCGTGATCATCTACAAGGTGGGCGACGACTTCACCAGCATCGCGAACGCCGCCCGGCGCTTCCTCGACCAGCAGGACTCGATGAACGGCGCCATCCACGAGCTGTTCACCGGTCACCTGCGCTCGATCATCGGCAACCTGACCGTCGAGGATCTCATTCTCAACCGCGAGCGGCTCACCAGCGAGACCCGCAGCTCCGCCGCCGACGAGATGAGCAAGCTCGGCCTGGTGGTCGACTCGCTGCAGATCCAGGAGATCGAGGACGAGACCGGCTACATCACCAACCTCGGCAAGCCGCACGCCGCGAAGATCGCCGCCGCGGCGCGCATCGCCGAGGCGCAGCGCGACCAGGAGGCCACCGAAGCCGAGCAGATCGCGGCCGCCAAGAAGGCCGCCGCCGTCCGCGAGTCGCAGATCCAGCAGGCCGGCTATCAGGCCGAGGTGGACCAGGCGGCGGCCAAGGCCCGGCAGGCAGGCCCGCTGTCGGAGGCGACCGCGCGGCAGGAGGTCGTCGTCCAGGAGACCAGGGCAGCGGAGCTGGAGGCCCAGCTCGCCGAGCAGCGGCTCCAGTCGCAGGTCCGCAAGCCCGCCGACGCCAAGGCGTACGAGACCGTCACGCTGTCGCAGGCGGAGCGCGACGCCCGCATCGCCCAGGCCGAGGCCGAGGCCAGGGAGACCGAGCTGCGCGCCGCGGCCCAGGCGTCCCAGGTGAAGCAGGCGGCGGCGGCGGACGCCGAGGCCGTGCGCGTGCGTGGTGAGGCCGCCGCGGCGGCGACCAAGGCGACCGGTCTCGGCGAGGCGGAGGCCGCCAAGGCGCGGGGTCTCGCCGAGGCCGAGGCGGCCAGGGCGAAGGGTCTCGCGGAGGCGGAGGCCGCCAAGGCGAAGGGCCTGGCCGAGGCCGACGCGATCAGGGCCCGTTCCGAGGCGCTGCGCGAGAACCAGGAGGCGGTCATCGCCCAGCAGCTCGCCGAGAACTGGCCGCAGATCGTGGAGGCCGCCTCCAAGGCGCTCGGCAACGTCGATCACATGGTGGTGCTCAACGGCGCGCAGGGCATCGAGGAGATGCTGGCCAAGGCGCTCACGCTGGGCGGCACCGGGCTGGGCCTGGCCCGCGCCCTGCTGTCCGGCGGCACCCCCGGCTCGGCCAAGGACGGCGCGAGCGTCAACGGCGCCGAGCCGCCCACGAAGGACGCCATCGACGCCGCCTCCTGACGGCCCACGTCCGTCCCCGTCCCGTCTCCGTTCGCCGGGACGGGGACGTTCAGCCGTGGGTCAGGTCCTGGAGGCCGACCACGCGCAGCAGCTCCAGCCGCTCGTACGACTCGCTGCCCGGGCGAGCGGTGTAGACGATCAGCCGCTGGTCGTGCTCCGGGCTCAGCAGCACCTCGCAGTCCAGCTCCATCAGCCCGACCACCGGATGCAGGAAGCGCTTGACGTCGGAGCGGCGTACGGCGACGTCGTGGGCCTCCCACAGCGCCGCGAACTCCTCGCTGCGGGCCCGGAGCCGGCGTACGAGCGCGGCCAGCCGCGCGTCGCCCGGGCGGCGGGCGGCCGTGGCGCGCAGATCCGCCACCGCCGTGCGGGCGGCGTTGTCACGGTCTTCGGGCGGGAAGAGCTCCCGCGCCGACGGGTCGGTGAAGTAACGCCAGATGATGTTGCGCTCCGCCTCGGGGCGGGCGGACGTGTCACCGTGCAGTGCCTTGTCCATCGCGTTCTGCGCGAGGACGTCGCCGCGGTCGTTCACCACCTGGGCGGGGGTGTCGACCAGCCGGTCGAGCACGAGCAGCAGGCCGGGACGGACATGCTCCGTGGCCGTACGGTCCCGCGGCGGCTCCTCGCCGGCCAGGTGGAAGAGATGGTCGCGTTCGTCGCCGGTCAGCCGCAGCGCGCGGGCGACGGCGGCGAGCATCTGGCGGGACGGGTGCGAGCCCCTGGCCTGCTCCAGCCGCGTGTAGTGGTCGGTGGACATGCCCGCGAGCTGCGCGACCTCCTCGCGGCGCAGTCCGGGCGTACGCCGCCGCGCGCCCTGCGACAGCCCCACGTCGGCGGGGGTCACCCGGGCGCGGCAGTGGCGCAGGAAGTCGGCGAGTTCGGTTCTGTCCACACCCTTCACCATGCCCCCGGAAACCGGACGTTGCCAGGGACGGCCTGTCCCCGGATAAGGGCGTCTCTCCCGCCGGCGCCCGCACCGCCGGAGGCTGGGAAACGGCTCGGCGGACCCGCGCCGGAGCCACGGACGACCCGCATCCTTCGACGAAAGAAGGCATGGTTCGCATGCACTACCGCACGCTCGGCCGCACCGGCATCAAGGTCAGCCCCTTCGGACTCGGCGCGCTGATGTTCGCCACGTCCATCGGCAACCCCGATCCCGACGACACGGTTCGCATCATCCACAAGGCGCTGGACGCGGGGATCAACCTCATCGACACCGCCGACGCCTACGGCGACTCGGAAGAGATCGTGGGCAGGGCGCTCAAGGGACGGCGGGACAACGTCGTGCTCGCGACCAAGGTCAGCCGCCCCGTCGGCGACGATCCCAACCAGCAGGGCGCCTCGCGGCGCTGGATCATGACCGCCGTCGAGAACTCGCTGCGCCGCCTGCAGACCGACCACATCGACCTCTATCAGATCCACCGGCCCGACCCTGCCACGGACATCGAGGAGACGCTCTCCGCGCTCTCGGACCTGATCCGCAGCGGGAAGGTCCGCGCGATCGGGACGTCCGGCATGCCGGCGTCCGACATCGTCGAGGCCCAGTGGGTCGCCGAGCGGCGCGGCCTGGCCCGGTTCCGCACCGAGCAGCCCGCATACTCGCTGCTCAACCGCGGCATCGAACGCGAGGTGCTGCCGGCCGCGCAGCGCTACGGAATGGGCACGCTCGTGTGGGGCCCGCTCGGGCAGGGACTGCTCACCGGACGGGTCCGCAAGGGGCGGCAGAACGAGCTGCGCCGCGCCGGCTTCGTCACGCACGTCAAGGACGAGCAGCGCATCGAGGTCGTCGAGCGGTTCATCGCGCTCGCCGAGGAGGCGGGCCTGCCGCTGACCCATCTCGCCTTGGCCTTCGTCATCGCGCATCCCGGCGTGACCAGCGCCCTCCTCGGGGCGCGCACGATGAGCCACCTCGACGACCTGCTCGCGGGCGTCGACGTCACGCTCACCGACGACATCCTCGACCGGATCGACGCGATCGTGCCGCCCGGCACCGACGTCGGCACGCTCGACCAGGCGTACGTGCCCCCGGCGCTCCAGCAGGAGAGCCTGCGCCGCCGTCCCCTCGCCGAACGCGCCGCGGCCTGAAACCTCCCGTACGACGTGGTCATTCGTCGTGAAGGTCGTCGAGATCCACCAGATGGACGTCGTCCCTGCGGCTCGCCTCCGCGAGCAGGTCGGCCGCGAAGCCGGACTCGCTGAAGACGGCGTAATGCGTGGCCGAGACGTCGATCTTGCCGATGGAGCGCATCCGCTTAGATGACATCAGCTAGATGACATCAGCCTGGTTAGATGACATCAGCCTGGTGCCGCTGCTCGGCGGGTGAGCTCACCAGGCAGGCATTCGGTGACAACAGCCGACGGATGTGGCCGGGCGGGCGGCCGAGCTCGGCCCGCATGGTGCGGGTGAGGTGGGCCTGGTCGGCGAAGCCGAGAGCCGCGGCGAGGCCCGCCAGGTCCTGCTCTCCCTCCTCGATGCGGGCGAGGGCTCGGCCGACCCGCACCCGGTTGCGGTAGCGGCTGACCGTCATGCCGACCTGCCTGCGGAAGGTCCGGCTCAGGTGGGAGGGCGAGACCCCGAGCACCCGGGCCAGCCGTACGAGATCGGCCGAGTCGGGGTCGTCCGCCAGGATGGCCTCTCGCGCCCGGTCCGCCAGGACTCCGCCGCGGTTCGGGCTTCGCCGGTCGGCTCGCGGGCGGATCGTCGTGACGAGCGTGTGCACCAGCCGTTCCGCGGGGTCGGCCGAGCCGTGCGCGGCGCGCAGGAGAAGCCGGTGTGCGAGCTCGGCCCGGCCGTCGATCGCCAGCGACGGATGCGGCGGCTCGTCGCCCACCACCGCGTGCCACAGCGAGGGCCGCACCCCGACGAACGTGCAGACGTCGCCGCCGGCGGGGTGCGCGAACGCGTACTCGCCGCCCGGCCACTGCGCGTAGCCCATCGTGGGATCGGCGACCATGCGGTGACCGTCGCCGCGCACCCGGAACATCCCGCGGCGCACGAGGACGATGCCGTACGACCCGCCCTCCTCGGGCGTCGACCAGGTGTGATGCCGGGCCGTGCAGGAGACCACGTGGACGGAGAAATCCGGCGTATCGATGACTGACCTCGATGTCCGCACCGGTCCACTGTACGGATCCCCGCACGGGCAAAAATGTTCAAGACCCCGGGGCCCGCGATCGCGGAGCCTGAGGGCCATGTCGAGATTGACGAGGCCACGGCCGTGGGGGGTGCTCACCGTGCTTCTGGCCGGGCAGATGATGGCGTCGATGGACGGCTCGATCGTCACGGTCGCGCTGCCGTCGATACAGCACGATCTGCGGGTCGATGACGCCGTCCTGCAACTGGTCCCGTCGGCGTACCTGCTCACGCTCGGGGTGCTCAACGTGACCGGCGCCCGTACGGGGGATCTGATCGGCCATCGGCGGGCCTTCCTCGGCGGACTGGCGGCCTTCACACTGGCGTCGCTGCTGTGCGGGCTCGCACCGGCGGCGCCGGTGCTGGTGGCGGCCCGGGTGGCCCAGGCCGTGGCGGCCGCGCTGATGGTGCCGCAGGTCTTCTCGCTGATCCAGCTTCGCTTCGACGGCTCCGCCCGCAAACGGGCCATCGGCGTCTACTCGATGGTGCTGGCCCTGGGCGTCGCCCTCGGTCAGGTGATCGGCGGCCTGGTGGTCGGGGCCGACCTGCTCGGGCTGACCTGGCGGCCGGTCTTCCTGGTCAACGTCCCGGTGGGGGCCGTGCTGATGGTCGTGGGGCTGCGCGCGCTCCCGGAGAGCGCGCCGGTGGCCCGCAGGCTCGACCTGGGCGGGGTCGCGCTGCTCACCGCGGCGATGTCGGCGGTGATCGTCCCGCTGATCTTCGGCAGGCAGTACGGCTGGCCGGAGTGGGCCTGGGCCTCGCTGCTCGCCGGCCTGCTCCTGCTGGTGGTCCTCGTGAGGTTCGAGGGCCGGGTCGTCCGCCGGGGCGGCCTGCCGCTTCTCGATCTCTCTGTCCTGCGGCCTGCGGGGGTGGGAGCCGCGCTCGCCACCTGTGTCGCGGTGATGGGCTGTTACACCGCGTTCCTGTTCGTGCTGACCCTGCATCTCCAGAACGAGCTCGGGTTCGGCCCGCTCGCCGCCGGGCTCGCCTTCGTGCCGTACGCGATCGGGTTCGCCACGCTGAGCCTGACCTGGGCCCGGCTGCCCGAGGGGGCGCAGTCGGTCCTTCCGGTCGCCGGGCCGGCCTTCTTCGCCGCGGGCGCCCTGACAGTGGCCGCGCTGCCCGGTGACGGGTGGCCCCCGGTGCTCATGATCCCGGTGTTGTTCCTGGCCGGCGCGGGGCACGCGGCCGGTTACAGCCCGCTGGTGGCACGGGTGGCCGCCATCGTGGGCCCGGAGCGCGCATCGGCGTTGTCGGCGTTGAACTCGACCGGGCCCGTGCTGGCCGGCGTCAGCGCCGTCGCCGGGCTCGGCAGCCTCTATCTCAGCACCGGCCTCGGCTTCGCCTTGGTGGCCGTCGCCGCGCTGCTCGCGGCGGGGGCGTTGAGCGCCGCCGCCGCGCGTGCGACGTGGCGGAGCGGCTCCCATGCCCCCGAACGCGCGGCGCGGACACCGGGCGGCTGATCGGCCGCGGCGGGCCGTCCCGTCAGTCGAACGACAACTCGGTCGTACGGCGGGGCATGAGCAGCAGAGCGGCGACGCTGAGCACGGCCACGACGACGAGCGCGATGAAGATGTGGTGGACCGCGTCGTACAACGCGCCCCGGACGAAGGTCGCGGCGGCGGAGTGGGCCGCCGCGCCCTGGGCCTTCAGCACCAGGCTCGTGGCGTCGAGGCTGTCCGGCAGGTGTCCCGCGACGTCGGCGGGCGGGTGGGCGAAGCGGTCCGACAGCGTCGAGTTGGCGATGGCGCCGAGCACGGCGGCCCCGACCGTGCTGCCGAGCGAGCGGCAGAACATGTTGGTGGCGGTGACCACGCCGCGGCGTTCCCAGCCGACGACCGACTGCACGGCGACCATCGTGGGGCTGGCCGACAGGCCGAGGCCGACGCCGACGACGAAGCAGGCGGCCGCGACCTGCCAGATCATGGCGTTCTGGCCGAGCAGCGCGCACAGCACGGAGCCGGCCACCACCACGACGATGCCGATCAGCGCGGTGTCGCGGAACCCGATGCGCATGTAGAAGCGGCCGGAGAACGTCGCCGCGAGGGGCCAGCCGACGGTGAGCGCGGCGAGGGCGAAGCCCGCCACCAGCGCGCCGGTGCCCAGCACGCCCTGCGCGTACGTCGGGACGTACGAGGTGAGCCCGATCGTGAGGGCGCCGATGCCGAGGGAGGTCAGGTTGCCGCCGGTGAGCGTGCGGCGGCGGAACACCCACAGGGGCAGCACCGGCTCGGCCGCGCGGCGCTCCACGAGCACGAAGGCGGCGATCAGGAGGAGGCCCGCCGCGAAGATCAGCAGACTGGGCGCCGAGTCCCAGTCCCAGGAGACGCCGCCCTCCAGCAGGCCGAGGATGAGCAGGGAGGAGCCGCCGGTGAGCAGCACGGCGCCGGTGTAGTCGATCCGGTGGGAGCCCCGCTTCACCTGCTCCTTGAAGCGCCGGGCGAGCATCCAGGTGGCCAGGGCGCCGAGCGGCAGGTTGATGAAGAAGATCCAGCGCCAGGAGACGTACTCGGAGAAGACGCCGCCGAGCGTCGGGCCGACCACCGCCGAGATGCCCCACACGCTGGCGAGGTAGCCCTGGACGCGGGCCCGCTCCTCGACCGTGTAGAGGTCGCCCGCCATCGTCATGCTGATGGGCTGCACCGCCCCGGCGCCGATGCCCTGGATCGCGCGGAAGGCGATCAGCGCGGGCATGCTCCAGGCCACCCCGCACAGCACCGACCCGAGCAGGAACGCCCCGATGCCGAAGAACATCACCGGCTTGCGCCCGAACACGTCGGCGAGCTTGCCGTAGATGGGCACGGTCACGGCCTGGGTGAGCAGGTAGATCGAGAACAGCCAGGGGAACTGGGAGAACCCGCCGAGGTCGGTGACGACGGACGGCACCGCGGTGGCGATGATCGTGCTGTCCAGCGCCACCAGAGCGGTGCAGAGCATGATGGCGGCGAGCACGGGACCGCGCTCCGACCGTAGCCCGATGCCTTTCGATGCCGTCGTCGTGGTCGACTTCGTGGTCACGTGGTGGCTCCCCTGTCCCTTCGCGCACGTACACGGGACCCCTCCGCTTGAGAGCGGAAGAGTCCCGAAACAGGGCAACTATCGCAAACCGCCCGGCATTCCTCGTTGGCACCCTCAGCCGCGGCGCTGGGTGTCCTCCAGGTAGCGCAGGACGGCCGTGACCCTCCGGTCCGCGCGGTCGGTGGGCGCCAGGTCGAGCTTCGCGAAGATGTTGCGGATGTGCTTGTGCACGGCGCCTTCGCTGATGAACAGCCGCTCGGAGATGGCGGTGTTGCCCAGCCCCTCGGCCATCAGGGCGAGCACGTCGCGCTCGCGGGCGGTCAGCCGTTCCAGCCCGCTGTCGGAGCGGGTGCGCGTGAGCAACTGGGCGACGACCTCGGGGTCGATGGCCGTGCCTCCGGCGGCGACCCGGTGCAGGGCGTCGAGGAACTCGCCGACCCGGCCGACCCGCTCCTTGAGCAGATAGCCGAGCCGGTCGGTCCCCCCGGCGAGCAGCTCGGTGGCGAACGCCTGCTCGACATACGCGGACAGCACGAGCACCGCCAGACCGGGCAGCCGGCGCCTGGCCTCCACGGCCGCGGCGATCCCCTCGGTGGTGTGGGTCGGCGGCATCCGGACGTCGACGATGGCCACGTCGGGCCGGTGGGCGTCGACGGCCGCCAGGAAGGCGTCCGGGGAGTCGGTCGTCGCCACCACGTCCAGGGACTCCGCGCGCAGCAGCAGCGCGACCCCCTCACGCAGCAGCGGGTCGTCTTCGGCTATCACGATCCGCACGGCAACTCCACGTCGATGGTGGTCGGCCCACCGGGTGGGCTGGTCAGGGTGAGACGGCCGTCGTGGGCCTCGATCCGGCTGCGCATGCCGGTGAGCCCGGAGCCCTGGCGTTCGTCCGCGCCGCCGACGCCGTCGTCCTCGATCCGCAGGCGCAGCCGGCCGCCCTCACGCCGTACGGT
Source organism: Microbispora sp. CL1-1 (assembly GCF_012034195.1). NCBI lineage: Bacteria > Bacillati > Actinomycetota > Actinomycetes > Streptosporangiales > Streptosporangiaceae > Microbispora > Microbispora sp. CL1-1. The sequence continues at coordinate 48,524 of NZ_JAATEK010000017.1, forward strand.
CACGGTGGCGTGCCGGGCCCGGCTGTGCCTGGAGATGTTGGTGAGCGCCTCGGCGCTCACGAAGTAGGCGGTCGCCTCGATGGAGGCGGCGCACCTGCCGGGCGCGTCGACGTCGACCCGGCAGGGCACCCCGCAGTTGGCCGCGAGCCCGGCGAGCGCGTCGGCGAGCCCCCGGTCGGCCAGCACGGGCGGCAGGATGCCGCGCACGACCGTACGGAGCTCGGCCAGCGCCTGCTCGGCGGTCTCCTGCGCGCGTTCGAGCATGTCCTCCGCGCCCGGCCGGTTCTGCGACAGCGCGCGGCGGGCCGCGCCGAGCAGCACGGTGACGGCGACCAGCCGGTTCTGCGTCCCGTCGTGCAGGGAGCGTTCGATCCGCCGCAGCTCGGCGGCGTGGGCGTCCAGCGCCGCCGCGCGGGTGGCCGACAGCTCCGCGACGCGCAGGGAGAGGTCCATGTCCGCGGTGGGCGCCAGGAGCCGGCGTCCCGGCCACGCCTGCAACCGGGCCATTCCGCTCCCGAGCGCCAGGAAGCCGACGGCAAGCCCCACGCCGAGGAGCGCGACCGCCCAGGCGTCGGCGTCATCGCGCACGTCCCAGAACACCAGCGTCGGGGCGGGGTCCTCCGCGGGCAGCGTCCGCCACCACAGCGGATAGGTGACGTCCTGCACGGCGTCCACCACCAGGGTCAGCGCCGCCAGGCCGAGGAACAGGCCCAGCGTGGCGTGCACGAGGAGCCAGCCCAGCTCCCGCCGCACCGCCCGGTCGGCGAAGGCCGCGCGCACACCGGCCGGCGCGGGCCCCAGGGCGACGATCTCCGGCCCCCACCGGGACAGCCGGCCGCGCTCCCGCTCGGCGACGGACCGTACGACCCGTGGCACGGTGGGCGCGAGGAGCAGGCCCACACCGATCACGCAGGTGAGCGCGACCACGACGAGCCACAGCAGAGCGGCGAACGCCAGCAGCGCGGTGCCGAGACCGCCGACGAGGTGTTCGAAGGCGTCGAAGAGGCCGCGGGCGTACGCGGCGACGCCCCTGGCCGGTTTCCGCTGACGCGCCGCCATCATGCACCCCCTCGGGCTGACGAGCTTAGGGTCTTCGCGCGGTGGCCGTTCACCGCTGCGCGGCGAGTCCCGGTGTGAGCTCCGGTGTGAGCTCCGGTGTGAGCTCCGGTGTGAGTTCCGCCGTGCGCTCCGGCGCGGGCTCCTCGGCGGGACGGTAGCCGAGGCGTCCGCGGGTCGCGATGAGCACCAGGACCGCCGCCGTGGTGCCCGCGAGCAGGGTGACGTGGCTCGCGTGCTCGGGGGTGCCGAGCGACGGGAACATGTCCGAGTAGACGATCGACATGAAGTTGTTGACGCTGACGTGCAGCACCATGATCAGCGGCAGGCTCTGGCCGGTGCGGTTGAACACCCAGGTGACGACCACGCTGAAGACGGTGGCGAAGGCGACGAACTCGCCGATCCTCGTCCAGGTGACGTCCGGCCAGCCGCCCCACTCGCTCAGGAACAGCGGCAGGTGCCAGACGCCCCACAGCGGGCCCAGGATGGCGGTGGCGCCCAGCGGGCCGAACCTCCGCTGCATGCGGGGCAGGGCGAAGTCGCGCCAGCCGGGCTCCTCGGCGAGACCGGTGGTGACCATCTGGAGCAGCAGGCCGGGCACGTACGCGACCAGCGCGGCGACGGGCGGCATGTGGATGTTCTCGCCGGAGAGCGCGAGACCGGTGACGATGATGAGGGCGGGCACACCGAGGGCGGTCCCGAGGTACCAGAGCCGGCCGACCCGCCACTTGGTCATCCGGCCGACCCACCGGCGGACGCCCTCCCTGCCGTCCGCGACCCTCGTCACGACGTACGCGGCGAAGATGGGGCCGAGATAGGCGCCGGGGAGAACGCCGGCGAACTGGGTGGTGCCGAGCACGGCGGGGAAGTCGAAGTCCCAAACCCCCAGGCCGTTGTTCGAGAGCACGTAGGGTGACCAGGCCGCCCAGCTCATGAGGTTGGCCAGGGTGAAGAAGGCGACCAGCGGGTGGCGGCGGATGAAGCCCTTGATCCCGGTCTCGTTCGTGTGGTGCCCGGCCCGCGGCCGGCTGTCGAGTGCCATTTCACGTCTCCTGTGGAGTGCCGACTGACACTGATCAGCACACCAGCCGGAGGCCCTCCCGGTCGCTCCCGCATGCTGCCCAATGGAGGTACAGCCAGGGGTACCAAGCGAAGACCGCCCAGAGCCGCGACAGGCCCTGAGCGGTCTCCTCCCACAGGAACGCCGGGTCAGATGAGGACGTGCGCCTCGGGGTTGCCGGCGAAGCAGAACTGCGCGTTGCGGGTCAGCTTGTAGTCGGCCGCCTGCCAGGTGTGGGCGGTGGCGTCCGAGCCGCGCATGTAGATGAAGTTGTATCGGTCGGCCGAGTAGATCCGGACGCCCTCCGCCTTGCAGCGCCGTACGAGACGGGTGTCCTCGCCCGCGTTGACCGGTTCGAACGGGAACGCCCGCAGCAGGTCGGACTTGGCCAGGATCGTCGCCCCCTGGATGAGGTGGGCGTAGCGGTGTTCCAGCCCCGGCAGGCGGAAGATCGTGACGTCCTGGTCGGGGAAGTAGGTGTAGTGCGCGCCCTTGCCGACCATCTCGGCGTCGGCGTAGTCGAACGCGCGCACCAGGTCGGACAGGTAGTGCTCGCCGTAGATGTTGTCGTCGTCCATCTTGGAGATCAGCTCGCCCTCGGCGTGGGCGATGCCGTGGTTGAGCACCTCGCCCAGCGTCCAGGACGGGTCGGCGGTCAGCACCTTCACGGCCGGGATGCCCGCCGCGAGGGCCTTGTCGCGCACGACCGCCGGGTCCTCCGACAGGCCGTGCATGACCAGCACGAGCTCCAGGTTGCGGTGCCGCTGCCGCGCCACCTGGCTGATCGCGTGTTCGAGCTGACCGGCCCGGTTGGTCGGCAGCACCACGGAGATCGACCGCGAGCGCGAGACGACCGGCAGGCCGAGGTCGGTGAGGATCTGGTCGACGCGGTGGGAGAACAGGTGCTTGTCGAACACCTCGCGCATCGCCAGGTGGCCCTGGCGCGCCCGCAGCTCGGGGCTGTTGATCAGGTAGATCGCCCGGTTGTACGCCTCCTCCTGGGAGTGCGCGACCGGGATGAGCGGGCCGAACGTCTCCTCGATGGCCCGCGACCACCCCGACAGCACGGTGGTCGAGCAGGCCGACAGCTCGAAGACCCGGCGCGCGCACATGGTGGGCGAGTCGATCACCGAGTTCACGTTCAGGAAGACCTTGTACATCTTGTACGCGGCCAGCATCTGCTCGTACGGCAGCTCGCCCACGATGTGGGGGCGATACTCCTCCGGCCAGGCGTACTTGTCGGCCACGGAGGCGTTCCTGGCGTAGATGTGCAGGCCGAGCGGGCGCACCGGCGCGAGGATCGTCTCCATCTGCTCGCGCCGCTCGGGGTGCTTGTCGCGGAAGTACATCCCCGCGAAGACCACGTCGTACGGCCGGCCCTGCTTGGTCTGGATCGGGTTGTGGATCCGGGGCTGGGCGGCGAACTGCAGCACACCGACACGGTCATGACCCAGCATCTCGCGATATTTCGGGATCATGTCGCCGTCGCACGTGTACACGTAGTCGAACAGCTTGGCCGTCTCGATGAAGAAGTCGAAGTTGGGCGGGTCCTCCTTGTTCCAGAAGACCGTGGGGATGCCCTCCTCGCGGCACCAGGCGATCAGGTCGCGCAGCTCCTGCTTGGGCGCGTTGGTCCCGGTCATCTGGTAGCGCCAGCGGCCCTGGTTGCCGTGCCAGGCCGACTCGCAGAACAGCATCTCGGGCCGCTTCTCGGCGAAGATCTCCCGCCAGTCCTGCAGCCCGAACTCGATCTGGTCCCACTCGTACTTGAACGCCATGCGGGAGAAGTCGTCGAGGATGACCGCGACGCGCAGGTCGGGCCGTACGACCGGGCCGTCGGGCCACTTGAGGCCGGGGATCTTGACCTCGGGGCCGCGCTTCTCGGCCTCGGCGGCGACCTCGATCGCGGACGGCGGCGCCTGCGGCGGCTTCTTGCCGTCCTTCATCGCCTTGCTGAGATCACGCGGCAGCCGGACGATCTTCTTGGGCTTCGCCGCGTTCGTCAGCACCTGCGCGACCCGGTAGGGCTTCTGGGTCTGGGTGGCCTGCAGCCGCCAGAGGGCGTAGTCGGCGCGGGCCTCCTGGTAGGCGAGCCGGTTCTCCAGGTCGCGGATCCGCTGCTCGTACTGCTCGATGTGCTTGCGCTCCTCGGGCAGCCAGTTCACCGGCCCCAGTCGCTGGAAACGGGGCTCTTCAGGAGTCTCTTCGGTCTCAGCCATACCTCTCCCCCTTACGGACAAGCCATCGTAAAGGGCCACAGAGACCTTTGTGCCGATATAGGGGATTCAGCCGAGCGAGGTCTTCCCCCCGTCCTGAACCGTCCTGAGAACTAACGCAGGATGCCCTTGGCGGCGGGGGAGAGGTTGTCGCCACGCAGCCAGGCCTCGATGACGCGGGCGATCCGCGGCCCGGCGGCGCCGTCCCACAGCGGCGGCAGGTCGCCGCTCGGCGTGGCCGCGCCGTCCGCGAGCGCCTTGGACGCCGCGGCGGGCAGCGAGGCGGGCGTGACGAGCCGGTTCGTGCCGTGGGTCACGGTGATCGGCCGCTCGGTGTTGGGCCGGACGGTCAGGCAGGGGACGCCCAGCATGGTCGTCTCCTCCTGCACGCCGCCGGAGTCGGTCACCACCAGGGCGGCCCCGCGCACCAGGGACAGGAAGTCCACGTAGCCGAGCGGGTCGACGATCTTCAGGTTCGGCCGGTTGACGAGACCGGCGTCCGCCAGCCGCTGCCGGCCGCGGGGGTGCAGCGGCACGACGACCTGCACCTGCTCGGCCACGCCGAGCACGGCCTCGACCAGCTCGCGGGCCGCCTCGGGGTCGTCCACGTTGGCCGGTCGGTGCAGCGTGGCCACCGCGTAGTCGCCCTCGATCCCCAGCCGCTCCCGCACCGGCGCCGGGTCGAGCTTGGGCAGCGCGGCGAACAGGCTGTCGATCATCGGATTGCCGACGAGGTGCACCTTCGCCGGGTCCACGCCCTCGTTGGCCAGGTGCGACAGCGCCTCGGGCGAGGTGGCGAACAGCAGGTCCGACAGCGCGTCGGTGACGACCCGGTTGACCTCCTCCGGCATCTCCCGGTCGAAGGAGCGCAGGCCCGCCTCGACGTGCGCGGTCGGCACGTGCAGCTTGGCGCAGACGAGGATCGCCGCGAGCGTCGAGTTCACGTCGCCGTACACCACCACGAGCGCCGGGCGGTGTTCGAGCACGACGTCCTCAAGCCCGGTGAGCAGGGCGGCCGTCTGCCGGGCGTGGGTGCCGCTGCCGACGCCGAGGTTGGCGATCGGCTCGGGCAGCCCCAGGTCGGCGAAGAACACGTCCGACATCAGCGCGTCGTAGTGCTGGCCGGTGTGGATGATGCCCTGCCGGACCCCGAGCTCGGCCAGCCCCCTGACGACCGGGGCCGCCTTGACGAAGTTCGGCCGGGCGCCCAGTACGTGCAGGACGAGGGGGTTGTCTCTCATCTGCCTCGCCTTTCGTCTCTGGTCGTGCTCACAAGCCGTGCCCTGCCGCGCGTTTTCGCACTCCCTGGCACAAACGTTGCCTATGGTACGGTCGCGCCGTGGAAACCGAGGCCAACAAGCCCGCAAAGGCCGTGTCCGCCGCGTCCGCGAAGGCCGGCCTCGGCGGCTTCCTCCGGGGGTTCGCGAGGAACCCTGTCCTCGTCTCCCGGATCTTCGTCAGCAAGGTCAAGTCCGACCCGATGCGGGTAGCCCAGGCCGCCGCCGACGCGATCCCTCCCGGCATGCGCCCGGTCGTCGGACGCGTCGCCTGGCCCGCCGCCCGGTTCGTCAAGGTCAGGACCCGCAAGATCCTGCAGCGCGCGGCCAAGGGCCCGCTGCGGGACGCCAAGGCCCACTTCGACGCCGGCCGGCTCACCGAGGCGGTCCAGGTGCTCAAGCCGCAGTCCCGGTGGCCGTTCGTCCGCCGCAGGATGGCCTACTACGAGGGGGAGAAGGCCGCGCTCGGCCCGAACCCGATCCCGCCCAAGCCGAAGATCATCATGGGTGAGCGGGTGAACGGCCGGGTGCTGCACATGGTCACCAACGCCCTGCCGTACACGCAGGCGGGCTACACCGTGCGCACCCACCGCATCGTCACCGCCCAGAAGGCGGCGGGGCTCGACCCCCACGTCGTGACGAGCTGGGGCTGGCCCATGCTCCAGGGCCACACCGACGCCGAGCCGTACGAGGAGATCGACGGCATCCCCTACTACCGGCTCCTGCCCAAGGGCGAGGTGCCGTTCGAGAGCCAGGGCCGGATGATCCGCGGCGCCGCGGACGTCTCCGAGCTGGTCAGGACCCTCCGCCCGCAGGTGCTGCACGCGGCGACCGACCACCGCAACGGCTCCGTCGCGCTCGCCGTGCGCGAGCGGACGAACACGCCCTTCGTGTACGAGGTGCGCGGCTTCCTGGAGGAGACCTGGGTCTCCCGCGACCCGGCGAGGGTCGGCAGCGAGCGGCACAGGCTGCAGCGTGAGCGTGAGGCGCAGATCATGCGCGAGGCCGACGCGGTCGTGACGCTCGCCGAGACGATGGCCGCCGAGATCGTGGAGCGCGGCGTGCCCAGGGAGCGCATCTTCCTCGCGCCCAACGCCGTGGACGACGCCCTGCTGACGGCCGACTACGACGGCGAGGCGTTCCGCGACCGGTTCGGGATCGGGCGCGACGAGATCGTCGTGGGCTCGGTGTCGAGCATCGTCGCCTATGAGGGCTTCGCCACACTTCTGAGCGCCGCCGCGCTGCTGCGCGAGGCCGGGACGCCGGTGAAGGTCCTGCTGGTCGGGGACGGCGCCGAGCGGCCCGCGCTGCTCGAACAGGTCGAGAAGCTGCGCCTGACGGACGCGATCCTGCCCGGCCGGGTGGGCCCGGACGAGGCGCTGCAGGCGCAGGCGGCCATCGACATCTTCGTCTGCCCGCGCGAGGACCTGCGGGTGTGCCGTCTCGTCACCCCGCTGAAGCCGGTCGAGGCGATGGCGCTCGGCAAGCCGGTCGTGCTGAGCGACCTGCCCGCGCTGTCGGAGCTCGTCGGCGGTGAGGGCGCCGGCCTGCTGGTGCCGCCCGGCGATCCCGCCGCGCTGGCCAAGGCGCTCGCCGCGCTGCGCGACGATCCGGAGCGCCGGAGGATCATGGGCGAGGCGGGCAAGGCCGAGGTCGCCGCGCACCGGACCTGGAGCAGCCTGGCCCGCACGTACCAAGGGATCTACCAGTCCTTGACCGAAAACCGATAAACAGCAGAAAGTCGGATGTGTTGCATCAGGCATGCTTGGTTCCGAGTTGAGATAACCTTTGCCACCATGAAGTGTTGTTTCCGCCCCCAGGTTCCCCCCAAGGCCTCGTCGTGACAGCCTTCGATCTCACGATCATCGGGCTGGGATACGTGGGCATGCCGCTGGCCAAGGAGGCCACGGCGGCGGGCCTGCGGGTGGCTGGTCTGGACGTCGACCCCCGTAAGGTCGAGGCCCTGAACGCCGGCCGCTCCTACATCGACGACCTGACCGACGCCGACCTCGACGCGATGCTCGCCGCCGGCTTCACGGCCACGCTGGACGCATCGGTGCTGTCGAAGTCGCGCACCATCGTCATCTGCGTCCCGACGCCGCTGGACGAGGACCACCGTCCGGACCTGTCGGCCGTGGAGGGCGCCACCAAGGTCGTCGCCGAGCACCTCCAGGAGGGCACGCTCGTCGTGCTGGAGTCCACCACGTGGCCCGGCACCACGGACGAGCTGGCGCGGCCGATCCTGGAGCAGTCAGGTCTGGTGGCGGGCAAGGACTTCTACCTGGCGTTCTCGCCGGAGCGGATCGACCCGGGCAACGCCAAGTTCGGCCTGCGCAACACTCCCAAGGTCGTCGGCGGCTACACCGCAGCCTGCAAGGAGCGGGCCGCCGCCTTCTACTCGCAGTTCGTCGAGCGGGTCGTGCCGGTCAGCGGCACCCGCGAGGCGGAGATGGCCAAGCTGCTCGAGAACACCTACCGGCACGTCAACATCGCCCTCGTCAACGAGATGGCGATCTTCTGCGACGAGCTCGGCGTCAACCTGTGGGAGGCCATCGAGGCCGCCTCCACCAAGCCGTTCGGTTTCCAGAAGTTCCTGCCGGGCCCCGGCGTCGGCGGGCACTGCATCCCCGTCGATCCGTCGTACCTGTCGTACACGGTGCGCAAGCTCGGCTATCCCTTCCGGTTCGTCGAACTGGCCCAGGAGATCAACGAGCGGATGCCGTCGTACGTGGTGGCCCGCGTGCAGCGGCTGCTCAACCGGGCACGCAAGCCCGTGAACGGCTCGCGCGTGCTGCTCCTCGGCGTGACGTACAAGCCGGACATCGCCGACGAGCGGGAGACACCGGCCATCCCCGTGGCCGAGGCGCTCCTCGAACTGGGCGCCGAGCTGGCGTTCTGCGATCCGTACGTGAAGGAGTGGTCGGTCGAGGGCAGGCGGATCCCCCGCGAGGAGGACCTGGCCGAGGCCGTGGCCGCCGCCGACGTGGTGGTCCTGCTCCAGCAGCACTCGGCCTTCGACCTCGACATCGTGGAGGAGCGAGCCCCTCTCGTCCTGGACACTCGCGGCGTGCTGGCCACGAGCGAACGCGTCGAGCGGTTGTAGGAAGGGTTTCGCGCGTGCACGTGCTCGTCATGACGGTGGTGCATCACCCCGAGGACGCCCGGATCCTGCACCGGCAGATCCGGGCACTCGTCGACGCCGGTCATGAGGTCACGTACGCCGCGCCGTACACCGCGCGGGGAGTCGTGCCGCGCTCCTGGGTGACGGGTGTGGACCTGCCCCGGGCCGCGGAGCGGCGCCGCGTGACCGCGGTGCGGGCCGCCCGCAAGCTCTTCAAGAGCATGCGGGGCAAGGTCGACCTGGCCCTCATCCACGACCCCGAGCTGCTGCTCGCGGTCGCCGGGGTGCGCGGCCGCCCGCCGGTCGTCTGGGACGTCCACGAGGACACGCCCGCGACGCTGTCGCTCAAGCCGTGGCTGCCGGCGTTCCTGCGCCCGCCGGTGCGCTTCCTCGCCCGGCTCCTCGAGACCACCGCCGAGCGGCGGCTGCACCTGCTGCTGGCCGAGGCGGCGTACGCGGGCCGGTTCAAGCAGCAGCACCTAGTGGTGCCGAACGAGACCTGGGTGCCCGACCGGGTCAGCCGGCCCGGCGACGACCGCGTCGTCTATCTCGGCTGGCTGTCGGAGGCCCGGGGCGTCCAGGAGGCCGTCGAGGTGGCGCGCCTGCTCCAGCCCCATCGGGTGGCCGTGGAGCTCATCGGCTACGCCGACCCGCAGAGCCGCCCCCTGCTGAACGAGGCCGTCGCCCAGGGCGTGCTGGAATGGCGCGACTTCATGCCGAACGACGAGGCGCTCAAGCGGCTCGACGGCGCGCTCGCCGGGCTCTCGCTGCTGCACGACGAGCCCAACTATCGCCACTCGATGCCCACGAAGATCGTGGAGTACATGGCGCACGGCATCCCGGTCATCACCACCCCCTCGCCGCGGGCCGTGGAGCTCGTGGAGCGCTACCAGTGCGGCCTCGTCGTCCCCTGGCAGGACCCTCAAGCGGTGGCGCGGGCGGTGCTCAAGCTCAGGGACAACCCCTTCGAGCGGATCGGCACCGGTGGACGCGGCTACGCCGCCGCGCGGGCGAACCACCACTGGCCCAACTCCGCACGCCGCTTCGTCACCCAGTTAGAGGCGTGGGCGGGCGTCAAGAGCTGAACGCGTGGTGAACACTCCCGCAGGCGGCCGCTGAGGCCGGCCCGGCAGTGCGCACATCCGGGTAGGCTGGGCGCGGCAAGATCATTTGAACGACGGGCGGTAGTGTCCTGAAAGTGCGCTGGCTCACTCTGATCCTGGGTGTGGCGATCCTCGCCGGCGTCGCATCAGTGGTGATCGTCCTCCGTGACGGAAGCACCGGCTCCGGCACCGCCAGCGCCGGGCAGACCGTCCCCTCGACCCCCATGGTGGGGTCGCCGACGCACAGCGTGTTCACCGACCCCTGCGGGACGTTCGAGACCGCGGCGACCACGCCGTACGCCGTGAGCGGCTACTGGCTCATCCCGACCTCCGACCCCTGCACCTGGCGACGCCAGCTTGAGGCCATCCACCGCCTTGGCGGGGACACCGTCGTACGCCTCGGGTTCGGCCTGTCGCCGCGCAAGACCGACGATGAGGGGCAGGTCCTGGAGGCCTCGACCCCCGAGGGCAAGGCGCCCAAGCCCGACGCCAGGTTCGCCCGCTGCGTCGAGAACGGGCTGCCGTGCATGAAGGCGGCGGAAAAGGAGCTCCAGGCGGCCAACCCGGGCAACCGCATCACGAGGACGTACGTCTACCGCACCGACGAGCGCTTCGGCCCCGGCATCTTCCGCTGCCCCCAGATGGAGCACGAGATCGTGGTGGGGGACGCCGTCTTCTTCCGGCTCATCGCGCCCGAGGACGGCTCGGACGACCCCACCTGCGACTTCAGCCGTGAGGGGCGCGGCTATCACCTGATCCTCGTCTCGGCGGGCACCAGGGACAGCCTCAGCGAGCTGCTCGACCTCGGCGACCGGTTCGGCATCAAGGTCTTCCCCGCCCTGCCGCTCGCCCCGCGCGACCCCGAGGAGTCGACCCGGGCCGACCCCCGCCACATCGGCACGCTCACCACGCTGACCCGGCGGGTGCTCCAGGACTACGGCGACCGGTTCAAGGGCCGCGAGTCGCTGGGCGGCGTCTATCAGCCGTTCGAGCTGCAGTTGCGCGACTGGCCCGACCCGAGCAAGGTCGACACGCTCCAGGTGTACGCCGAGCAGCACCTGATCGTCGAGCAGGAGCTGCCGGACAAGCCGATCCTCGTGAGCCCCTACATCGACAGCCGCAGGCGGGTGAAGTACACCTCCACGCCCGCCCAGGTGGCGCAGGGCTTCAAGCAACTGGCACGCACCGGAGTCGAGATCATCGCGCCGCAGGACGGCCGGGGCACGGGCAAGGTCGGCCTGTTCTGGCCCAACTGGAAGAACAAGCCGGTGGACGACACCCTCAAACCGGTCGTCGGGGAGAGCACGTACGCCACGGCCTACTACGGCAGCACCCGCGACTACTACCGCGCGATGTCGCAGGCCCGCCAGGACCTGGTCCAGGAGGGCATCCAGGTGGAGCTGTGGGCCAACGTCGAGGCGTTCGAGCCGTCCACCTCGGCGGAGCCCTGCGGCCGTCAGGGCACCCGCGGGCGTACGGACAAGCCCCGGCTGGACACCCAGGTGACGCTCGCCGCGCCGTACGTGTCGAAGATCATCTCGTACATGTGGAGCGACTTCTTCACCTGCGGCTCGCCGTCGCTGTCGGAGGAGATCGCGGCCGACTGGGACCGTCCGATCCCGATCGAGGCGCAACGGCGCGCGCGGCAGATACAGGACGGCCTGGAGATCCGCGGCTACCACCTCGGCTCGGCCAAGGTCACGCTGAGCTGGCCGGGCCTGGACACGCCGCGCGTCGTCGACTCGGCCACGGTCGGCTGGCACGACACCACCCCGATCCCGGGGCTGCCCGCGGGCACGGAGAAGATCTGGATCCCGGTGGACTGGGCCACGGTCCCCGGCGACGTCTGGGTGCGGGTGGAGGTCACCTCCGCCGACGGCAGGAAGTCCGCCGAGCCCGTCTACTACCACAACACCGGCTGATCTCCCTGCCGCCGTGTCGCGCCGGAGGCGCGCAGTGGGTACGCGCCGGAGGCGCGTGCGGTGCAGGGGCGTGATGCGCGTGTCAAGCGTAGGGTGCGGCAATGTCCGGGCAAGGAACGGGCAATGCCGCGGCGGGGCTCGCGCGCGGCGCGCCCAGCCCGCTGATCTCCTTTGCCTGCGCCGCCGCCAGTGGATCTCCATGTCGCGGCGGCGTGATGGCCGGCCCATCCCCGCCGGCGCCGAGGTGCCTCCGCAACAGGGCACCCGACGATCGACAAGGAGACCGCACATGAACCGACTTCGTAACCTCCTGCCCGCGGGTATCGCGGCGGGCGCGCTGGTGACCGGGATGGCTCTGGCCGCCCCGGCGGCCACCGCCGCCCAGACCGCGAGCGGGCGTGCGAACGTCGTCACCGCGCTCGACTACAACAGCACCGGCTGGACCTACCGCCAGGTGCCCCCCACGACCCAGGTGCCGGACTTCGCCGACCGGGGGTTCGACGACAGCGGCTGGCCGCTGGGACAGGCCGGCTTCGGCACCACCAACGGCACCTGCTCGTGGAACAACGAGAACACCGTCAAGACCCCGTGGGCGGTCGACACCGACATCCTCGTGCGCCACTGGATCCACCTGCCGCGCGACGCCCAGCAGGTGCGCATCCAGGGCACGGTGGACAACGACGCGCAGGTCTACTTCAACGGCCACCTCGTGCAGAGCGTCAAGAGCGGCAAGTGCGCCGCCGGGGCGATCGACGTCGTGGTGCCCGTGGCCGACCTCGACTGCTGCAACCTGATCGCCGTACGCGGCCATGACGGCGGCGTGGCGACCTATCTCAACCTCCGGGTGACCTACGTCAAGCCCACGAACGCGTTCTGACCCACCCGGCCGTGCGTGGCCCGGCATCGGCCGTACGGTGCCGGGCGACGCCCGACGGGGGTTACGAGGGTGTGGAGCGGTGATGAAGCTCCCGTGCGGGGCCCGGCCGGCCTACCCAGGACGGCTCGAGCCGAGGCCCGCGTCCTGTAGCGTCATGGGCATGATCCCGCGTATTCCTGTCAGCGTGGATCTTGTCGTGCTCACCGTCAGGTCCCAGCAGCTCAGCGCACTCGTCTGGCGGCGCGACCGGCCGCCGTACGAGGGCCGGTGGGCGCTGTCCGGCGGGTTCATCAAGCTGGAGGAGGACCTGCCCGCCGCGGCGGCCCGCGTGCTGGCCGAACGGGCCGGTCTTCCCGGGGCCCCGGTCCATCTGGAACAGCTTCAGACCTACGGCTATCCGGACCGCGACCCGCGTCAGCGGGTGGTCAGCGTGGCCTATCTGGGTCTCGCTCCCGACCTGCCCGCGTCCACCGAGGCCCACATGAGCTGGCAGCCGGTGGCCGAGCTGACCGAGATGGCCTTCGACCACCGCAGGATCATGCTCGACGGCGTGGAGCGGGCGCGGGGCAAGCTCGAATACACCTCGCTCGGCGCGGCCTTCTGCCCGCCCGAGTTCACCGTCGCGGAGCTGCGCCGCGTCTACGAGATCGTCTGGGGACGCCCGCTCGACCCGCGAAACTTCCACCGGAAGGTCACCAAGACCGAGGGCTTCCTCGTGCCCACCGGGCGCACCACGACCCGCGACGGCGGCCGTCCCGCCATGCTCTACCGCCGGGGCCCCGCCGTGCTGCTCCACCCGCCCATGCTGCGCACCTGACCGGCCGCGCCGGCCGTTCCCCCGGACCGTCCCGGTTGCGTGCGCGACCTGCTGCGGTTCTGCGCGGTCCTCGGAGTCGTCCGCTTCCCCTGGCGAGACACACGCCTGGGACACGCTTCACCGTTTCGGCGGGTGGCTGTTCCCCCTGGCTGTTCGTGGGCGCTTCCGCGTGCGCGAGCGGCGAAGCGCGCGGCCGCATGCGGGCGGCGGGCGTCGTCGGTTCAGCGGGCGCGGTACGGCGGGCGTCGTCGGTTCAGCGGGCGTCAAGGGCCTTGAAAGCGGCCCGGGACACACTGCCGGCAACGACGAGGAAAGGACCCCCAGCCATGACCCTCACCCGCTCCCTCGCAGGCATCACGCTCGCTGCCGGCATCCTGGCCCTCGCCCCGCTCGCGACCGCGACGGCCGCCGAGGCCACCGCCGCCAAGTCCTGGGGCCCCTACTACGCCACCGGGTCGAAGGCCAAGGTCAGCGGCTCGCTGATCGCCGCGGCCAAGAGCGACCGGAGCCGGCCCGCGCCGTACGTCAAGGTCACCGGCAAGGTCACCAGCCTGAACCACACGTCGTCCACCTGCGGCTGGGCCCTGTTCCGCGTCAGCTACTTCGACGCCGCCAACAAGCCGCACCTGGCCTACCGCAACTACCGCACCTGCTCGTACGGCGCGAAGAAGACCTTCGCCTTCACCATCAAGAACGTCGGCGAGGTCGAGCTCAAGGTCTGCTCCGAGCGCAAGGCCACCAAGCCGTCCCTCACCTGCCAGTACGCCGGCAGCTGGAAGACGCTCTACGCCTACTACCAGTAAGACCGGGGCAGGAGAGTTATCCACAGGGGGCGTGCGGGGTGCCGCCGGGACAGGCGGATCTCCTATCGTTAGGGCATGCCTCGATTCCGCTCGATCCTCGACACCGTGCCGGCCTACAAGCCGGGCAAGGCCGTGGTCTCACCGGACGGCCGCTCCTACAAGCTGTCCTCCAACGAGAACCCCTTCGGACCCCTGCCGTCGGTGCTTGAAGCGATCGCGCGGGCGGCCACGGACGTCAACCGCTACCCCGATCCCGGCGCGGTCCGGCTCACCGAGACGCTCGCCGAGCGGCTCGGCGTGCCGTACGACCACGTGGCGCTGGGTGCCGGATCGGTCGCGGTCGCCCAGCAGATCCTGGAGGCGGTGGGCGAGCCCGGCGCCGAGGTGATGTACGCCTGGCGCTCGTTCGAGGCCTACCCGATGCTGGTCGGCTTCGCGGGCGCCACCTCGATCGAGGTGCCGCTGCGCGACGAGACGCACGACCTCGACGCCATGGCCGACGCCATCACGCCGGAGACGCGCCTGGTCTTCGTCTGCAACCCCAACAACCCGACCGGCACGGTCAACCGGGCCGACGAGCTCACGCGGTTCCTCGACCGCGTGCCCGAGAACGTCCTCGTCGTCCTCGACGAGGCCTACCGGGAGTACGTCAGGGACGCGGACGTGCCGGACGGTCTCACGTTCTATCGCGAGCGCCCCAACGTCGCCGTCCTGCGCACGTTCTCCAAGGCGTACGGCCTGGCGGGGCTGCGGGTCGGCTACCTGATCGGGCAGGAGCCCGTGGCCGCCGCGGTCCGCAAGACGCTGCTGCCGTTCGCGGTCAACCACCTCGCCCAGGCGGCCGCGATCGCGTCCCTGAAGGCCGAGGACGAGCTGCACGAGCGGGTCGAGACCGTGATCAAGGAGCGCGCCCGGGTCAGGGAGACGCTGCTGTCGCAGGGCTGGACCGTCCCGCCCACCGAGGCCAACTTCGTCTGGCTGCGCCTCGGCGAGCGCACGATGGAGTTCGCCGAGAAGTGCGCGGCCGTCGGGGTCGCGGTGCGCCCGTTCGCCGGCGAGGGGGCCCGGATCTCCATCGGCGACAGCGAGGCCAACGACGTCTTCCTCGCCGCCGCCGAGGCGTTCCGGAAGGACTCCTAGCAACGTCCACGGGGTGGAGGGAGCGGAGCGGAAGGGAACGAGGACCGCAGCGAAGGCCCAGCGGAGCGGGTTTCGCGAGGACCGGAGTTTCCTTCCGGCGCAGTGACCGACTTGCCCCAGGCCCGTGGATACGTCTGGTGCAGACCGGCAACGGTCTCCGCCACCTGCCGGCTTGCCCAAGATCTGTGAACGTCCCCCAGGCTTCGCGAGGAGCGGGGTTTCCGCACCCCGCCAGGGGGCCGTTCGAGGGGCGGGGTTTCCGCACCCCGCTAGGAGGCCGGGTAGTACTGCCGGATGAGCTCCTCCGTGGCCCGCGCCGCGTGGCCGGGATCGGCTCCGGAGGCGACCAGCACCCGCGTCGCCACGGTCTCGTGATCGCGGAGGAGCGCGAGCAGGATGTGCTCGGTGCCGATGCGGTCGTGGCCGCGCCGCACGGACTCCTCGTTCGACGCCTGGAGGACCGCGGAGGCGGTCGGGGTGAACGGCAGGGGCTCCGCCGTGGCGGACCGGCCGTGGCCGACGGTCTCCTTGACCCGGAGGCGCGCGTCCTCAAGGCTCAGGCCCAGGCTCGTGAGAACCTGGGCCGCCAGGCCACCGCCTTCGCGGAGCAGACCGAGCAGGATGTGCTCGGTGTCGATGGATGAGTGGCCGAGCGTCCGGGCCTCGTTCTGGGACAGGACGACGACCTGTCGTGCTCGATCGGTGAACTTCTCGAACATCGCGCGGTTCCTCGCAAAGCAGTGTCAGTGAACCCTTCCGGGTCCTGTCATGATCCGGTTGTCAGCGATCTTGTATATCGCGTGCGGCCGTCCATGGAGTCGCCCACCCTGACCGCCGCGGGATGCCCTCGCATTTGTCGTGCGAATATCGCGGGATAGTCGGCGGATCGCAGCGAAATCATGCGTCCGATTCGCGTGCGGCCTCGAATTACCGATTTCGCTCTCATGCCTCGCCAAGCCGGCCCCGTTTCCCGTTCGGTCCCCGTTTCCCGGTTCGGCCCGGTTTCCGGTTCGGCCCGGTTTCCGGTTCGGCCCGGTTTCCGGTTCGGCCCGGGTTCCAGGTCCGGCTCGGATTCCCGGCCCGGCTCATGCTCACGGTGCGGCGGCTCGCATTCACGGCTCGACGGCCGGCTGGGGCGCCGTGACGCGTCCGGGGCCCGCGGGGGCCTCCTCCTCCGGCGGCGTCGCGGGCCTCCCACGGCGCTCGGTGGAGACCACCAGCGCGACCCCCACGACGATCAGGACCCCCGCCACGAGCATGGCCGCGGTGACCGGCTCCGCCAGCACCGCCATCCCGAGCAGCACCGCCACCACGGGGTTCACGTACGCGTAGGTGGACACGAGCGAGATCGGCGCATGGCCGAGCAGCCAGATGTAGGAGGTGAAGCCCACGAGCGAGCCCACCAGCACCAGGTAGGCCAGGGCCGTCCACGACTGCCAGCTCACCTCGGCGAGGTGCAGCCGTTCGCCCTGCACGAGACCCATGACCAGCAGGGCGATGCCGCCCACGGCCATCTCGACCGTGCTGGCCACGAAGGGGTTCTTCGGCATCGGGATCCGGGGGGAGATGAACGACCCCACCGACCACGACAGCGAGCCCAGCAGCACGATGGTGATGCCTACGCCGCTGCCGGACGCGCCGCCGCCCCGCAGGGAGAGGAAGGCGACCCCGGCGAAGCCCACCAGCACGCCGGCCAGCGTCAGCACGTGCGGCCGGTCCCTGAACATCGTCCTGAGCACGATCAGCCACAGCGGGGTGGAGGCGACGAGCAGCGCGGCCAGGCCGCTGGAGATGTGCTGCTCGGCCACGGCGACCATGCCGTTGCCTCCGGCGAGGAGCAGCAGCCCGACGAGCGCGGCGCCGCCGAACTCCTTCCACCGCATGCGGAGCGGCACGGCCCTGACGAGCAGGACCGTGCCGAGAACCAGCGCCGCCGCGACGAAACGGAGTCCACCGCTTGTCATCGGCGGAAGGGTCTGGATGGCGATGGCGATGCCGAGGTACGTCGAGCCCCACACCACGTACACGGCGGCCAGCGCCAGCCACACCCGTGCGTCATGACCGTTTCGTTCCATGGGTCATGACAATAGACCGTTGTTTCCGGACGGCGATTACCGGTTCAGCTTCTCCACGATCAGCCGGTAGAGCTGCCGCGGCCGGCCCGGCTGGGGGGTGCGGTTGGGCGGAAGCGGCCACGCGAGTCCCTCGTCAACCAGCGTGCGCAGCAACCGCCTGGCCGTGCGGGGGGTCACCCCGAGCATGCGTCCGGCGCCCTCCGCGTCGACGACCGTGTCGCCGCCCTCCAGCTTGGCGGCCAGGCGCGCCAGCACCTCGACCCCTTTGGGCTTGACCGGTCCGCCCGGCTGGGGAGGCATCCGGGGCGGCGGCACCAGTGCGCGGCCCTCCCGGTCCACGGCGAAGCCCTGCGGCTGCTTGCCGCCCTGGGTGCGCGCGAGCGCGCCCCTGGCGTGCGTCTCGGCCTCGTGCGTGGTGCGGCCCATCCCCACACCCACCTCGACCGCCAGACCCAGCTCCTCGCGGATCCTGGCGGCGAACGGCAGCACCCGGAACCCGTCCGTGGCCGTCGAGATCGAGCCCTTCGTCGCGACCACGAGATAGCTGTGGTCGTCGATCGGCCACACGCTCGCGTTGATCCGGTTGGCCTCCTGCACCAGCAGGCGGTGCAGCGACAGCCGCAGCTCGTCGCGCCAGTAGCGCGGCGCGGCCCGCCGTACGGGCTCGCGCAGCGTCGGCACCTCGACCAGCACGACCGTGAGCTGCGACTCCTCCAGCCGGTGGCGGGCGCCGAGCAGCGCCGCCGTGTGCAGTGCCGTACGGACGGCCGCGGAGGTCGGCCTGACGGGCACCACCGGCACCCCGGCGGCGGTCAGCCGGTCGGCCACGCCCTGGACGCACGTGAGCGCGCCCGTCGTGGCCCCCTGGCGGAACAACCGCTCGTGGAAGGCGGTGATCGTGCCCACCGGGCCCGGCTCGTCTCGGCTGTGGACCTCACCGGAGGAGAGGTTGAGGTCCGTGTACGCCTCGTCGATGTCCGGCCGGCCGAGCACGTCGAGGCTCACCCGGCGCGGATCGATCCGCTCGTCCAGCGCGGCCCGTGCGATCGCCGCCACGAGCGCGGCCCCGCCGAGCTGCACATGCGTGGCCGGCATCGTGAGCACGCCGGCTCGCCGGGCGAGCTCGAAAGGCACCGGACTCGCGAACAGGCATGCGTCCACACCCGGACCGAGCCGGGTCACCTTGTCCGCCGCCTCCTGCTCGTCCCGGTATGCGGCGGCGACCAGCCGGCAGGGCACCGGGGCAGCCGAGTGCCCCATGAGCATCACCCGCTCGACCAGATCGTGTGACCCCACCACGCCGATGGTGAGGTCGGGTGTCACCGTGCCCAGACGTGACCCGCGCGGAGTGTCTTCCGTGCGTTCGACCAATGTTCGTCCCATCCCACGTCGCCCTCGTTGTTGTGGCTTCTCTTTGGAACGATCGCTGGTTAAGGCCGTAATGTCACGCCCAGATTTACCGGAATACCATTCTGGGTGGTCTGGGGGGTTCCTTAAATCGGAAGATCTGCGCTGGTCAGGGCATTAGTAAAGGTTTCCGGACTCACCCCTCGTCCGAAGTGGAAATTTCACGCACCACATCTGCGCCGAGAGCCTGCATACGCTGCGCGAGCGCGGCGTGGCCCCGGTCGATCAGATATCCGGACCCGATCGTGGTCTCGCCCTCCGCCGCGAGCCCGGCCAGCACGAGCGCGATGCCCGACCGCAGGTCGTGCGCAGTCACCTCGGTGCCGTGCAGCGGCGTCGGTCCGTGCACGACGGCCCGGCTGCCCTCGACCTCGACGTTCGCCCCCATCTTGTTCAGCTCGCCCGCGAGCGCGAAGCGGCCGTCGAAGATCCGCTCGTGGATGTAGCTGGAGCCCTCGGCGAGGCAGGCCACGGTCATCAGCGGCGACTGCAGGTCGGTCGCGAAGCCGGGGTAGGTGTCGGTGATGACGTTGATCGGCCGCAGCGGGCGGTTGCGGCGCACCTGGAGGACCGCGCCGTGGGTCTCGAACTCGACGCCCATCTGCTCCAGCTTCCACCGGACCACGCCGAGGTGCTCCAGGGAGGCGCCGACCAGGCTGACCTCGCCACCGGTGATCGCGGCGGCCATCGCGAAGACGCCCGCGTCGAGCCGGTCGGGCATGACGGTGTGCTCGACCGCGGTCAGCTCGTCGACGCCCTCGACCGTGATGAAGCCCGTGCCGCCGCCGCGGATGCGCGCGCCCATGCGGGTCAGCATCGTGATGACGTCGAGCACCTCGGGTTCGAGGGCCGCGTTCTCGATGACGGTGGTGCCCCGCGCCAGCGAGGCGGCCATGATCAGGTTCTCGGTGCCGGTGTGCGACGGGGTGTCGAGGTAGAGCGGGGCGCCGATCAGGCCGCCGGCCTTGATGTGGATGACGGATTCGCCCTCGTCCACCATCGCGCCCAGGCGCTTGTAGCCCAGGTAGTGGAAGTCGAGGTTGCGGCTGCCGAGGTTGCACCCGCCGATGCCCTCGATGATCGCCTCGCCCAGGCGGTGGAGCAGCGCGGGGACGAACAGCACCGACCCCCGGAACCGGCGGGCGATCTCCGCGGGCAGGACCGGGCTGGTCAGGCGGGAGGCGTCGATGACGAGCGTCCGCTCGCTCTCGTGGAACTCCACCTTCGCGCCCACGGCCTGCGCGAGCTCGACCGCCCGGCGCACGTCCTCGATGACGGGCACGTTGCGGAGCACCGTGCGGCCCTCGGCCGCGAGCAGCGCCGCCCCGATCATGGGCAGTACGGCGTTCTTCGCGCCCTGGATGAAGGCGGTTCCACGCAGTACGTTGCCACCGCGCACGCGGTAACGGACCATGAATTGCTCCTATTTCGGGGGAAGGATGGGGGACTCCCGTCAGCCGGCACCCGACGCGTCGGCGAGGACGATCGGCCTAGAGTAGCCGCTGTTCCAGGAGTTTCGGGGAGGAACTACCCCCAGAACGCATGGGGGAACGAGTCACTTGAGACTACTTGCGTGACCTGTGTGATTCAGCCGCGGAAACGCTCGCCGGTGAGCCGCTCGTACGCCTCGACATAACGGCTGCGGGTGCGCTCGACGATCTCGTCGGGCAGCGGCGGGGGCGCCTCGCCGGACGACCTGTCCCAGCCCGATTCGGGGGACAGCAGCCAATTTCGGACGAACTGCTTGTCGAACGACGGCTGGGAGTGGCCGGGCTCCCACTCGTCCAACGGCCAGAAGCGGGATGAGTCGGGCGTCAGCACCTCGTCGCCCAGCGTCAGCACGCCGTCGGCGTCCCAGCCCAGCTCGATCTTCGTGTCGGCCAGGATGATGCCGCGTTCCAACGCGATCTCGGCGCCGCGGCTGTAGACGTCGAGGGTGATCCGGCGCAGCTGCTCGGCCACGTCCTCGCCCACCTCGCCCACGACCTCCTCGTACGTCATGGGCTCGTCGTGCTCGCCCATGGGGGCCTTGGTCGACGGCGTGAAGATGGGCTCGGGCAGCCTGGACCCGTCGGTGAGCCCTTCGGGGAGCGGCACGCCGGAGACGACGCCCTCCCTGCGGTAGTCCACCAGCCCGGAGCCGGTGAGGTATCCGCGTGCCACACACTCCACCGGCACCATCCGCAGCCTGCGGCACAGCACGCCGCGGCCGGCGAACTCCGCCGGGACGTCGGTCGAGACCACGTGGTTGGGGACCACGTCCTTGAGCTGCTCGAACCACCACAGGGACAGCCGGGTGAGGATCTCCCCCTTGTCGGGGATGCCGGGTTCGAGCACGTAATCGAAGGCCGAGATGCGGTCGGAGGCGACCATCAGCAGCAGCCCGTCGGGGGTCTCGTAGAGGTCACGTACCTTGCCGGAGTGCAGGTGCTTCACCGTTCCATCTTCCCAGCTCTTCACCGCGCCTTGAGCAGCGGGAGCGTCCGCGGCCGCACCTCGATGTGATCACCCACGAACGGCGGGAACGGGTCCTCGGTCCGTGTACTCGAAGGTCACCCGGCCCGCTCGCATCGTGAGCATGCCGACCGGGCGTTCGCCGAGCAACACCTGAGCGGTGGTCTGTGTGCTCATGCGCTCACTCTGGCCTGATCAGATCGGGACCGTCCGGGAAACCGAAGAGCGCGTTCTCCTGGACGTGCTCCTCGACCGCCGTCGCGAGCTGGTCGAAACGGCGCGCGAGGAAGAGGTCCTCGTGTTCTGGAAGATCGCGCAGGGCGGCCTCGTCGATGACGTGGCTCCGTAGAATCTCGGGGTCCGCCTGGCCGATCGCCGCACGGATGGCCCGAGCGGGGACGTCACGAGGATGAACGAGGTGCTGGCCGTCCACCACCCAGCACGCGTCGGCCGCCTCGGGCGCGTCGATCCTCAGCGGCCCGATGTCTGGACGCGCGGCGGCGGCCGGCCGCTGTCACATGAGCAGGGCGCCGATGGGATAGCCGCGCAGGACGCTGTCGAACAGCCTGACGACGTCGTCCCGGTCCCAGCGGAAGGAACGCTGGAAGGACGGAATGCGCAGCCGTCCGTCGCGCACCAGGCCAGGGAGGTACGCGAGACGGATCTCCTCGACCCGTGGCCTGGCGACCGCGGCCATGCGCCCTCCCCTCCGCTGATCAGATCGTATGTCCGCACACGAGTCGTGCACCAACCGTTAGGCGGACATCACCGATCGTCAGGCGTCAGGAGGACGCTGCGGCGAGGGCGATGTCGGAGCGGTGGTGGGAGCCGCGCATCGTGATCTGCTCCAGCGCCTCGTAGGCCCGGGCCCTGGCCTGGGCGACGTCGGCGCCCGTGCCGACCACGTTGAGCACCCGCCCGCCGTTCGACACGACCCGGTTGGCCTCGTCGAGGGCCGTGCCCGCGTGCAGCACGTACGCGCCCTCGACCGTCACAGGGAGCCCGGCGATCGGGTCGCCCTTCACCGGGTCGGCCGGGTAGTTCTCGGCGGCGAGCACCACGGTCACGGCCGCGCCGTCCCGCCACCGCAGCGGCGGATGCCCGGCGAGCGTGCCGGTCGCGCACGCGAGCAGCAGCCCGCCCAGGGGGGTCTCCAGCCGGTCGAGCACGACCTGGGTCTCCGGGTCGCCGAACCGCGCGTTGAACTCGATGACCCGCGGCCCGGACGAGGTCAGCGCCAGCCCGGCGTACAGCACTCCCGTGTACGGCGTGCCGCGCCGCGCCATCTCGGCCACGGTCGGGCGCACGATCTCGGCCATCACCCGCTCGGACAGGCCCTCCGGGGCCCACGGCAGCGGGGTGTAGGCCCCCATGCCGCCGGTGTTGGGGCCCTTGTCGCCGTCGTAGGCCCGCTTGAAGTCCTGGGCGGGCTGCAAAGCAACCGCATCGGTCCCGTCGCACAGCGCGAACAGCGACACCTCGGGGCCGTCGAGAAACTCCTCGATGACGACCCGGCCGCATGCCCTGGAGTGCTCCAGGGCCTCCTCGCGGCTGTCGGTCACGACCACGCCCTTGCCCGCGGCCAGCCCGTCGTCCTTCACGACGTACGGCGCGCCGAACGCGTCGAGCGCCGCCGCGGCCTCCTCCTGCGTGGTGCAGGTGTACGCACGGGCGGTCGGCACCCCGGCGGCGGTCATCACGTCCTTCGCGAACGCCTTGGACCCCTCGATCCGCGACGCCTCCGCCGACGGGCCGAAGCAGGCGATCCCGGCGGCCCTGACCGCGTCGGCGACCCCGGCGACCAGCGGCGCCTCGGGGCCGATCACGACGAGGTCGGCGCCCAGCCGTTCGGCGAGCGCGGTCACGGCCGCCCCGTCGGTGGGCGTGACCTGGTGCAGGGTGGCCACCTCGGCGATCCCGGCGTTGCCGGGGGCGCAGTGGACCTCTACGACGGCGGGGTCGAGCCGCAGGGTCCGGCACAGAGCGTGCTCACGACCCCCGGAACCGATGACAAGTACGCGCACCCGACCATTGTCGCAGTCTTTGCCCGCCACACCTCCGGCGCGGCACCACCGCCCCCGCGCCATCGCCCCCGCGCCATCGCCCCCGCGCCATCGCCCCCGCGCCGCCGTCCCCGCGCCGCCGTCCCCGCGCCGCCGTCCCCGCGCCGCCGTCCCCGCGCCGCCGCCCCCGACACCCGCCGGCGCGGCGACCCCGGCGTCGCGCCGTCCCCGCGCCCAGGCGGAGCGGTTTGGGGGTGGATACACATCGATGGCCAGTTTGTACGGGCGCTTTTTGGCAAGAAGTGCATGATCGACGGCACTTGACGCGGGTACGCTGGAACAGGTGTCCAACGGCCGTGTGGTAGGTTAGACAGGCTTCGCGCTGTCTCGTGGCGATTGGAGGTGGTCTGGGATGAATTCTGGTGATCCCGTCAGTACGTGCTCGCGCACGTACGTCGTGCGCATTCCCGACCACTCCGAAACTGAAGCCCGAGGGGCAGCTCACGCCTGTATGAAGGGGTGACATCACGTCGCGCGTAGAGCGTGCCGGCTCGGGCGGGAAGGGACCGCCATGCGCTCCTCTCTGCTCTTTCCCCGCATCAACAGGCACACCCGGGTCATGCCCACGCGCCTCGGCGCGGCGCCGATGAAGAACGTGGAGCCGATCGTCCGCTGTGTGCCGCCGAGCAATTCCCTCGTCGAGTTCGGCGCGTACGTCGGCGGCAAGAAGGTCGAGGCCGGCGGCATTCCCGAGGCCGTGCGCCTGGTACGCGAGCACAACGAGGTCAACGAGGTGCCCGACGCGTACGTCTGGGTCGGGCTGCACGAGCCCGCCGCGCCCGAGGTCGAGTGGCTCGCCGAGGTGTTCGGCCTGCACCCGCTCGCCGTAGAGGACGCCATCAAGGCCCACCAGCGTCCCAAGGTCGAGCGCTACGGCGACTCGCTGTTCGTGGTGCTCAAGACCGTCGCGTTCCTCGACCACGAGGTGTCGGCGGCGAGCAGCGAGATCATCGGCACCGGCGAGATCATGGTGTTCGTCGGGCCCGACTTCGTCGTGACCGTACGGCACGGCCGCTACTGCCCGCTCGGTGAGATCCGCGAGAAGCTGGAGGCCAAGCCGAAGCTGATCGCCCGCGGCCCGACCGGCGTCCTGCACGCCATCGCCGACCACGTCGTGGACAAGTACCTTCAGGTCGCCGACCTCATGCAGGCCGAGCTCGAAGAGGTCGAAGCGGCCGTCTTCGCGGAGGTCAGCTCCCGCGACATCAACCGGATCTACCAGCTCAAGCGCGAGATGCTGGAGCTCAAGCGCGCGGTCGGACCGCTCCAGACCCCCTTCAACGCCCTTCCCCAGCGGCGCAGCATCCCCTCCGAGATGCGTGAGTACTTCCGCGACGTCGGCGACCACCTGTCCCGCGTGTGCGAGGCGGTCCAGGCGTCCAACGAGCTGTCCGACTCGATCCTCCAGGCCGCGCTGGCCCGCTCCAACGCCCTCGCCAACGAGGACATGCGCAAGATCTCCTCGTGGGTGGCGATCATCTCGGTCCCCACGATGATCGCCGGCATCTACGGGATGAACTTCGAGCACATGCCCGAGTTGCGGTCGGTCTACGGCTACCCGATCGTCATCGGCGTGATGGTCGTCGCCTGCACGCTCCTGCACCGCGCCTTCCGCCGCAACGGCTGGCTCTGACCTCCCCTTTTCCCCCGGGACGCCGCCCCACGGGCGTCCCGGCGGGTGCCGACCGTTTCGGACTGCGTACGCTTCGTGACCGGAATCATGAACAATCGGTCATTGCTATCTGTCAAATGATGTTGTTAGGTGGGGGGAGCGGGCCGCTCGACACATCGACCGTTTCCACTCTCGCAGGAGCGTGTCATGACAGAGGCGACACCCCGGCTGGCCACCTATCCCCTCGCTCGCGAACGTGCCTTCGACCCACCGGACGAACTGGCACGCCGCCGCGCCGAGGCGCCGATCCAGCGGATGACGTACGCGGACGGGCACGAGGGCTGGCTGGTGACGGGTTATGCCGAGGCGCGTGCCATCCTGGCCGACAACCGCTTCAGCACCCGCCCCGAACTGTTGCACTCGCCGATCCCCCAGCGCAGCGAGTTCCGCAGTGAGCCGCTGACGCCGGGGTTCTTCATCCGCATGGACGCCCCCGCCCACACCCGCTATCGCCGCCTGCTGACCGGGCAGTTCACGGTGCGGCGGATGAAGCAGCTCGAACCGAGGATCCAGGAGATCACCGAGAGCCGCCTCGACGCCATGGAGCGCGAGGGCGCCCCCGCCGACCTCGTCGAGTCGTTCGCACTCCCCATCCCCTCGCTGGTCATCTGCGAGCTGCTCGGCGTGCCGTACGAGGACCGGGGGAAGTTCCAGCACGACTCGGCGGTGCTGCTGGACCTGAGCTCCTCGATCGAGGAGGTCCGGGCCGCGGTGCAGGACCTGTACTCCTACCTGCACGGCCTCGTCCTGGCGAAGGCCAAGGAGCCCGCCGACGACATCCTGAGCGGCCTGGTCGCGGGCGGGGAGCTGACGCACGAGGAGATCGGCGGCGTCGGGCTGCTGCTGCTCATCGCGGGCCACGAGACGACCGCCAACATGCTCGGCCTGGGCACGTTCGCGCTGCTGACGAACCCCGACCAGCTCGCCGTCGTGCGGGACGACCCGGCCGCCGTCGAGAACGCGGTGGAGGAGCTGCTGCGCTACCTCAGCATCGTGCACATCGGACCAACCCGTACGGCCCTGGAGGACGTGGAGGTCGGCGGCTGCCTGATCAGGGCAGGCGAGGCCGTGACGCTGTCGGTGGCGGCGGCGAACCGCGATCCCGAGCGGTTCGAGGGCGGCGACACGCTCGACGTGACCCGGCCGGCGCACGGGCATCTGAGCTTCGGGCACGGCATCCACCAGTGCCTCGGCCAGCAGCTCGCCCGGATCGAGATGCGCATCGCCTATCCCGCCCTGCTGCGCCGCTTCCCCAACCTGCGCCTGGCCGTGCCCGCGCACGAGGTGCCGATGCGGTCCAATATGGCCATCTATGGTGTGCACCGCCTGCCGGTGCTGTGGTGAGGAAGGTCGCAGGGGGAACGATGAAGATCAAGGCGGACACCGGACGGTGTATCGGTGCGGGGATGTGCGTGCTCACGCTGCCCCGGGTGTTCGACCAGAGCGAGGACGACGGCACGGTCGTGGTGCTCGACGCCGAGCCTCCGGCCGACCTCGAGTCCGGGGTGAAGAGGGCCGTGCAGCTCTGCCCGTCCGGCGCGCTGTCCGTGGAGGAGTGAGCCGAGCGGGCCGTGTGACGGCGACACGCAGGGGCGGGTGACGCTCGGCTACTTGACGGGCACGGTCCGGTGCGCTTGGCTGTACGTCGGCTGTGAAGCCATTCTTGTGGGTGACCCTGGAGCCCCGCCTCGGTGGTTGTGAAACCGCCCACGGCGGGGCTCTTCCTTTGCGCTGTACGGCTCAGGCTCCTACGGGCCGTAGCGGGGTCACCGGGCCGGGCAGCGGCAGGCCGCGGGCCTTCCAGAGGCGGCGCATGCGGTCGGGGTAGTCGGTGACGATCCCGGCCACCCCCATGTCGATCAGCCGGGCGGCCTCGTCGGCGTCGTTGACCGTCCAGACGACGACCGGCAGGTTCTGCCGGGCCGCCCCCGTCATCAGCGCCTCGTCGACGAGCACGCGGTCGGGGGACAACGCCGTCGCCCCCACCGCCGCGGCCGCCGCCGCGAGGTCGCCGCCGACCTCGCCGAGACGGATGCCGTTCATCCAGGCGGGGGTCATCGTGTCGCGCTCGACCAGGGCGTACCGCCGCTCCAGCATCGGCCGGGCGATCTCCAGGAGGCGCCAGTCGAAGCTGAGCAGCGCCGCCCTCGACAGCCGGTCGTGCCGGTCGAGCTCGTGGACGACCTCCTCGACGAAGCGGCGCGGGTCGGCGCACAGGTCGGGACGGGTCGGATCGGACTTCAGCTCCACGTGGAGGCGCACGTGGTCGGCGCCGAGGGCGCCGATCAGGCCGAGCACCGCCCCGAGCGTCGGCATCCGGGTGTCCGGCAGCGGCACCTGCGTGAGCGCGAAGCGGTCGTCCGGCCGCTCGGGCAGCCGTACGCCG
This sequence comes from Microbispora sp. CL1-1, assembly GCF_012034195.1. NCBI lineage: Bacteria > Bacillati > Actinomycetota > Actinomycetes > Streptosporangiales > Streptosporangiaceae > Microbispora > Microbispora sp. CL1-1. The sequence continues at coordinate 75,973 of NZ_JAATEK010000017.1, forward strand.
ACGTCGAGGGTGCGCAGCTGCGGCAGGGTGAGCGCGATGATCGGCTTGCCGACGTAGGGGAACATCTCGTCGCCGGGAACGGCCATGCCCGTGTCGGCGCTGGTGACCGCGGACACGTGCAGGTCGTGGGTGAGCACGAGCTGTCCGTCCGCGGACATGGCGACGTCGAACTCGAGTGCGTCGACCCCCAGCTCCAGCGCGAACGCCAGGCCGGGCAGGGTGTTCTCGGGCCGCAGGCCCCGCGCTCCACGGTGCCCGTGCAGCTCAACGTATCCATGCACAGCGGCGTACCTTACCGCCTCGCCTGTCCGCGGCCCGGAACCCGCCGGTTCCGGGCGCGTACCCCACGAACCATCAGATCAGGGAACGAATCTGGATGGTCTGCGTGCGGCCCGGACCGACGCCGATGGCGGAGATCGGGGCGCCGCTCATCTCCTCCAGCGCCCTGACGTACGCCTGCGCGTTCGGCGGCAGGTCCTCGAACGTCTTGGCACCGGTGATGTCCTCCTGCCAGCCGGGCAGCTCCTCGTAGATCGGCGTGGCGTGGTGGAACTCGGTCTGCGTCATGGGGATCTCGTCGTGGCGGACGCCGTCCACGTCGTACGCCACGCAGACCGGGATCCGCTCCAGGCCGGACAGCACGTCGAGCTTGGTCAGGAAGAAGTCGGTCACGCCGTTGATCCGGGTGGCGTACCGCGCGATGACCGCGTCGAACCAGCCGCAGCGGCGGTTGCGGCCGGTGGTGACGCCGTACTCGCCGCCGGTCTGGCGCAGCCAGTCGCCCTGCTCGTCGAGCAGCTCGGTCGGGAACGGCCCGGACCCCACGCGCGTGGTGTACGCCTTGAGGATGCCGATGATCCTGGTCAGGCGGGTGGGCGGGATGCCGGAGCCGGCGCAGGCGCCGCCGGAGGTGGGCGAGCTGGAGGTCACGAAGGGATAGGTGCCGTGGTCGATGTCGAGCAGCGTGCCCTGCCCGCCCTCCAGAAGCACGACCTTGTCCTGGTCGAGCGCCCGCGAGAGCACGAGCGAGGTGTCGGCGATGTGGGGGCGCAGCCGCTCGGCGTAGCCGAGGTACTCCTCCAGCACCTTCGCCGGGTCGATCCCGCGGCGGTTGTAGATCTTGGTGAGGATCTGGTTCTTCTCGCCCACCGCGGCCTCGATCTTCTTGCCGAGGATGCCGGGGTCGAGCAGGTCCTGGACCCGGATGCCCATGCGGTAGATCTTGTCGCCGTACGCCGGGCCGATGCCGCGGCCGGTCGTGCCGATCTTGGCCTTGCCCAGGAAACGCTCGCTGACCTTGTCGATGGCCTTGTGCTGGGGCATGATCAAATGAGCGTTGGCCGAGATCAGCAGCCGGTCGCAGGAGATGCCCCGCTCGGCCAGCCCGTCGATCTCGCCGAGCAGCACGCCCGGGTCCACCACCACGCCGTTGCCGATCACCGGGACCACGTCGGGGGAGAGCACGCCCGTCGGAAGCAGGTGCAACGCGTACTTCTGGTCGCCGATGACGACGGTGTGGCCCGCGTTGTTGCCACCCTGGTAACGCACGACGTAGTCGACGTCACCACCAAGCAGGTCGGTGGCCTTCCCCTTGCCCTCATCGCCCCACTGGGCGCCAACGAGAACGACAGCCGGCATGGTTCAACTCCCGCACCAAGACGAAAAGCCCCTGACGCAAGCGCGGCAGGGGCCTCTTGCACACAGAGACTACCTGAGGGGCATGCCGACGGTGAACGGAGTCTTAAGTCACAAGACGGATTGATTGTCCCGCTTAATGCCCCGTTTGGGCGGTTTGTCCAGGAGTCATCCAGGCAATTCGTTAAAGAGATCGTTCAGGGGTTGGGTGCGAGCGCCTCCGCGGCCTCCCGGCTGCTGTCACGCAGGAACTGGGCGCAGCGCTCGGCCTCGTCCTTCTCGCCGATCGCCTGTGCCGCCCGGGCCAGGGCGTTCAGACAGCGCAGGAACCCCCGGTTGGGCTCGTGCTCCCACGGGATCGGCCCGTGCCCCTTCCAGCCCGCCCGGCGCAGCTGGTCGAGACCCCGGTGATAACCGGTGCGCGCGAACGCGTACGAGGTGACGGCGTGACCCGCGGCGAAGTAGTCGTCGGCGAGAGCGGCCCAGGCCGCGGAGTAGGCGGGGAAACGGGCTGCCACGTCGGCCGCCTTGGCGCCCGACTCGAGCATCTGCCGCGCTTCGGGGTTGTCCGGCAGCAGGGTGGGCGGCGGGCCGGCAAGGAGGTTCTCGTGCGATTCCATGGGGACAGTCTTACCCGTCCAAGAGCCACACGGGTATGGGCGGCCCGGTGGGAACCGAAGACCGATACAAGAATGCGGCTTCGCGTTTCCCGCCGGGCCGTGCCCTGACTACTTGAGCTTGGTGCCCGCGGACTTGAGCTGCTGGCACGCCTCGACGATGCGCGCGGCCATGCCGGCCTCGGCGGCCTTGCCGTACGAGCGCGGGTCGTAGGCCTTCTTGTTGCCGACCTCGCCGTCGACCTTCAGCACGCCGTCGTAGTTGCGGAACATGTGGTCCACGATCGGGCGGGTGAAGGCGTACTGCGTGTCGGTGTCGATGTTCATCTTCACCACACCGTACGAGATCGACTCGCGGATCTCCTCCAGGGTGGAGCCGGAGCCGCCGTGGAAGACCAGCGAGAACGGCTTCTCCTTGCCGTACTTGGCGCCGACTGCCTCCTGGATCTCCTTGAGCACGCTCGGGCGCAGCTTGACGTGGCCCGGCTTGTACACGCCGTGGACGTTGCCGAAGGTGGCGGCCACGATGTAGCGGCCACGCTCGCCGAGGCCGAGGGTCTCGGCGACGGCCAGGGCGTCCTCCGGCGTCGTGTACAGCTTCTCGTTGATCTCGCCGACGATGCCGTCCTCCTCACCGCCGACCACGCCGATCTCGATCTCGAGGACGACCTTGGCGGCGGCGGTCTTGTCGAGCAGCTCGCTCGCGATCTGGAGGTTCTCGTCCAGCGGCACGGCGGAGCCGTCCCACATGTGCGACTGGAACAGCGGGTCCTGGCCGCGCGCGACGCGCTCGGCGGAGATCTCCAGCAGCGGGCGGACGAAGGAGCCGAGCTTGTCCTTCGGGCAGTGGTCGGTGTGCAGCGCCACCGTCACCGGGTACTTCTCGGCGACCACGCGGGCGAACTCGGCGAACGCCACCGACCCGGTGACCATGTCCTTCACGGTGGTGCCGGAGAGGAACTCCGCGCCACCGGTCGACACCTGGATGATCCCGTCACTTTCCGCCTCCGCGAAGCCGCGCAGCGCGGCGTGCAGGGTCTGCGACGAGGTCACGTTGATCGCCGGGTAAGCGAAACCGCCCGCTTTGGCGCGGTCGAGCATCTCGGCGTAGACCTCTGGAGTCGCGATAGGCATGCGAAGTCATCTCCTTCTGACGGTATGCGGCGTGGCAAGTATCCCGAAGGGCGGGCCGATCGGGAAAGCCGGGTATGCGGGGCACCGGGAAAGCCGCGGTCATTCCGCGATTCACGGTTTTCCACAGCCCTGCCGCTTCTCAGTCTGATCTCACCCGGGACGGGTAGGCTCGCCCCGTGGACGTGCTCTTGGACCTTCTTGACCCGAAGTGGTGGCTGAGCATGCTCGGCGCCTTCGCGACGATCGGCGTCATCGCCATCGTATTCGCCGAGACCGGGCTGCTCGTCGGGTTCTTCCTGCCCGGTGACTCGTTGTTGGTGACCGCTGGAATTTTCAGCACCGTCGCCGCAGCGGAGGGATTCGGGATCGCGCCGCTGTCACTGCCCACTCTGTTGATCGGCGCACCGCTCGCGGCCATCGCCGGAGCGCAGTTGGGCCACTTCCTGGGGGCGAAGGTCGGGCGAAAGATGTTCGACAAGCCCGACTCCCGGCTGTTCAAGAGGGAGCACGTCGAGAAGGCGGAGTACTACTTCGAGAAGTTCGGCCCCGCGAAGGCCGTGGTCGCCGCGCGGTTCATGCCGATCGTCCGCACCTTCATGAACCCGGTGGCCGGCGTGCTGGAGATGGACGCGCGCCGTTTCTTCGTCTGGAACGCCCTCGGCGGGGTCGTCTGGGTCGAGGCCCTGCTGCTGCTCGGCTATTTCCTCGGCAGCAAGGTCGAGGGCATCGACAGGTTCATCCTTCCGGGCGTCTTCGTCGTCGTCCTCCTGTCGGTGATCCCGATCGTGCGCGAGGTCCTGAAGAACCGCAAGGCCGCCGCCGCCGTCCCCAAGGGCCGACACCACGCACCCCGGTAAAGCGTCCGGCGGGGCGGTGCCGCCGTGGGCCGTCCGTACGGGGGAGCCGGGGATGACCTGCGGGAAAGTGCTGCCGCACAAGAAGTGACCGGTCAGTACTGAGATATGCCTCACACCCGCTACTCTCCCGATTGTGGGACGCCACAGGTCTGATCCCCTCGGTGTCGCCAGGCTGGCGCTGGCCGGCCTGGCGGCAGTGCTGCTGCTCGCGGTCATCGTGGTCGGCGCGAGAGCGCTGCTGTCCACGTTCGGCTCGGAGGAACCCGCCTCCGACACGGCCTCCACCTCGCCGGCGCGGCCCACCGCCGAATCCTCCAAGCCTCGCGTGCCCACCGTACGCGTGGTCTGCAAGGCCGACCTGTGCCCCGTGTTCGTCCGGGTGCCCGGTGGCGACGTGCTCATCGACCGCGACCTGGCCCGGGGCGAGGAGGCGTCCTACTTCCAGCCCGAGCTCGACATCGTCCTCGACGACGCGAGCACGGTCCAGGTCTTCGAGAACGGAACCGCCAGGTCACCCGGGTCGGCCGGTGAGCGGCAGGCGTTCAGCGTGAAGCGGTCTGAGGATCAGTGAGCGCCAGGTCCGCGAGCGAGTAGGCGGAGCGGTAGGGGATTCCCGTCGCGGCCAGCGCCTCGTCGCCGCCCCGGTGCACGATCGTCGCGATGCCCACGACCTGCGCGCCGGCCTCGCGCAACGCCTCCACGGCGGTGAGCACGGACCCGCCCGTCGTGGTGGTGTCCTCCACTGCGAGCACCCGGCGCCCGGCGACGTCCGGGCCCTCGATCCTGCGCTGCAGGCCGTGGGCCTTGCCCGCCTTGCGCACCACGAACGCGTCGAGCCTGCGGCCACGCGCCGCCGCGGCGTGCAGCATCGACGTCGCCACCGGGTCGGCGCCCAGCGTGAGCCCGCCGACCGCCTCGTAGTCCAGGTCTTCGGTGAGGTCCAGCATCACGCGGCCCACCAGCGGGGCCGCCACGCCGTCCAGGGTGATGCGGCGCAGGTCGACGTACCAGTCGGCCTCCTTGCCGGAGGACAGCACGACCCGCCCGTGCACCACGGCCTTGTTCTTGATCTCGTCAAGCAGTCTCTCGCGGTCACTCATGAGCCTCAGCGTACGGCCGGCCCCGCGGTGCGGGCCGTACGGGGCGGGTGGGGTGGGCGTGGCGTGCGATGACTACTGAGAGTAAAGAGGGTCCAGCGGTTTAGCCAGGACATGGACTGCGGAATGTATGGCCGTGCAACTCATCGTAATCGCGAGGTCGCAATGCGTAGAGAAGTCCGGCATACCGACATGGAACTGCTTGAGGCCGTGCGGGGAGGCGACACGGCGGCCTTCGGGACCCTCTACCGGCGTCACTCGGCCGCCGCCCGGTCCTTGGCGCGGCAGGTCGTGCAAGGCGAGGACGCGGTCGAGGATCTCCTCGTCGAGGCCTTCGCGAGGGTTCTCGAAGCGGTGCGGCGGGGCGGCGGGCCCGCCTGCGCGTTCCGGCCCTACCTCTTGGCGTCCGTGCGCCGCTACGCCGCCGCCGGAGTGGCCGATCTGGCCGACGGTGACTCCCTCTACGTGGACCCCGAGCTCACGGGGCTGGAGCGCTCGCCGCTCGCCCGTGCGTACCGCTCGCTGCCGGAGCGCTGGCGCGCGTTGCTGTGGCATGTGGAGATCGAAGGCGGCAGGCCCGCCGACGCGGGGCCGCTGCTCGGCCTGTCGGGCAGGGCCGCGGCCCTTCTCGTCCGGAGGGCACGCCAGGGGCTGCGGGAGGCGTACCTGCGGCTGCATCTGGAGAACGGCCCGCGCGCCGAGTGCCGCCCGATCCTGTCCATGATTCTGCGGTACGTCGAGAACGGCCTGCCCAAGCAGGAGGCGGGTGAGGTCGACGCCCACGTGGCCGAGTGCATCGACTGCCGGTCGGTCTTCCTCCAGATGATCGATCTCACCCAGGAGCTGCGGGCCGTCGTCGGGCAGCTCGTCGCCGGGCCCGCCGTGGACGGCTACCTCGCCGATCTCGCCACCGCGACCGTCACGGGAGCACGGTCGTACGGCGGCGGCATGACGGGCGGCACGAGCGGGCGCGGGCCGAACGGCAGGGCAGGCGGCAGGGTGGGCCGCAGGGTGGGCGGCAGGGCCGTGGGCAGGGCAGTAGGCGGGGCAGTGGGCAGCGTGGGCACCCGGGCGCGGGCGCGGCTGGAGGCCGTGCGCCAGCACATCGGGGCGTTGGCAGGCCGGGCGGACCTCCGCATGCGGGGCGCCGTCCGGGCAGCCGAGGACGGGACGGGCACAGCGCGGCCCACGCGCGGCCGGGCGGACGCGCTGCGCGCGGCCTGCGGCCGGGCCCTGGCGATGATCCGGCGCGCGTGGGCGAAGGCGAGCGCGGCGCCGGGCGCGGTCTGGGGCATGGTCTGGGGCACGGTCTGGAGCACGATCTGGGGCACGGTGTGGGGCCGTGCGCGGGCGATGACCGGGCGCGTGTACGCGAAGGTCGGCCCGGAGCCGGGCTCGCGAGCGGGCCTGACCACGGGCCTGATCGCGGGCCTGAAGACGGGCTCGAAAGTGGGCCCGGCGATCGGCAGGGCGCTGAGGATGGCGTTCGCGCGGGTGCGTGCGGCGCTGGTGTGGCTGTCCGAGCTGGTGCGGAGCGTGCCGACGCCGCATCGGGCGGTGCTGGGAGGCATCGCCGTGGCGGCCCTCGCGACGGCCGCCTTCCTGCTCGTCGCCCAGCCGACGGGCGTGCTCTTCACCGGCGGCACGAGGGAACAGGACGGAACACGGGCCCTGGACCGCCCGCAGCCGGCGGCCGGCCCCTCGCGTTCGCAGGCCGCCACGGGCGACACCAGCGCGGCCGGCGTCCCATCCGATCCGCAGACCCCGAGCGGGGAGGCGTCCCATACGGCCGCGAGCGGCCCGGCGCCGGAGATCGTGGACGACCCGGCGGCGGAGAGCGATGCCGATGGGCCGGGCGCGGGCATCGCGCTCGGCATGCCCGAGATCACCGGCGAGGCGACGCCTGGTGCCGATCAGCGGTCGCCACGCGCGGAAGGCCGTGGTAGCTCGGGTGAGCTTCCGTCGGCCACAGGTCACGACGACGGACGATCGGCGGCCCCCGGTGTCCAAGGCCGCGAGGGCGGACAGCACGCGGACGCAGGTCGGGAGAGCGGTCGTCTCACGGGTCGCGGGCAGGACGGCAGGGGACAGGGCAGCAGAGCGCAGGCAGGCACGGAGCAGACGGGCACGGGGCAGGCGGGCACAGGGAAGGGCACGGAGCAGACGGGCACGGGGCAGGCGGGCACAGGGAAGGGCACGGAGCAGGCGGGCACGGGGCAGGCGGGCACAGGGAGCACAGGGCAGGCGAGCAGGGGGCAGACGGGCTCGGAGCGGGCGGGCACAGGGAAGAGCACAGGGAAGAGCACAGGGAAGAGCACAGGGCAGGCGGGCAGGCGACCGGTGAGCGAGCCGGACACGACCGTCCTCGCCGATCGTGAGCGGGCTTCCCGCCCTGCGGATGCCGCGAAAGCCTCGACTCCGGAACGGGAACAGGTGCGACGTCAGCTCTCTCGTCACCCGTACCAGGACCACCGTGCCCAGGCCGGGGCGCAGGGTGGTGCCCAAGGCGGCCAGGCCGGGGCGAGAGGCAGCGTTGGCAGCGCGCAGCGCAGTGTTCAAGGCAGCGCTCAGCGCAGTGCTCAGGGCAGTGCCGAAAGCAGCGCCAAGGCTGGGGCGCGGAGCAGCGCTCAGGGCGGGCAGCCTCGCTCGAAGGCGGACGCGAGCGGTGCCGAGGCCCGTGCGAAGGGCGGGGCTCGGCAGACGTCGGAGGGGGCTCGTGAGCGGCGCGAGCCGCAGGCGGGCCGTCCGGCAGCGGATCGCGCCCCGAAAGTGCGGCCAGGAACCGCTCAGGGCCCCCGGCAGGCCGGTGAGCGAGGCCGTGAGGCCCGTGAACACGCCAAGTCGGGCGGGAGCCATCCCGGAGCCCAGAAGGCCGCAGGGAGCGGGAAGAAGGCGAAGGAGGCGCTCGTCGCCGCCGTCGATCCGCTCGGCGCCCTGCTGCGCGGCCAGACCGGGCTCGTCGCCGTACGGCTGCGCAACGCGGGTGATGCGGCCACCGGCGAGATCACCGCGACGGTGACTCTGCCGCCCGGCGTCCGCTACCTGGGTCAGGACGGAGGTCGAGGCCGCGCGGCGGGCGGCGGCAAGCGACAGGGCCACGAGACGAAGCCGGGCGTCACCGGGCAGAACGGTGCAGCCCCCGAGCCGGGCGGCGGCACAGGTCAGGGGCGTGCGGCAGGGAGCACCCAGGGCGCGAACGCGGGAAGCGGGGTCGGTCCGGGGCGTACGGAGGGCGCGCGCTCGGGAAACGCGGCGAGCGGTAGCGCGGGTCAGGGGCGCGCCGCCAGCGGGGGCACGGAGGGCGCGAACGCGGGGAGCGGGGCGAGCGGTAGCGCGGGTCAGGGGCGTGCGGCAGGGAGCGGCCAGGGCGCGAACGCGGGAAGCGCGGTGGGTGACGGCTGGTCGTGTGAGGCGTCGGGCCGCTCGGTGACGGGCCAGGTGGTGCGGTGCGTCCGGGGACCGCTCGCCGCCGGTGAGGTGACGGCGATCTTCCTGAAGGTGGCCGTGGCGGCGGACGCGCCCACGGGACGGGCCTTCACGGTGCGGATACGGTCGGGGCGGCTGGAGACCACCGCCTCGTCGACCGTGGGAGTGCGGGCCTCGGGCGCGGCCGCGCGCTTCGCCGCGGACGGCCGCCTCCTCGCCCGGGTCGTCGGCAACACGCTCGTGGGCACCGCGCCGGCCGCTCCCTGCGGGGTCGCCACGGGCGGCCGGGGCCGGGCCTCCGGCGTGAGTGTGCCGGTGGACCTCGACAAAGACCCCTCGACGCGTACGTCCAGTTGCGCCGATCTCGACCTGCCCGCCGGAAGCCGGGTGTTGTGGGCGGGTCTCTACTGGTCCGGCGGCGGCCGGGGTGCGGCCCCCGCGGGCGACATCAAGGTGCGCGCGCCGAAAGCGCCGGGATACGCGACCCTGCACGCCGCCGAGGTCACCCGGAGGGATCTGCCCTCCGGGTCCGGCTATCAGGCGTTCGCCGACGTGACCTCTCTCGTCCGTACGGCGGGCGGGGGCCGCTGGTGGGTCGCCGGAACCCCGGCGCGTACGGGATCGGTCCGGCACGCGGCCTGGGGCCTGGTGGTGATGGCCGAGGACGAGCGGCAGCCGTACACCCGGGCCGTGGTCCTGGACGCCGCGGCGGTCATCGGGAGCGAGGAGAAGGCCCTGCGGCTCCCGCTCGACGGGCTGGCCCCCGGCGGCGCGCCCGCGCGCATCGACCTGATGGTGTGGAACGGCGAGGGGGTCAAGGCGGGGGTCGTCAAGATGAGTGATCGCGCGTCCGGCGGCGGAGCGGACCGGAGCCCGGAGGGTGTCCTCGGCCAGGGAGACGCCGGAGGCGTCGCGGTCGACACCCTGCACGCCCTGCTGGGACCTCGCCCCGCGCTTCAGCTCGCCACCCGGCGCGACCCCGTCTTCTTCGGCGTCGCGGTCGTGAGCGCGAGAACGTGGTCTTGACAGCCTCCCTTGCTGCACAGCCCTTGCCGCAAGGGGATTTCGAGCCGTGGCCGGTCGTTCCCGGGGTGCTTTTTTCCATACCAAATTGGTGAGAGGCGATACCCGGACAAACTGGTACGGTCGGCGTGAACGCTTGCGATCCCAGGGTTGTCGGCGTCCTGATCCCCCACCAGGCGGGCGAGGGCTGAATCGCCGGGAATCACCCTCGCGGGAAGACACGCTTGTCTACCCTGAGAGAGCCACGTAGGAAGGGCGGTGTCGCGTGGATCGCTGCGCGCTGTTCGTTGACGCCGGCTACTTGCTGGCAGACGGCGCGATGGCCGTCCACGGGACTCGCCATCGCGAGTCCGTCTCCTGGGACTATCCGGGCCTGCTGCAGCTCCTGACCAACCTGTCAAGAGAGCGCACGGGCCTTCCGCTCCTGCGCTGCTACTGGTATGAGGCGACCGTCGAGGGCCGCCGCACGCCGGAGCACGACGTGCTGGCGGACATCCCCGGGCTCAAGCTCCGCCTCGGCCGGATCCGGCCGGGCCGCCGGGAGGGCGTGGACGCCCAGGTCCACCGCGACCTCATGACGCTGGCGCGCAACAACGCGGTCTGCGACGCGGTCGTGGTGAGCGGCGACGAGGACCTCGCCCAGGTGGTGAGCGACGCGCAGGACCTCGGCATCCGCGTGACCGTCATGCAGATCGCCGCCGACGGCGCATGGTCGGCGGCCCGCACTCTGCGGCAGGAGTGCGACGACCTCGTCGAGATCGCGAGCGGCCACCTCCGGCCGTACGTCACGATGCTCACCGGAGCGGACCCGGGCCCCGGCCTCGGCAACGGCCAGTCGCACGGCAACGGCCTCGTTCCCCTCGGCAACGGCTCGCTGTCCAACGGGACGCACCTCAACGGCTCCCAGCCGAACGGCTCCCTGCAGAACGGCTCCCTGCAGAACGGGACACAGCACAACGGGACACAGCACAACGGGACACAGCCGAACAGCTCCCAGCAGAACGGCATCCCGTCGCAGGGGAGCCACTCTCCCGGCCTTCCCAGTGGGACGGCCCCGGTGGCGGGAGCGCACGGCGCCCTCCCCCAGAGCGCGTCGTACGACCTGGGCGTTTCCGGCGGGGTGTCGAACCTCCCCCAGCCGAACGCCACTGGAGCGCCCGGCACGGGCACCCCCAGCGGCGGCTCGCATGGCACCGGCGTCCCCGGGAGCGGCACTCCCGCGGACAGCGCCCAGGGAAGCGGTGCGCAGAGAGGCGGCGCTCACGGCACGGGCGTCCCCAATATGAGCGCCCCCAATATGAGCGCTCCCGGTATGAGCACGCACGACTCGGGCGCCCATGGCATGGGTGCGTCCGGCATGGGCGTCAACGGCATGGCCACTCATGACTCGGGTGTCCCCGGCATCGGTGCTCCCGGTCCAGGCGCCAACGGCATGGGCACCAACAGCATGGGTGTCAACGGCATGGGCACGCACGACTCCGGTGCCCACGGCGCCGGCTCTCATGGCGTCGGCTCCCAGGGCACGGGTTCTCACGGCGCTGGTTCCCCCGGCTCGGGTTCCCCCGGCTCGGGTTCCCCCGGCTCGGGTTCTCACGGTTCGGGTTCTCACGGCGCGGGCTCCCAGAGCACGGGCTCCCAAAGCACGGGCTCTCACGGCACTGCTTCGCACGGCACGGGCTCTCTCAATGCCGGCTCCGCCGGCAGCACTGGGGCGCACAGCGGCGGGCGGTCCTCGGCCGCCCACGCGCGTCCGGCGCTGCCCGCGCAGCCGTCCCCGCCGGTCTACAACGGCTACTCGCCCGAGTCGCAGCAGCCCGCCCAGCCGCCCCAGCAGCAGCGCCAGGCCCAGCCGTCCGGGAGCACCCCGCTGCCTGCCCCACCGGCGTCCACCCCTCCGTCACCACCGTCGCCGCCCGTCCAGACCCCGCCGAGCAGCCCGGTGGGCAGCCCGGCGCAGAGCCAGTACGGCTCCGGCTCCACGGGCTACTCGCCCTCGCAGCTCGGGCCGTACACGGGTCCGCAGCCCGCGCCGGTGCCGGTCCACACGGGAGGCACCACGACGCTCGCCGAGGCGGTGAAGGCGGCGCACAAGGAGGGCCACGACTTCGGCGAGTCGGTCGCCAGGGACGCCCCCGCGCTCTGGTTGGAGGCCGTGCTCGCCCGCAAGCCGCGGATGCCGTCCGACCTGGAGGCCCGCCTGCTGCAGGGGTCCTCGCTGCCGATCGACTTCCTGCTGCACGACGAGGTCCGGCACGCCCTGCGCCGCGGCTTCTGGGACGCCCTGGAGCGCGCCCGCCGCTGATCCCCTCGAAACGCCGGGCCGCGACCGACCGTAACGGTCCGGTCGCGACGCGCGGTCGTCAGCCGAGGGCGTCGAACCCGGCGCGCAGGTGGGCGACGCGCTCGCCCAGCTCGGTGACGGCGCCGTTCAGGGGCGTGTCGCCGGACTTGTCCGCCAGCTCCCGCACCCGCCGCAGCTCGTCCTCCACGGCGGTGACGCGGCTGGACAGCTCGGCCAGCACGGAGGTGTGGTCGCCGCCGCCCGGCAGCTCGTTCGACAGGCGTTCGCGCAGCAACGCGGCCTGCTCGGCGAGCCGCCGGTTCATCGTGTAGAGCTCCACGAACACGGCGACCTTGGCCCGCAGCACCCAGGGGTCGAACGGCTTGGTGAGGTAGTCGACGGCCCCCGCGGCGTACCCGCGGAAGGCGTAGTCGGGGGCGCTGTCGACCACGGTCAGGAAGATGATCGGGATGTTCCTGGTGCGCTCTCGCCGCTTGATGTGCGCGGCGGTCTCGAAGCCGTCCATGCCCGGCATGCGCACGTCGAGCAGGATCAGGGCGAAGTCGGTGGACAGGAGGGCCTTCAGCGCCTCCTCACCGGACCGGGCCCGTACGGGCACGACGTCCAGCGAGCTGAGGATCGCCTCCAGGGCGATCAGGTTCTCCTCGCGGTCGTCGACCAGCAGGACCCTGGCGCGGTCGGGCATTGATCATGCCTCCTGGGAGTCTCGGGACTCTGGGGACGGCACGCCCCTCGATCGTTCTGTGCCCCCGCTGCGCCCGCGCATGAGCCATCCGCGCAGGCGTTCAAGGAGCCGGTCGACGTCGACGGGCTTGGGCACGTAGTCTGACGCGCCCGACGCGATGCTCTTCTCGCGGTCTCCCCGCATGACCTTCGCCGTCAGCGCGATGATCGGCAGGTCGGCGAACTGCGGCATGGTGCGGATCGCCGAGGTCGTGGCCCAGCCGTCCATCTCGGGCATCATGATGTCCATCAGCACGAGCGCCACGTCCTCGTTGCGTTCGAGCTGCTCGATGCCCTCGCGGCCGTTCTCGGCGTACACGACGGTCGAGCCGTGCCGCTCCAGCACGCTGGTCAGCGCGAAGACGTTGCGGATGTCGTCGTCCACAATGAGGATCTTTGCCCCGGACAGCGGATCTTCACCCTGCCAGTCGTTGCCGTCCACCAGCGGCGTGTACGGGGGGACCGGGAGGTCGGTCGGGAGGGGGATCTCCGGGAGGATGTCCTTGATGTGCAGCTCGGGCACCTCGTCCTCACGGACGTCCGGCTCCGTGGGGGTGGCGATCGCGCCGCCGTCGGGCGCGGCGAGCGGCCCCGAGTAGTCCGAGGGCAGATAGAGCGTGAACGTGCTGCCCTCTCCGGGGACGCTCTGCACGTGGATCTCGCCGCCGAGCAGGCGGGCGATCTCCCGGCAGATCGACAGGCCGAGGCCGGTGCCGCCGTACTTGCGGCTGGTCGTGCCGTCGGCCTGGCGGAACTGCTCGAAGATCACTTCGAGCTTGTCCGGCGCGATGCCGATGCCGGTGTCGACGACACGGAAGGCCAGCATGCCCTCCGGCGAGCCCTGCAGCTTCTCGTCCACGTAGGTGACGTCGGCGGGCGCGCGGGTCACCTCCAGCCTGACCTCGCCCTCGTGGGTGAACTTCACCGCGTTGGACAGCAGGTTGCGCAGCACCTGCTGCAGCCGCTGCTCGTCGCTGCTCAGGTCGTCGGGGACGGAGGGGTCGACCTGGACCGTGAACGACAGGCCCTTGTCCTGTGCCAGCGGCGCGAAGGTGGCCTCCATGTAGTCGACCAGAGCGGACAGCGACATCGTCTGCGGATGGATGTCCATGCGGCCGGCCTCGACCTTCGTCAGGTCGAGGATGTCGTTGATCAGCTGGAGCAGCGCGGAGCCGGCGTCGTGGATGGTCCGGGCGAACTCCACCTGCTGCGGGGTGAGGTTGCCCTCGTCGTTCTCGGTCAGCAGCTTGGCGAGCACGAGAAGGCTGTTGAGCGGGGTGCGCAGCTCGTGGGACATGTTGGCGAGGAACTCGGACTTGTAGCGCGAGGACACCGCGAGCTGCTCGGCCCGCTCCTCCAGCGTCCGCCGGGCCTGCTCGATCTGGAAGTTCTGGATCTCGATGGCGCGGTTCTGCTTGGCCAGCAGCGCCGCCTTGTCCTCCAGCTCGGCGTTGGACCGGCGCAGCTCCTCCTGCTGGCGCTGCAGCTCGTCGGAGCGCTCCTGCAGCTCGATCGCGAGCCGCTGCGACTCGGTGAGCAGGTCTTCGGTGCGGGAGTTGGCCATGATCGTGTTGATCGTGACCCCGATGGTCTCGACGAGCTGGGTGAGGAACGCCAGGTGGACCTCGCTGAACTGGGTGAACGAGGCCATCTCCAGGACGCCGAGCACCTTGTTCTCGAAGAGGATCGGCAGCACGACGATCTGCGCCGGGTTCGACCGGCTGAGCCCGGTCTCGACCGTGATCGAGTCGACCGGCACGCCTTCGAGGATGACCTGCTTGGCCTCCAGCGCGGCCTGGCCGATGATGCCCTCGCCCAGCTCGAAGCTCGGCTTGGGGGTGGAGCCCGGCTGGATGCCGTACCCGGCGATGAGGTTGAGCCGGCCGTCGTCGTACAGGTAGCAGGCGCCGTGGCTGGCCGAGACGAGCGGGGTGAGCTCGCTCATGATCAGGCGGGCGACCTCGATCAGGTCGCGGTGGCCCTGCATCAGGCGGGAGATCCTGGCCAGGTTGGACTTGAGCCAGTCCTGCTCCTGGTTGGTCTTGGTCGTCTCGCGCAGCGTGGCGACCATCGTGTTGATGTTGTCCTTGAGCTGGGCCAGCTCGCCGGGCGCCTCGACGGTGATCGACCGGGTCAGGTCGCCGCGGGCGACCGCGCTGGTCACCTGGGCGATCGCGCGCACCTGGGTGGTGAGGTTGCCGGCCAGCTCGTTCACGCTCTCGGTGAGCCGCTTCCAGGTGCCCTCGACGCCCTCGACCCGGGCCTGGCCGCCGAGCTGGCCCTCCGAGCCCACCTCGCGGGCGACGCGGGTGACCTCGGAGGCGAACGAGGAGAGCTGGTCGACCATGGTGTTCATGGTGCTCTTGAGCTCGAGGATCTCGCCCTGGGCGTCGACGTCGATCTTGCGGGTCAGGTCGCCGTTGGCGACGGCGGTGGTGACCTGGGCGATGTTGCGCACCTGATAGGTGAAGCTGTTGGCCATCGAGTTGACGTTGTCGGTGAGGTCCTTCCAGACGCCCGACACGCCGGGAACGCGCGCCTGGCCGCCCAGCCGTCCCTCGGTGCCGACCTCGCGGGCGACGCGGGTCACCTCGTCGGCGAACGCCGAGAGCTGGTCGACCATCGTGTTCATCGTGTCCTTGAGCTCAAGGATCTCGCCCTGGGCGTCCACGGTGATCTTCTTGGACAGGTTGCCCTGCGCCACCGCGGTGGACACGACGGCGATCTGACGGATCTGCGACGTCAGGTTGTTCGCCATGAAGTTGACGTTGTCGGTGAGGTCCTTCCAGATCCCCGACACGCCGCGCACCTGTGCCTGGCCGCCCAGCCGTCCCTCGGTGCCGACCTCGCGGGCGACGCGGGTGACCTCGGAGGCGAACGAGGAGAGCTGGTCGACCATGGTGTTCATGGTGCTCTTGAGTTCGAGCATCTCGCCCTGGGCGTCGACGTCGATCTTGCGGGTGAAGTCGCCGTTGGCGACGGCGGTGGTGACCTGGGCGATGTTGCGCACCTGATAGGTCAGGTTGTTGGCCATCGAGTTGACGTTGTCGGTGAGGTCCTTCCAGACGCCCGACACGCCCTTCACTTCCGCACGGCCGCCCAGCTTGCCCTCGGTGCCGACCTCGCGGGCGACGCGGGTGACCTCGTCCGCGAACGCCGAGAGCTGGTCGACCATCGTGTTGAGGGTCTCCTTGAGTTCGAGGATCTCGCCCTGGGCGTCTACGGTGATCTTCTTGGTCAGGTTGCCCTGCGCGACGGCGGTGGAGACGACGGCGATCTGGCGCACCTGGGAGGTCAGGTTGTTGGCCATGAAGTTGACGTTGTCGGTGAGGTCCTTCCAGACCCCCGACACGCCGCGCACCTGCGCCTGGCCGCCCAGCTTGCCCTCGGTGCCGACCTCGCGGGCGACGCGGGTGACCTCCTCGGCGAACGCCGAGAGCTGGTCGACCATCGTGTTGACGGTGTGCTTCAGCTCCAGCATCTCGCCGACGGCGTCGACGGTGACCTTGCGGCTCAGGTCGCCTCGCGCGACTCCGGTCGTCACCTCGGCGATGTCGCGGACCTGCGCGGAGACGCGGTCGGACATCGTGTTGACGGCCTCGGTGAGATCGCGCCAGCTTCCCGACATGCCGCGCAGGTTGGCCCGGCCGCCCAGCTTGCCCTCGGTGCCGAGGTCGCGGGTGACCCGCGTCACCTCGGAGGTGAACAGGGAGAGCTGGTCGACCATGCCGTTGATGGCCTTGCCCAGGCGGCGTACCTCGCCCCGGGCCGCGCGGTCCACGTCGATCCGGCGGGACAGGTCGCCCTTGGCCACCGCGTCGATGACGTCGGCGGCGCCGCTGACCGGCGTCACGATGGCATCGATGAGCTCGTTGACCGAGCCCACGCTCTCCGCCCACGCGCCGACGCCCGGCCCGGGGCTCAGCCGTTCGGTGAAACGGCCCTCCTTGACGATCTCGCGGCGGACCCGGGCGAGCTCGTTGGCGAGGTGTTCGCGCCGGTCGGCCACCTCGTTGAGCAGCAGCCGGATCTCGCTGAGGATGCCCGGCGGGGCGTGGGAGACGCGACGGCGGAAGTCGCCGTCACGCCATGTGATGAGCGTTTCCAGGAACGGCACGAGATCGGATTCGCGGTAGACCCGTTCGGTCCCGGCCAGCTCGGCGTTGGCGGGCGACATTTAGCCTCCTTTACCCCGACGGGGCTGACGCGACCAAGGCGTTCGGCCTGATACGGCCTGTCCAGCCGCGGACTCCATGCCAGTCTGTCACGTTCCGTGGGGTGCGGGGCCCCTTGCTTGACCCGAAGTCAGCAGGAAGTGTGGTAAGCACAATGGTGGTGGCGACTACCCCTCGAGCCGTCCTCGCGGCGTCCTTCACGCCGGGCGAGACGGCCGTACCCGAAGTAAAGCGGTTCACGCGCGAGGTGATGACCGCGTGGGCCGCGATGTCCGTGTATCCCCAAGCCGAGCGCCTGGTGGGCGAACTGGTCGCGGACGCCGTCGGCGCGCCCTTCGAGGTCGTGTGGCTCCACCACGGCGAGTCCGTCCAGATAGAGGTGCGGGAGAAGGCGGACGGCCACGACTTCGGGCCGCCGGCCGACGCGATCACGTGGGGCGTCACCTTCACCTCGTCGTTGCGCACCCGCTGGGCCCGCCTGGAGCTGCCGGGCGGGGAGCCGGTGCAGAGCGACGAGTGGCTGCTGGAGGCCGCGCACGGCCCCGGCTGGCTGGGCTTCCTCGCCGACGCGAGCGACCTGCTCGCGGGCACGCTCAACCCGGACATGGTCCCGGCGATCATCGCCCAGATCGTGGTGCCCCGCCTGGCGAGCTGGTGCGCCGTCTACACCGACCAGGACGGGATGGGGGAGCTGCGGCCCGCCTACCTCTGGCACGCGGACGAGACCCAGATCGACCCCATGCGCGACGAGCTGGAGGAGATCGCGCTGCCGGGCGACGACGACCCCGCCGTGCTGCCGATGAGCGACTGGCAGGCGCTCGCCTACCCGCTGACCGCCCGGGGGCGGCGGCTCGGCGTGATGTGCCTCGGCCGGCGCGACCGCTTCCCCGACGAGGCCATGCAGATCGCCGAGGACCTCAGCAGGCGCGCGGCGCTCGCGCTCGACAACGCCCGCCTGTACGCGCAGCAGGCGGCGGCCAACCGGGCGCTGCAGCGCAGTCTCCTGCCGCCCGACGAGCCCACGACCCCCGGGCTCGACTTCCACGTCATCTACGAGCCGGCCGGGGAGAACAACGAGGTCGGCGGGGACTTCTACGACCTGTTCCCGATCGCCGACGGGGTTTGGCGCTTCGCGATCGGCGACGTCTGCGGCACCGGACCCGAGGCCGCCGCGGTCACCGGCCTGGCCCGGCACACGCTGCGGCTGCTGGCCCGCGAGGGGTACGGCGTGGCCGCCGTCGTGGGCCGGCTCAACCAGGCCATCCTGGAGGAGGGGGAGCGCGCCCGCTTCCTGACGCTGCTGCACGGGCAGATCACGGTCGTGCCGGAGGGCCTCGACATCCGCCTCGTCTCGGCCGGGCATCCGGAGGCCCTGCGGCTGCGGCCGAACGGCGTCGTGGAGGTCGTCGCCTCGCCGCAGTCGTTGCTCGGGGTGTTCCCCGAGGCGAAGTTCCAGGAGGACAACCTGCGGCTCACCCCCGGCGACGTGCTGCTGGGCGTGACCGACGGGGTGACCGAGCGGCGCGCGGGCGATCGGCTGCTCGACGACGACGGCGGCCTCGCCAAGCTGCTGGCGGAGTGCGTCGATCTGTCCGCCCGCGCGGTGGCCGAGCGCATCCGCCGCGCCGTACAGGACTTCGCGCCCGAGCCGAGCGCCGACGACCTGGCCATCCTCGTCCTGCGCGCGCCCTAGCCGGAGGGTTTCTTCCGGCGCGCGGCTGCCGCCCCGCCGAAGACGGAGGTTCCTTCCGGCGCGGTGACCGGCCGGCAGAGGTTCGCGGGACAGCCGCTAGGAACGGCCCAGGGTGCGGACGGCGAAGTCGATCGACGCGGCCATCTGGTGCACCCGCTCCTCCACCATCGACGTGCCCGGCCCGGCGCCGCACCGGTGGACGCACGCCTCCCTGCCGTGGTCCGCCAGGGCCCGCACGTAGCGTTCGACCTGCCGCGCCGGGCCGCGCGGGTCGTTCGCGCCCGTGAGGATCAGCAGCGGCGCCTGCACCATGTCGGCGTAGGTGATCGGGGAGGACGCGGCGTATCGCTCGGGCACCTCGGCCGGGGAGCCGCCCAGCAGCGCCCGGTGGGCCGCGCGCAGGCATTCGGCCTCGTCCTCGTACGCCGCCGCGTGGTCGGCGATCGGCATGGCGGCGATCCCCGCCGCCCACGACTTCGGCTGGGTGCCGAGCGCCAGCAGGGTCAGGTAACCGCCCCACGCCCGGCCGGCGAGCACGAGACGGTCGGGGTCGGCGATGCCGCGCTCCACCGCCCACTCGCGTACCGCCGCCACGTCGGCCAGCTCGATGTGGCCGATGTCGCCGCGCAGGGCGTCGCGCCAGGCCGAGCCGTACCCGGCCGAACCCCGGTGGTTCACCCTGATCACCGCGAAGCCGCTGTCGACCCATGCCGCGACCTGCGGCCGGAACGAGTCGTCGTCCTGGCCGCCCGGGCCGCCGCCGAACCCCGGCAGCGTGCTGCGCAGGAGGAACACCGTGGGGTAGGGCGCGGCCACCCGCTCCGGCCGGGAGACGAGGGCGTGGATGCGCCCGCCGGGGCCCTCCACGTCGATGTCCTCCAGCGGCACGGACGGCGGCGGCGTGCGCCCGGGGCTGAAGACCACGTGGCCGTTGCTCGACTTGACGACCGGCGGGTGGGCGGCGCTCGACCAGGCGTACTCGACGGTGCCGTCGGGGCGCGGCGCGGCCGCCTCGATCACCCCGTGCGGGCTCTCGATCGGGGTGAGGCCGCCTCCGGCGAGGTCGTAGCGGAGCAGTTCGGTGCGTCCCCGCTGGGTGTGGATGATGAGCAGCGCCCGGCCGTCGTCGTACCAGTCCGCGGAGATCTCGCCGCGCACCCGCAGCCAGATCTCCCGCTGCTCGCCGGTGACCGGGTCCCACACGAGCGGTTCGCGGCGGCCCCGGCGCTCGTGCAGGACGAGCAGGCGCCGGTCGCCGGGGACGGGGGCGAACCTGCCGCCGGTCACACCGCGGCCCGGCCCGTCGTTCAGCTCGGCGACCGTCGAGCCGTTCGCCCTGATCACCCGCAGGGCGGGGTGCATGACGTCGCCGTGCTCGCTGTGGTTGACGGCGATGAGCGAGCCGTCGAGCGACATGTCCGCGACCGCGGCGTACTCGTCGTGGCGATACAGCGTGACCGGCTCGCTTCCCGGCCTGGCCAGCAGGATCTCGAAGCCGTCCCGGGAGGAGCGGCCGACGGCCGCGGCGCCGTCGGAGGCGAGCGCGAGGCCGCAGGGGTGGCCGGGCGGCATGGCCAGGGGCACGTCCGGGCCGCCGTGGAACGGCTGGCGCGACCACACACCGAACCCATCGTCATAACCGTCGGTGTCGCCGGGTGTGTCGCCGAACCACCAGATCCACTGGCCGGTGGGGTCGATCGCGCCATGGCGGGTGCCGTGGGGGTGGTCGGTGACCTGGCGGGTCTGGCCGCTCGCCCGGTCCCAGGCGTAGATCTCCCAGGAGCCCGAGGCGTTGCCGCGATAGACGGCCCGCTGCGGCGCCTGGCGCGCCCACGTGGGCAGGGTCACGCGGGGTGCCCGGAACCTGGCCTGCCAGCGTTCCTCGGCCTTCATGCCGGCCCTCCCCTGCGCTTCTACGGGGTCGGGTTCAGTATGTCCCGCCAGACGCGACAATGCCTGACAAACAGGTGATGTCGGGCCACAAGTTCGGCGGTGTGCCCCTCAGGACAGGTCCAGCCCGGCGAGCTGGGCGCGGCTCGCCACGTCGAGCTTCGGAAACGGCGGTCACCCCCGCGATCCGCGCCATCCGTGCCATCGCACCATCCCACCAGGGGCGTGGCGATCCTGCGCGCGTGACCGGTGCCGCGTGGTCAGGACGTGGCGGTCCTGTGGGTGAAGGAGCGGGTGATGATCCAGCGGGTGAGGGTTCAGCGGGTGAGGGTTCAGCGGGTGAGGGTTCAGCGGGTGAGGGTTCAGCGGGTGACGGCCCAGCGGGTGATGTGGAAGGACGCGGTCACCGGCACCGGGTCGGGCAGCCCGCCGATCTTCGCGGCCAGCTCCTCCGGGCGGGTGTGCCAGGCGCTCGGGCCCATCCCGACCACCGCCTCGATCTCCTCGTGGCCGAGGGAGAGCGCGATCTCCTGGGTCTCCTCCGCGACGCGGGTGAACCGGCCGCCCAGGGCGTCGTCCAGGCGGCGGTCCTTGTCCTCGTCCACGTTGAGCAGGCCGAGCCGTTCGACGAGCGGGCTCAGGTGGCCGGGGCCGGGCGTGACGACGACCAGCGTGCCGCCCGGCCGCAGCACCCGGGCGAACTCCTCCGCGTTGCGCGGCGCGAAGACGTTGAGCAGCACGTCGACGCGGTCGTCGGCGACGGGGATCGGCCGCCACACGTCCGCCACCACGGCGCCGATGCGGGGATGCACGCGGGCGGCCCGCTTCAGCGCGTGCTTGGACACGTCGAGCGCGATGCCCACGGCGGCGTCGCCGAGCGCCGCGGCCAGGTAGTAGCCGGTGCCCGCGCCGGCGTCGGCCACCACGGCGGCGCCCTCGCACAGCCGGGCGAGGCGGCCGGCCAGCGGGGCGTAGTGGCCCGCCTCCAGGAAGCGCGCCCGCGCGGCCACCATGGCGGGCGTGTCGGCCGTGCCGGCCGGGCGGGTCAGCATGTTCACGTATCCCTGGCGCGCCACGTCGAAGGAGTGGCCGTGTGCGCATCTGACCGACCCCTCGGCCAGGTGGATCGCCGTACGGCAGGCCGGGCAGACGAGGTGGTCGATGACGTCGGCGAGCACCCGTCCATCATCCACCCCGAGCGGAGTGCGAACCGGCGGCAAGCCGGCTTTCCCAGGGGAGACCGACATCGGCCTCTATGGTGGTGCGATGTCGCACCATGAGCCGAGAATCGTGTCCGGTGCCGAGATCGTGCCGCTCTGCGATGCCGTGGGGCCGATGAAGGATCCGGTCCGCAAACCGCTGCCCGAGATGTTCGCCGGTGCCGCGTTCGCGCCCGACGAGGAGTGGGTGCTGCACTTCCACTGCTACCTGGTGCGGGCGGCGGGCCGTACGGTCCTGGTGGACACCGGGATCGGCGGCGCGGACTCGCCCGCGACCTGGGCGCCGCTGCCCGGCCGCCTGACCGAGGAGCTGGCCGCCGCCGGGACCGCGCCGGAGGACGTGGACGTCGTGGTGCTCACCCACCTGCACAGCGACCACATGGGCGGCGCGGTGGCGGGTGGCGCGCCCGTCTTCCCGAACGCCCGCCACATCGTGCAGCGAGCGGAGGTCGAGTGGGCCTCAGCCCCGGTGCGCGAGCTGATCCTCGATCCCCTGCGGGACCTGCTCGACGTCGCCGACGGCGACGTGGAAGCCGCGCCCGGCGTCCGGGTGCTGCACGCCCCCGGGCACACGCCCGGCCACCAGTGCGTCGAGGCGGGCGACGTCGTCATGAGCGGCGACGTCCTGCACCACCCCGTGCAGCTCGCCGATCCCACGATCCGTTACGTGTACGACGAGGACCCCGGCCTCGCCGTACGGACGCGCACGGACGTCCTCGCCCGAGCCGCCGTCCTCGCCCCCGCCCACTTCCCCGACCCCTTCGTGTACGTGAAGTAATCATCCGATCGCTCTTCGCTCATCTTCTTGTCAAGCTCTTGGTTATGGCTGCACAACGTACGTACGCTCTAATCGTGGGTGCCAAGGAGGAGCGCATCAACCTGCGCGTGGATGCGGAGACCAAGCGGCTGCTGGAGAACGCGAGCGAGGCTGCCGGGGACACCGTCTCCTCATTCGTCCTCGGTGCGGCTACCACGGCCGCCCGCGAGTTGCTGGCGGACCGGACGGTTTTCCGGCTTGATGAGGAGCAGTGGCAGGCCTTTGACGCGGCCCTGTCCCGGGAGTCCCGTGACGTGCCGGGGCTCGCCGAGCTCATGAGGGCTCCGACGATCCTGGACGAAGGCCCGTGAAGCTGTCTCAGGTTGCCCCCGCCACCAGGGACGACGACCTCGACGGCTTCGACTGTGGTTCTCCCGCCCAGAGTGAGTGGCTGACGCGCCATGCGCTACAGGCGCACGCGAGCGGGGGATGTCGCGTCTATGTCGTCCGCGACATCGGTTCTGGCAAGGTGGTGGGTTACTACGCGCTCGCGGCCGGGAGCGTCAGGCTCGGCGAGGCTCCTGCGCGGCTGCTCAAGGGGGCCGGTCGTCACGCACAACCCGTGGTGATCCTGGCCAGGCTGGGAGTGGACAGAGCCGCACAGGGCATTGGGCTCGGACGGGCGCTCGTGGTGGACGCTCTCCGGAGAGTGGTGCGGGTCGCAGATCAGATCGGTGTGCGAGCCATGCTCATCCACTGTGAGAGCGAGACGGCGCGGGCCTTCTATCTGCGGCTCGCCGCGTTCGAGCAGAGCCCGAGCGACCCGCTGCACCTCCTGCTGCTGATGAAGGACCTGCGACGGGCAGTTCCCGGCGGTGCGTGGGATGACGTGCCGGGGACGATCCCCGGCTGCACGGTGGCGGTTGACGTGGAGAACGGCCGCGACAGTTGACGCGGGCGGGCTTTGGTGAGGCGGGGGCCGGGACGGCGGGGGTGCGCGGAGCGGCGCGGCGGCGGGCGCGATAGCGGATCACCTGTACGGCCCCGAGCAGCCAGATCGGATACTGCACGGCGAACGCCCAGCGGAAGTCGTTCTGCAGGTCCATGACGATCCCGACGAGCGCGATCAGGGACATCGAGGCGGCGAAAACCACCGCCGTTGACGATGCCGGTCGCCACGCCGATGTGCTCGGCCGGGTTGAAGGTGCGGGCGTAGTCGAAGCCGACCAGCACCCTCCCGGCGACGGTCTCCGGGAGGCCGGTGGCGTTGATTTTCCTCCTTGTTTGTCGGCATTTCGATACGCTTGTCCGGAGAGGGGGCTCCGATGTCCGACGTCGTGAACCGCATGATCGCCGCGATGAACGACCATGACATCGACGCCGTGTTGCGGTGCTTCACGCTGGACGCGGTGGTGGTCGGGCCGGAGTTCGAGGCGGGGAACCCGAATGAGATCGCTTCCTACTTCCTGCAGATCTGGGAGGGATTTCCGGATCTGCGGCTCCTGCTCTGGGGGAGGGTCGGCCACGGTGACGCGCTGGCGACGGAGCTGCTGGCCACGGGGACCCATCGGGGGCCCTACCTGATCGCCGACGGCCAGGTCCTGGAGCCGACGGGACGCTTCACCTCTCTGCGCGTCTCCTGGTTCTGGCACATAGCGAACGACCTCATCGTCAGCCAGCGCTACTACTACGACCAGCTGGAGCTCTACACGCAGCTCGGGCTGCGCATGCCGCTGACCTTCGACCCGACCGCCTGACGGGTCTTCTCCCGCACGGACCCCGGCGAGCGTATGTGCGGGCGCATGCCCCTATGGCCGGATCCGAGGGATGCGTGTCCCATACGGCGGCGATGGATCGCCCGGCCGGGCGCATTGATGCCAGGTGATTCCTGCACCCGTTCATCAGGAGGACATGGCATGCGTCCTGTCGATTCCCCCGGCGTCGTCGCCGGATCCCCCGCGCCCGTCGGCGCGTCACCCGCCCGGCAGGCCCTCACCGCGCTCGGCCTGGCCGCGGGACCGGTCGTCGCGCTCGGCTTCACCCGCTTCGCCTACGCGCTGCTGCTCCCCGCCATGCACGAGCGGCTGCACTGGTCGTACGCGCAGGCGGGCGGCATGAACACGGCCAACGCGCTGGGCTACATCATCGGTGCGGGCACGGCCGCCTTCTGGGCGCGGCGGCTCGGCAACCGCGCCGCGTTCCTGTGGGGGCTCGTGGTGAGCGCGCTGTCCCTGTGCGCGACGGCGGCCACGGCGGACTTCCCCGTGCTGCTCGCCCTGCGCTTCGCCGGGGGATTCACCACTGCGGTCGCGTTCGTGGTCGGTTCCGCTCTCGCCTCACGTGTCGCGACCGGCGCCGGCCGCGGCCGTGCGGCGCTGCCGGTCGCGATCTACATGGCGGGCGTCGGCGCGGGCGTGGTGGTCTCCGGGCTTGTCGTGCCGGCCGCGCTGTCGGCCGGGCAGGACGCGGGCTGGCGGCTCGGCTGGCTGCTCATGGGCCTCGCCTCGGTCGCCGCCCTGCTGCCCGCCTGGCTCGGCGCCCGCGCGGTCGCGGAGCCCACCGGCCCGCACGCGGCCATGCTCACCGCAGGTCAGGTGCGCCGCCTCACCCCCACACTGGTCTGGTACGTGCTGTTCGGCGCCGGATACGTCAGTTACATGACGTTCGCGGTCGCACTGCTGCGCACCCAGGGACTGGGCTCCTCGATCGTCTCCGTGTTCTTCGTCGTGCTCGGCGCGGCCTCGGCGGTCGCCACGCTGACGGTGTGGAGCCACCTCGCGGGACGGCTGCGCGGCGGGCGCGCCCCCGCCCTCGTCGCCGCGCTGGTCTTCCTCGGTGTGCTGCCCGTGCTGCTCATGAGCCCCGGATCGGCCGCCGCGCTGCTGTCGGCCGTCGTCTTCGGCGCGAGCTTCATGGCCGGTCCCACGGCCGCCACCGTGATCGCCCGGCGGATGCTCCCCGCGTACGGCTGGACGGCGGGCATCGCGGTGCTGACCGTGGCCTTCTCGCTCGGCCAGGCCGCCGGGCCCCTGGTGTCGGGGTTGCTGTCCGACGGCCAGGGCGGCATCGCCCGGGGCCTGTGGCTGTCGGCGGTCCTGCTCGTCCTCGCCGCCGTCGCCGCCCTGTTCCAGCGCGAGCACACCCCGTCCTGACCGGCTCTCCGGCGGGGTCGGCGATGCGGAAGGGGGTGGCGCAGACTGGACGCATGGGCGTCCGGACGCGGGCGGGTCACTGCGTGGTCGTCGTCGTGTACGACGGCGTCCGGCTGCTGGACGTGACCGGCCCCCTGGAGGTGTTCACCGTCGCCAACGAGCACGGGGCGACGTACCGGCTGCGGACGGCCTCCCCGGGCGGGCGGGACATCAGGACCAGCGGCGGCGTCCGGCTCGGCGCCGACCTGGCGCTGGAGGACCTGGGCGGGGAGTCTCCCGACGTGCTGCTCGTGCCGGGCAGCCCGGACGTCGCGGCCACCGAAGGCGACCCGGTGCTGCTCGACCAGATCCGCCGGCTGTCGGAGCGGGCCGGGTGCACGGCGTCGGTGTGCGCCGGGGCGTTCGTCCTCGCGGCGGCCGGGATCCTCGACGGACGCCGGGCGGCCACCCACTGGGACCTGGCCGACCGCCTGGCGCTCAGCTATCCCCGTGTGACGGTCGACCCGGACGCCATCTTCGTCCGGGACGGCCGCGTGATCACCTCGGCGGGGGTGACGTCCGGAATCGACCTGGCGCTGGGTCTGGTCGAGGAGGACTACGGCCCCGGCCTGGCCCGGACGGTCGCCAAGCACATGGTGGTGTTCATGCAGCGGCCGGGCGGCCAGTCGCAGTTCAGCGTGCGGTTGCGTTCCGGCGGCACGGGCGGCGGGACCCTGCGGCAGGTGCTCGACGCGGTGACCGTCGACCCGGCCGCGGATCACGGGCTGACCGCGATGGCCGCCCGGGCGGGGCTGAGCGTCCGCCAGCTCACCCGGCTGTTCAAGGGGGAGACGGGCATGACCCCCGCCCGGTACGTCGAGCTCGTGAGGGTCGAGACGGCGCGGGGCCTGCTGGAGGCAGGGAACGACCCGCTCGACGTGGTCGCGCGGCATGCCGGGTTCGGCACGCCCGAGACCATGCGGCGGGCGTTCGTCCGGGAGATCGGCGTGCCGCCCGCCGCATATCGGTCGCGTTTCCGCACCACCGGCGCGTAGCTAGGCTCGGGGCATGAGATCGGAGCTGCGATGATCCCGGCGGACGCCTTCTACGCGGGGCTGTTCAAGGTGGCCGCCGCTGCGGCCGGTTTCCTCACCGACTCCTCCGGGCGGGTCCTGCTCGTGAAGCCCGGCTATCGCGACCACTGGGGCTGGCCGGGGGGCCACATCGACGAGGGCGAGTCGCCCGAGGCGGCCTGTGGCCGCGAGCTGGCCGAGGAGCTGGGCCTCACCCGGCAGGTGGGCCGCCTCCTCGTGGTCCAGTGGGTGCCGCCGCTGGACGACCGGCCGATCCCCCTGGTCCACTTCCTGTTCGACTGCGGCACGTTCGAAGACGGCACAGGCGTCGTCCTCCAGGAGGAGGAGCTGGACGACTACGGGTTCTTCACGGCGGAGCAGGCCGCCACCCTCATGCCGGCCTACCTGGTGGCGCGGCTGAGGGCCGCGCAGCGGGCCCGCGCGACCGGCGAGACCGTCTATCTCCCTGTCACCGTCGCCGAATAGTTTGCCGTCCCCGTGGAATGGGGTGGACGAACACGCCACGGTGAACGCGCGTGACGCGACGGGACGGTGAGGCATGGACGATCCGGAGCTCAAGAAGGAGCTCGAAGAGCTGGAGGCCCAGATCGAGCGCCTGCGCAGGGAGACCGTGCAGATGCGCGAGGAGATCGGGCAGAGCTGGGACGCGCCCACGGATCCGGCGGAAAGGGCCACCCTGCTGACCAACGTCGAGCAGCAGGAGGCGCTCATCGACGACCTGGAGCTCAGGCGCGAGCAGATCCTGCGGCGGATGAAGGGCTGAGCCCGCCGCCCGGGCGCCCCACCCGGCGAAGGGCGGGGCGTACGCCCCGACGAGCGGGCAGAGCACGGCCTGACCTGCGTTTGTACGCTGGTATGTGCCACGACGTGGTGGTTTGTGCCAGGACGACGGGGGCGGCGTGGGCGTCATGACCGCGATGCGAACGAGAGTTGCCAGGGGGGAACTGGACGGGCTGCCCGCGGAGGTGACCAGCTTCGTGGGGCGGCGCCACGAGCTGGCCGAGCTCAAACGCCTGATAGGGATCTCGCACGTGGTCACGCTGATCGGCGCGGGCGGGGTGGGGAAGACCCGCCTCGCGCTGCGGGTGGCCGAGGAGGTACGCAGGACCTTCCCCGGCGGCGTGCGGTTCATCGAACTGGCCGCGCTCGAAGATCCGGATCTTCTGGTGCAGGCCGTGGCCGAGGCGCTGCCGGTCAACGAGCACTCGACCCGGTCGCCGCTCGACGCGCTGATCGAACGCCTGCGGGGCAGGCAGACCCTGATCGTGCTCGACAACTGCGAGCACCTCCTCGCCCAGTGCGCGGTGCTCGTGGACACGCTGGTCCGCGCGCTTCCCGAGCTCCGGATCCTCGCCACGAGCAGGCAGGCGCTGGGCATCGCCGGCGAGCAGATCGTGGAGCTGTCGCCGCTCTCGACGCCCACCCCGGACGGCGACTCGGCGGTGCCGCTCGCCGAGTCGGACGCGGTCAGGCTGTTCGCCGAGCGGGCCGCGGCGGTCGTCCCCGGGTTCGAGGTGACCGAGGAGAACGAGGACGCGGTGGCCGAGATCTGCCGCCGGCTCGACGGCCTGCCCCTGGCGATCGAGATGGCGGCCGTACGGCTGCGCGCCCTGTCGGTGCGGCAGGTGCTGGAGCGGCTGGACGACCGGTTCCGGCTGCTCACCGGGGGTTCGCGGGCCGCGCTGCCCCGGCAGCGTACGCTGCGGGCGCTGTTCGAGTGGAGCTACGACCTGTGCACCGAGCAGGAACGGCTGATGTGGCAGCGGGTCTCGGTCTTCGCCGGCTGCCTCGACCTGGAGGCGGCCGAGCAGGTGTGCGCCGGCGACGGGATCGCCCGCGAGGACGTGCTCGAACTCATCGCGGGCCTGGTCGACAAGTCGGTCCTGCTCCGCAGGGAGTCCGACGGCATGGTCCGCTACTGCCTACTCGACACCGTGCGGCAGTTCGGCCGGGAACGGCTGGCCGAGTCCGGCGGGGAGGCGACGCTGCACCGGCGCCACCGCGACTACTACCGGAAGATCACCTCGCGGGCCTGGGCGGAGCTGTTCAGCGCCGCCCAGCAATCGTGGGTGGAACGTCTCCAGCGCGACCACGCCAACCTGCGCAAGGCCCTGGACTGGTCGCTGCGCGAGCCGGGAGAGGCCGAGACGGGCCTGGCGATGACCGCCGAACTGCTCTACCACTGGAGCGGCTACCACCTGTCGGAGGGGGCGGGCTGGTTCGACCGGAGCCTGGCCGCCGCGACCGAACCCGGCGAGGTGCGCGCCCACGCGCTGTGGGCGGGCGCCTGGATCTCCCTGCTGAGGGGCGACTACACCACCACGCTCGCCCGGCTGGATGAGGCCGCGTCGATCGCCGAGCGGCTCGGGCTGCGGGTGACGCTCGGCTACATCGCGTTCCTGTACGGCATGGCGGCCGTGTCCGGGGGCGACCTGGAAAGCGGCATGCGGCGATATGAGGAGGCGGAGGCCATCCACCGCGCCGCCGGCAACCCCATCGGCCTCGCGCTGGCACTCAACCGGCTCGCCCTGGCCAACGCGTTCCTCGGCCGTCCGGCCGCCCGTGATCTCGCCGAGGAATGCGTGGCCCTCTGCGACCTGCACGGCGAGGTCTGGCACCGGGCGTACGCGCTGCTGGCGCTGGCGATCGACGCCTGGCACCGCGGCGACGTGCGCGCGGCCTGCGCGATCGACAACGAGAGCCTGCGCTATAACACGGCGATGGGCGACCAGCTCGGCATGGGCATGAACCTGGAGGCCCACGCCTGGTTCGCCGCGGGTGAGCAGAAGTACGAGCGGGCGGCCCGGATGCTCGGCGTCGTACAGACCTGCTGGCAGGCCGTCGGGGCGCGGCTGGCGGAGTTCCGCCACATGAGCCGATATCACGACGAGTGCGAGGCGGTGACCCGGGAGGCGCTGGGCGAGCGCGCCTTCCAGGCCGAGTTCTCCCGGGGCGCGGCCCTGACGAGGGAAGAGGCCCTGGAATACGCGTTGCTCGAACGAGCGCCCGCCGCCGCGCGGGGGCCCGCGCCGTTCGAGGGCCGGATCGCGCCGCTGACGCGCAGAGAGACGGAGATCGCGCACCTTGTCGCCGAGGGACTGAGCAACAAGGACATCGCGGGGAGACTGGTGATCTCTCAGCGCACCGCGGAAGGCCACATCGAGCACATCCTCGACAAGCTGGGGTTCAAGTCGCGCGCCCAGGTCGCCGCCTGGGTGAAGGAAAGACTGAGCGAGGGCGCGGACGGCCAGGTCGCGGACGGTGCCGCAGGCCCGAAGACCGGGCCGGTCAGTGGAGGGCGTAAGCCGGCAGCTCGAACCAAGTGATCTTGCCCTGGCGGGTGCGCTCCGCGCCCCAGCAGCAGGCCAGCGTGTCCATCAGCCGCAGTCCGCGCCCGTGCTCCTCGCCCGAGGAGGGCTGGGCCATCTGGGGCATCGTGCCGTCGGTGTCCTCCACCTCGCAGCGCAGCAGCCCCTCGACGGCCGACAGCCGTACGACGAGGTCACCGCAGCAGGTGTGGCAGACCACGTTGGTGACCAGCTCGGTCACGAGGAGCTGGGTCACGTCGGACAGGTCCTCCATGCCCCAGGTGGTGAGGCGCTCGTGGACCAGCCGCCGGGCCAGCCCGGCGGAGGTGACGTCGGCGGGCAGTCGCCAGGACGCCGTCTCCACGTCGGGCTCCTCCACAAGCCGGATCGCGAGGTCGCCCACCCGCTTCCGCAGCGCGTCCCAGCGGTGCCGGATCGC
Source organism: Microbispora sp. CL1-1 (assembly GCF_012034195.1). Classification (NCBI taxonomy): domain Bacteria; kingdom Bacillati; phylum Actinomycetota; class Actinomycetes; order Streptosporangiales; family Streptosporangiaceae; genus Microbispora; species Microbispora sp. CL1-1. The sequence goes on from NZ_JAATEK010000017.1 coordinate 106,494, forward strand.
GGAGTGCCGGTGCTGCCGGGCGGTCTGCGTCTCGCCGCTCTGCGCTGACGGTGACACGGATGACAACGAATCGTCCTGAACAGGAGTGAGCAGACTCATGCGGCACACCCCAAAGAAGCGCGAGCCGGGATGCTGCGACCATCCGGCATGAGCTCACCGCTGTCGTCGAAGAGCACCACGCCGTTGCAGAGCAGGCCCCATCCCTGCTCCGGGTGGAAAGCGATCAGACAGGCCGCGTCGCGGTCAGGTGCGTCCGCTGACGGGCACTGCGGGTGGTGCTGGCACATGATCGGTCCCCTGACTCTCATGCACTCTTTAGGACGTTTTCAGACTGCCCTCTTGTGCCTTGGTGCGAGGAGGGGGAAAACACCCGTATCGATACCTGTTCGCGACATACGTACGTAGTGGGTGCTAGTCGGGTAGAGGACAGGTAAAGAGCCACGGGTCCCTCACTCGTCCAGGGAGATCGGGTCCTTTGCCCGGTCAACGGACGCCTCGGACGCCCCACGGCCCGGGTTCTCCGTGGCCGGCGCCTGGTTCTCGGCCTCCGGCTCCTGCTCGGCGGCGTCACCTGCCTGGTGGAGCGGAGCCCCGCCTCCGGACGGTCACTAAAGTGACGGGCATGAATGAGCGGAGCGGATCAAATGGGCACGACATGCCGCTCCGCATCGGAGGCGAGGAGAGCGCATGAGTGAGCGGAGCGAGAGGCACGGCGCCTGGCTCATGCCACTCCGAGCCGGAGGCGAGGAGACAGCATGAGTCCGAGGATCGCGACCGCAGAGAAGGTTTCCCGTGAGGAGCTGCTCGACTTCATCCGGGGTCGCCACCGGGCGATCCTGATCACGACGAAGCGTGACGGCGGTCCCCAGGCGTCTCCGGTGACGTGCGGAGTCGACGCCGAGGGCCGCATCGTCGTGTCCACCTACCCCGAGCGCGCCAAGACCCGCAACGCCCGCCGTGACCCGCGCACGAGCGTCGTGGTGCTGTCGGAGGACTTCGACGGGCCGTGGGTGCAGGTGGACGGCACCGCCGAGGTGCTCGACCTGCCGGAGGCCCTGGAGCCGCTGGTCGAGTATTACCGCTCGATCTCCGGCGAGCACCCCGACTGGGAGGAGTATCGCGCGGCGATGGTCCGCCAGGGCAAGTCGCTGGTGCGGATCACCCCGACGTCCTGGGGCCCGGTGGCCACCGGCGGGTTCCCGCCGCGCCTGGCGTGACCCATCGCACCGGCCTGTGAGCCGCGCGTGCCTGTGGCCCTTGTACGCCGCCGGGTTCACCACCGCCTTCGGCGCGCACGGCATCGCGGCCGGTCTCGGCGTGGCCGGTGACGGCGCGGGAGCGTCCCCGCTCCGGCCCGGCCTGCTGCTCGCCCTGTATGACGGCGCCGAGGTCGTGCTCGAACCGGCGTTCGGCACGCCGGCCGACCGGATCGGCCCGCGCCCGGTGCTCAAGGGCGGCGTGGATCAGGCCGCCGCGGCCGCCTGGTAGTTACCCGGGCTTATGCCATAACAGTGGACGAACCAGCGGGTGAGGTGGCTCTGGTCGGCGAACCCCGCCTCGGCCGCCGCGTCGCTCAGTGAACGGCCCTGCGCGATCAGCCGCCGGGCCGTACGCAACCGGAGCAGGCGCTGGTAGTCGCTGGGCGCCATGCCGTACACGGCACGGAAGGCGCGATAGACCGCGAACCTGCTGCGCCCGGTCACGGCGGCGAGGTCGTCGGCGGTGACGTCGGCGAGCGGGGCGTCCTGGAGGTGGCCGCGCACCCGCTCGGCGATGCGGCGGGCGTCCGCGGAGGTGGCCTCCCGAGCCCGCACCGGCCGGGTGGCGGCACGCCGGACGATCGAGGAGACGACGGCGGTCAGCAACTCGTCGCGGCGGAGGGCGCCGGCGCCCCCGAGCAGGGCCCTGTGCAGCGCCCGGAGCCCGGCCGCGAGCGCCGGGTCGCGTACGACGGGGTGGGGGAACAACGGCGGGCCCGTCTCCCGCCCGGCCACGTCGCCCAGCACGCCGGTGACCAGCTCGGGCCCGATGTGGACGATCCGATAGGTGAACCCGAGGGCGTCGGCGGCGTGCCCGTCGTGCGGGTCGTCCGGGTTGAACGCCATGACCATGCCCGTCACGCTCGTGTGCGCGGCTCCACGGCAGGTGAACGCCTGGTGGCCCTCCTCGGTGACGCCGAAGGAATAGGTCTCGTGGCTGTGCCGGTGATAGACGTGCTGCGCGAAGTGGGCGTGCATGGCTTCCAGCGACCGGTCGGGAGAGCGCCAGTAGCGGGACCAATCCTGTGCCACCCCACCATTGTGCGGGGCGCACGAGCGTACAAGACCGCCCGGGTGCGTGCGGGCAGGCTGGGGCGCATGCGTTTCGACACCAAGATCGGGATCGTGGTCCGGGAGGACCTCGCCGTGTGGCAGAAGCTGAACGTGACGGCGTTCCTGGCGAGCGCGGTCGCGGGGGGAGCCCCCGAGGTGATCGGGGAGCGGTACGAGGACGGCTCGGGCACCTCTTATCTGCCGATGTTCCGCCAGCCCGTGCTCGTCTACGCCGCCGACCCCGCCGGGCTGGCCCGCGTGCGCGCCCGTGCCGTCGAACGCGGGCTCGCCGCGGCCGTCTACATCGAGGAGATGTTCAAGACCGGCAACGACGTGGACAACCGCGCCGCCGTACGGGCCGTCACGGCCGAGGAGATGCCGCTCGTCGGGCTGGCCGTCTACGGTCCCAGGAACGCCGTGGACAAGACGCTCAAGGGGCTCCCCCTGCATCCGTGATCCCCTCCGCGACTCCGAACAGGGGGAGGCAGGGTGCGAGGTTGTGGATCTCGAACCCGTCCGGCGTCCTCCACTCGTCGCGTGACAGGCGCACCCGCTGCTGGACGACGGCCTCGCCCCTGCGGTTGAAGACCCCGATCCCGTCCTCCCGATAGCCGAGCTTGCGGGAGACCGCCAGCGAGGCGGCGTTGTCGGCGAAGGCGGACGACCGGGCGTACCGCGCGCCGAGCCCGGCGAAGGCGAGGTGCAGGACGGCCGCGCGCATCTCGGTGCCGATGCCCTTGCCGTGGAAGCGCCTGCCGAGCCACGAGCCGGTGGCGACCTCCCGGGTGACGGCGAAGTCGACGGCCCGCATCTCCTGTACGCCGACCACCTGGCTCTCCCATACCGTCACGAACGAGCACGCCCAGTGGCCGGGAGACCAGGTGCCCCACTGCCGGAAGTGGACCTGGACGGTGGAGCGGGCGCGTTCGTGCGGCGGGGCGTCCGTCCACGGCTCGCCGAACGGCATCTCGCCCGAGTCGTGCACCCCCTCGGCGGCCCGATCGGCGAGCGCGTCCAGGTCGTCGAGGCCGGGCAGGCGCAGCTCCAGCCGTGGGGTGGTCAGTCGTAGTGCCAGGAGCGGCCAGTGTCGCATGGCACGATCGTGACAAGATCGGCCGCCCGCTGGACAGCGGTTTTTGCCGAAATAATCGGTTTCCGCCGGTCCGGGGGTGCGGCTAGTCTCTGGTGCCGCCCTGAGCGCCGGGGCCGACGAGCCCGGCGCCGACCAAGAGCGCCGACCAAGAGCGCCGACCAAGAGCGCCGACCAAGAGCGCCGACCAAGAGCGCCGACCAAGAACGCGGACGGAGAACGCGGACGAAGAACGAAGAACGCGGACAGAAACCGGGGACGAGAAACCGCATGCCCGACCCGCTCAACACGCCGGCCGCCGAGCTTCCCGTACGCCGGCTCGGACCCGGGGACCTGGATCGATGCGTCGCCCTGAGCGTGGACAGGCACTGGGCCCCGGAGGAGCGCAAGTGGCTGTTCCTCCTGGAGAACGCCGAGGTCTACGCGATCGACGCCCCTTCGGGAGATCTCGCGGGCACGGTCACGCTCACCCGATATGGCACGACAGCGGCGGGCATCGGCATGATGCTCGTCGCCACGCGGTATGGCGGACGCGGGCTGGGCCGCCGGCTGATGACGCACGTGCTCGACACGGCCGGTGACGCGACCGTCTTCCTCTGGGCCACCGAGTTCGGCCGGCCGCTGTACGAGAAGCTCGGCTTCGAGACCGTGGGCGTGACCGAGGCGCGCGTGGGGCGCCTGCGCGTCGGGGACGACCCCGTACGGACGAGGCCGGCCGACCTCGACGCCGATCTCGGCGCCCTGCTGGCGCTCGACGGGGAGGTCTTCGGCGCCGACCGGGCCGAACTTCTGACGCGGTTGTTCGCCTTCGCCGAGGAGGTAAGGGTCACCGAGGACGAGACGGGGCTCACCGGTTACGCCGTGTCGTGGCGCAACGGCGGCACCCTGTTCATCGGGCCGGTGGTCGTCGACGACGAGGAGGCCGCCCACGCGCTCGTGATCGACCTCGCACGCCGGGCCGACGGGCTGGTGCGGATCGACGCCGACCGCTCCCGGCCGAGCCTGCTGCGCCGGCTCGGCGAGCGGGGCCTTTCAGAGGCGTTCTCGACGTCCTTCATGGTCCGCGGCGGCAGGCCGATGCCCGGCGACCGGGCCCGCATGTTCGCCCCGATGATGCTCGCGATGGGCTGACCTCGGTCGATCCTCATCGGGCCGCTCCGATCGGGCCGCTCCGATCGCCGTTCCGGCCGGGCTGCTCCCGCCGCCGCCTCCGGGAAGCCGCTCCCACGGAGCCGCTTCCCCTGGTTGCTCTCGCCGGGCCGCCCCCACCTGGGCCGTTGCCAGCGGGCGGCGCGGGCGCGACGCGGCCCTGGTCTGGGAGGCTCTGATCCGGGCGGCTCTGGTCTGGGCGGCTCTGGTCTGGGCGGCTCTGATCCGGCTCTGATCTGGGCCGCCTACCGTCGCGACAGCCGGTGGCACACCGGCGCCCGCGCCGCGGCGGGTCGTGTCGTCGCCGCGGGCGGGTGCCTCGCGAGACGAAGGAGCCGGACGTGAACGATCCCGTCATCCACGCCCCGCACCCGGAACGCGCCGAGCCGCGCATTGCGCCACCCACCGCGCCGCACACCCTGCCGCACACCGCACCACCCACCGCGCCGCAGGCCCTGCCGCACACCGCGCCGCAGGCCCTGCCGCACACTGCGCCGGACGCCGGGCCCCGCACTGCGTCACTTGCTGCGCCGGACGCCGGGCCCCGCGCTGCGTCACTTGCTGCGCCGGACGCCGGGCCCCGCACTGCGTCACTTACTGCGCCGGATGCCGTGCCGGATGCCGTGCCGCCGGACTCCGGTGGGCCGTACGAGCAGGCCGCGGATGCCTTCCCGCACCTGCTGCTGGAGGCGCTGCGCGGCGCGCCCGGCACCCCCGCCTTCGAACATGGCGACAGGATCGTCTCCCGGGGCGAGCTGCTGGACCTCATCGGACGCATGGCCGGTGCGATGCGCGAGGCGGGGCTCGGCCCCGGCACGGGCGTCGCGATCCGCACCGGGCTGTCACCGGAGGCGTTCGCCGCCCAGACGGCCGCGCACGTGCTGGGCTGCCGCGTCGTCAGCGTACGGCCCGGGTATACGCCCGGGCAGCTCGCCGACGTCCTCGGCGTGGGCGTTGACGCGGTGATCCTTGATCGATCGACGGCGACGCCGGACCTGCTCCACGCCGCCGGACCGGCCACGGTGCTGTCGCTGGGGCCCGTTCCCGGCGCAGAAGACCTGGTGGCTCATCCCGGCGACGGCCGCTTCCCCGGCGTGACGGCACGCCCGGACGACGTGGCCCTGCTGACCTTCACCAGCGGCAGCACGGGCCGGCCGAAGGGCTGCGTGCTCACCTATCGGGCCATGGCGGCGCACTGGTCCAGTTATCGCGGCTGGTCGTCGATCGCGCCCGGTTTCGCGGAGTCCTTCGAGCGCTACCTGCTGTTCGGCACCCTGTCGAGCCTGGTGGTGCTGGAGTTCCTGGCGCCGTGCCTGCTGTCCGGCGGCACCGCGGTGATCCCCGAGGAGGACGGCCGTCCCCTGTTCCCGTACGCGATCGAGCGGCACCGGATCACCGGCGCGATCGTGACCGTGCCCCGGGTGTGCCAGATGCTCGACCTGCTCCGCGAGGAGCGGGTGGACGTCGGCAGCCTGCGCGCGCTGACGGTCTCGGGGTCGCCCTTCAGCCCGCACCGGCTGCTGGAGGCGCTCGACCGGCTGGGCCCGGTCGTCCATGTCGCGTACGGCGCGACCGAGGCCGGGATCATCTCCCTGCTCACGCCAGGGGAAGGCCGCGACGCGCTCACCTCGGTCGGCCGCCCGCACCCCAGCGTGGAGATCAGCGTGCGCGACGAGGAGGGCCGCCCGGTCGGCACGGGACGCCCCGGCGAGATCCACGTGCGCAGTCCCTTCCTGATGGCGGGCTACTGGAACCTGCCGGAGGAGACCGGCGACGTGCTGCGGGACGGCTGGCTGCGCACCCGCGATCTCGGGCATCTCGACGAGACCGGCCTGCTGCACCTGGCCGGCCGCACCAGAGACGTGATCATGGTGAACGCGATCGTCGTCTACGCCGGTCCCATCGAGAAGGTGCTGGCCGGTCACCCCGACGTGGCCGAGGCGTACGTGACCGGCGCGCCGGACGAGCGGACCGGGGAGGCCGTCCACGCGTTCGTCGTGCCCGCTCCGGGCCGCGCCCCGGACCACGCCGCCCTGACGGAGCTGGTGCGCGCCGAGCTCGGCGCCGACAGCGTGCCCCGGACGATCACGACGGTGTCCTCCGTGCCGGTCGCGCCGAGCGGAAAACCGGACAAGCGTGCCCTGCTGGAGCGGCATCTGTCGTCTGCGCTCTGATCCGTCTCTGAGAATCACCCGCCAACACTGGTGAAACTTCAAGCACCCCAGTGAGGGAGGCGTCAGTGCCGGACAACATCCTGGACTACCTGGTGATCGGTGCCGGACCGGCGGGCCTGCAGATGGGCCACTTCCTGCACCGGGCGGGGCGCAGCTACCGGATTCTCGAGGCGGCGCCCGAGCCCGGCGCGTTCTTCCGGACCTTTCCCCGCCATCGCACGCTCATCTCCGTCAACAAGAAGTACACCGGATGGGACGACCCGGAGCTCAACCTCCGGATGGACTGGAACTCGCTGCTGTCGGACGACCCCCGTCTCCTGTTCACGCACTACAGCGACCGGTATTTCCCCGCCGCCGAGGACCTCCTCCGCTATCTGGAGGACTTCGCCGCCTTCCACGGCCTGCACGTCACGTACGACGCCCGGGTCGCGGAGATCACGCGCCCGGACGCCGCGGGGCCGTTCACGGTGACCGACGAGCACGGCCGGACCTACCGGGCGCGGCGGGTGATCGTCGCGACGGGGGTCACCCGGCCCAACGTCCCGCCCATCCCCGGCATCGAGACGGCCGAGCCGTACGGCACGCACTCGACCGACCCCGCGAACTACACGAACCTGCGGGTGCTGATCATCGGCAAGGGCAACTCGGCCTTCGAGACCGCCGACAACCTCGTCGAGACGGCCGCGGTCATCCACGTGGCCGGGCCGCGCTCGGTGCGCCTGGCCTGGCGGACCCACTTCGTGGGTCACCTGCGCGCGTTCAACGCCAACTTCCTCGACACCTATCAGCTCAAGTTGCAGAACGCCGTGCTGGACGGCGACGTCAGGCGCATCGAGCGCCGGGCCGACGGCTCCTACCTGGTCACGGTGGCCTTCGTCCGGGCCGACGAGGTCACCAAGAACATCCCGTACGACAAGGTGATCGTCTGCACCGGATTCCGGTTCGACGCCGCCATCTTCTCGCCCGAGTGCCGTCCCGAGCTGACGATCGGGGACCGGTTCCCCGCGCTGACTCCGGCGTACGAGTCGGTCAACGTGCCCGGTCTCCACTTCGCCGGCACGCTCACCCAGTCGCTCGACTTCAAGCGCGGCACCAACGCGTTCATCCACGGTTTCCGCTACGGCGTGCGCGCCCTGCACCGCTTGCTGGAGCACCGGAATCACGGCGTTCCCTGGCCGGGCCGCGACCTGCCCGCCGACCCGGACGCCCTCGCGGCGGCCGTGCTCGAACGGGTCAACCGCAGCTCGGCGCTGTGGCAGCAGTTCGGAGTGCTCGCCGACATGATCGTCCCGGACGGGAACGGCGGCATGCGCTACCTGGAGGAGCTGCCGCTCGACCTGCAGGGCCCGCCGCTCGGCGACGCGGGCCACTACGCGATCACCCTGGAGTACGGCCCGCACCATGACAAGATCGACCCCTTCGACATCAGCGTGGGGCGGATCAGGCAGAGCGACGCGGAGCGGGCGGACGAGGGCCATTACCTCCACCCGGTCGTACGCCGCTACAGAGGCGGCGTGGTGGAGGCCGTCCACCACGTGACCGAGAACCTGGAGAACGACTGGACCTCGGAAGAGGTGCACCTGCGCCCGCTCCGGGACTTCTTCCAGCGTCAGAGCCTCCCTGTTTCGGTGTGACGGCCGTGCTGGCGACGATCCGGGACTTCGAGGCGGCGGCCCGCGCCCGGCTGGACCCCGCCCACTACGACTATTTCGCCGGTGGGGCCGGCGACGAGGTCACGGTGAAGGCCAACGAGGCGGCGTTCGCCCGGCTCGGGCTGCTGCCGCGTGTCCTGCGCGGCGCGGGAACCCCGCAGATCGGGGTCACCCTGCTGGGCAGCCGCATGGCCATGCCGGTGCTGGTGGCGCCGACCGCGTTCCACCGGCTCGCCGACCCGGAGGGGGAGAAGGCCACGGCCCGCGCGGTGGCCGCCGCGGAGACCATCATGATCGTGAGCATGGCCGCCACGGTCGCGGTCGAGGACGTCGCGGCGGCGGCGCCGGGCGCCACCCTGTGGTTCCAGCTCTACGTGCAGCCTGACATGGCGTTCACCGAGGCGATCGTCCGGCGCGCCGAGAAGGCCGGCTGCGCGGCGCTGGTCGTCACCGTGGACTCGCCCGCCCGGGGACGCCGGGACCAGGACGTACGCAACGGCTTCGACGACCTGCCCGAGGGCATGCACTGCGAGAACCTGCGCGACGGCGACGGCGACCACGATGCTGACGGTGACGGCGACCGGGGCCCGGTGCGGCCGATCGTCATGTCACCGGCGATCTCCTGGGAGCATGTCGATCTGCTGCGGCGGATGACCCGGCTGCCGATCGTGCTCAAGGGCGTCACGCATCCCGCCGACGCGCGCCTCGCCCTCGACCACGGCGTCTCGGCGCTGTACGTCTCCAACCACGGCGGACGGCAGCTCGACACCGTTCCCGCCACCGTCGATCTGCTGCCGGAGATCGTGGCCGCCGTCGGCGGGGCCGTCCCGGTGCTGGTGGACGGCGGGATCCGGCGCGGCACCGACGTGGTCAAGGCGCTGGCGCTGGGCGCGTCCGCCGTCGCGGTCGGCCGTCCGGTGATCTGGGGCCTGGCGGCGGGCGGCGAGTGCGGCGTGGCCCGCGTGCTCGAAATGCTGCGGGACGAGGTCGAGCACGCGCTCACCCTGTGCGGCCTCGCCTCGGTCCGTGACCTCGAACCGGGATTGGTGCGGCGATGCTGACGGCGGTGTGGGTGGCCGCGGCCGTCGTGGTCGTGATCAGCCTGCCCCGGTGGCTGCCCGGGCGGGTCGTCGCGCTGCGCGGCTGGGTGTTCACGAGGATCAACGGCGAGGAGAGCATCACGGTGCCCGGCGACCTCGTCGGCGTCGACCGGTTCAGGGAGGTCTACTCCCATCCGGCCGCCTCCGGCCGGAGCGAGGGCGCCGCCCTGTCGGACCTGTTCTGGTATTGGCTGTCGCCGGGGCCCGAGATGCACCAGGAGCACCTGGAGGCCGGGGAGCGGTACGACGCCGTCGCCCTCGCCACGCGCCGCATCCTGTCCGTGCCGCGGGCGCGGGTGGAGGAGCTGACCCGATCGTGCGTCGTACGGGCACTGGAGGGTGGGCGCGGGGACAGACGTCGGGTGGTCCGGCTGCGCGACCTGATGATGCCGGTCTGGGCGGAGTTCTCCTACGAGCTCGTCTTCGGCGAGCCGTGCCCGCCGCATGCCCGTGATCTCATCGTCGGCAACGCGGACGACGTCGTGACCGCGCTCAAGTGCTGCGGCCTGCGGCACATGGACCGGCGCGACCGGCTGACCGCCTATCTCGTCGAGTCGCTGCCCCGCGTGAAACACGAGCTGCCCGCGGGCCTGACCACCCGGGAGTGCGCGCTGTATCTCCAGGGCGCCTTCTTCAACACGGCCGTCGTGCAGATGTCGGAGGCCACGGCCCATGTGCTGATGGCGCTCGCCCGGCACCCGGACGTACAGGCCAGGGCGCGGGCCGGAGACGACCGCTACCTCGACCAGGTGATCGCGGAGACGCTGCGGCTCTATCCGCTCTTCGGCATCGCCCACCGGATCACCACAGGCGACATCCCCCTCGGCGAGGACGTCGTCATCCCGGCCGGTTCGGTGCTGTGCTTCGACTACCCCGCCTTCCACCGCGCGGGCTTCCCCGACCCCGGGCGTTTCGATCCCGGCCGCTTCGCCCCCGGGCACGCCCCGGTCAGGGAGCTCAACCACATCCCGTTCGGCATGCCGGCGAACCGTCCCTGCCCGGCGTGGCGGCTCGCGCCGCTCGCCCTGCGGGTCGCGGTCCGGGAGATCCTGCGGGCGTACGAGCTCGACTCCACCGCCGCGCACACCCGGTCGCTGCCCAACCGGGGACCGTGCCTGCTCACCCCCCTGGATCCAGCAGGCTCGGCGGCGGCGCGGCACGGGCCGGGACGCCGCCTGACGCTGCTGTACATGCGGCTCAAGGACGGCTGGGAGGACGTCTGGCGCAGCCTGGTCCAGCTCGTCCTCGGCACGTACATGGTGTGGGACGCGCGGCGGCTGCGGCTGTGCGAGCGCCACTTCTCCGGCCACGCCCGTACCGAGGGCACGTAGACGACCCGCCGATCTCCGGCTCCGGTCAAGATCTCAGGCCCCGCCGGATCTCCGGCTCCGGCCCGCCGATTTCAGGCCCCGAACGAGTCACAGGTTCCGAACGAGTCACAGGTTCCGACCACGAGCGGAGGCACTTGCCATGCCCGTTCCGGCCCTTCTCTCCGTTTCCGCCCCTGATTCTCCCCCCGCCCTCGCCGCCCTTGCCGAGCAGGCCCAAGCGGTCGATCCCAACCTGGAGCTGGTCCTCAGGGTGCTGCCTGCCCTGGCCGTCATCCTGCTGACCGCCGCGGTGTGCGGCCGGCTGGCCAACATGGTGCTGCAGCCGCGTGTTGTCGGCGAGATGGTCGCCGGCGTCCTGCTCGGGCCGACGCTGCTCGGCGCGGTGTTTCCCGACGCGCAGGAGGCACTGTTCCCCGACGAGGTCAGGCCGGTCCTGTACGTGCTCAGCACCCTCGGCCTGACGTTGTACATGTTCCTGGTCGGGGCGGGGATCGACCACGACGCCCGGGAGCCGGGCGAGCTGCGCAAGGCGGGCGTGCTCGCGGCGGCGGGCATCCTCTCTCCGGTGGTGCTCGGCGGCGCCGCCGGTCTCGCCCTGTGGGACAGCCTCTCCCGCCCGGACGTCGGCCGGATCGAGTTCGCCCTGTTCCTCGGGGGAGCGCTGTCGCTGACCGCGTTCCCCATGCTCGCCAGGATCCTGTACGAGCGCGGGCTGCAGAACTCCCGTATCGGCAGGGTCGCCCTGCTGGCCGCCTCGATCGACGACGCCGCGGCGTGGTGCCTGCTCGCGGCGCTGTCGGCGGTGCACCTGGGCGGCGGCACCGGTGACACGCTGCGCACCATCGCCCTGGCGGCGCTGTTCGCGGTGGTGATGCTCGGGGTGGTGGCCCCGCTGCTGCGCCCCCTCGGCCGCCGCGTCGCGCGCACCGGGAGCCTCAGCGCCGGAGCCGTGTACGTGATCGTGCTGGTGCCGCTCACGGCCGGATGGATCACCGACGCGATCGGCGTCTACTCGGTCTTCGGCGGCTTCATCGCCGGGTTGTCGATGCCGCGCGATCCGGCGTTCCGCGCCGCTCTGCACGGCCGGATGATGGACGTCGTATCGACCCTGCTGCTGCCCGTCTTCTTCGCGTTCTCGGGGCTGAACACCCATCTCGGCGGCATCGCCGGAAGCTCCGCGCTCCTGACGTTCGCGCTTATTCTGGCCCTGGCCTTCTCCGGGAAGTATTTCGGCTGTTCGCTGGCGACGCGGGCGTTGGGATTCGGCTGGCGTGAATCCTGGGCCATGGGCGCGATGATGAACGCCCGCGGACTGATGATCCTCATCTTCATCAACATCGGCCTGGCACAGGGCATGATCACGCAGGAGCTCTTCGCCATGCTCGTCCTCGTGGCGGTGCTCACCACCGCGGGGGCCATGCCCCTGTACAAGCTCGCGCTGCCGGAGCGCCACGAGCGGGCAGGCGCGGCGACCACGGGGAGCGCGACCCCGGTGGGCGCGGCGGCCGGCGAAACCGGTTTCAACTAATTTCATGTGTGAATTCGGACATTCGCAGAACACGGAGGGAGGTTTCCGGGGAAGGCGTTCCGAAGTCTGGAAATTTCCCAATTGTGGTGCCACGGTGGTCCGGTGGCACGGATATCGGGGACATCCGAACCGCGCTCCATGCGCCTGCTGCTCGTGGAGGACGACCGCGAGCTGGGAGACATGCTGGTCGAGGTGTTCGCCGACCAGGGCTACACGGTCGACCTGGCGCTGGAGGGCCAGCGGGGCCTGCATCTGGCGCTGAGCCGCGGCTACGACGTGATGATCATCGACCGTGGGCTGCCAGTGGTCGACGGGCTCGATCTGCTGCGGCGGCTGCGCAAGCAGGCCGTCACCGCTCCGGTGCTGATGCTCACCGCCTTCGGCGCCCTCGCCGACCGGGTCACCGGACTCGACGCGGGCGCCGAAGACTATCTGGTCAAGCCGTTCGAGATCGAGGAGCTGCTGGCCAGGGTGCGCGCCCTGCACCGCAGAAACCTGGACCAGGCCGCGCTGCTGCCGCTCGGCGACGGCTGGCTCGACTCCGCGTCCTGCACCGTACGGCTGCCGTCCGGCGAGCAGGTGCCGCTGTCCGGCCGGGAGTGCCGGCTGCTCCACGCGCTGGCGGCCCGCCCCCGGCAGGTGCACACGCGTACGTCGCTGCGGCAGCGGATCTTCGACGGCGCCAGGACCGAGGCCATCGTGGACACCTACGTCTACTACCTGCGCGCCAAACTGGGGCACAACGTCGTCCGTACGGTGCGGGGCGTGGGGTATCGCCTGGGTGAGCTGTGACGGCCCTGCGGTCCTACGACCCCGAGCGGCGCCTGCTGACCCGGACACGCCGCCGGATCACCGCGCAGGTGGCGGCCGTGTTCTCGCTGGCGATCGCCCTCCTGGGCACGCTGGTCTACTGCGTGGTGGTGGACGAGCAGGACGCCACCGCCCGGCGTGATCTGGCCGTGGCCGCGATGTCGGCCCCGATGGACCACCCGCCGCCCTGCGTATGGCTGTTCGAGCTCCGGGCGGGCACCCTGCGGAGCACCCCGGGGGCGCCGGAGAACCTGCCGGTGCGCGAGGAGCTCGACCGGGTCGCCGCCGACGGCCGCACCCGGGTCGAGGTCGCGGAGATCGGCGGCGCGACCTACCTGGTCCGTACGCAGTGGCGCGGCGACGCGCTGCAGCAGGCGGTGATGGACCTGTACTACCCCGTCACCGAGCGGGAGCGGCTGCTGCGCACGCTCTGCGCGGCCGAGATCGCGGCTCTGCTGGCGGCGTTGCTGATCGGCCAGGTCCTCGCCCGCCGGGCGATCGCGCCGCTGGGCGAGGCACTCGACCGGCAGCGCCGGTTCACCGCCGACGTCAGTCACGAGCTGCGCAGCCCGCTGGCCCGGCTGCACGTCCGCGCGCAGCTCGCCGCCCGGCGCCTGCGGCGCGAGCCCGATCCCGATCTCGTCGCAGGCGACGTCGACCGGCTGGTCACCGGCATCGGGCAACTCGGCGAGGTGATCGACGACCTGTTGCTGTCGGCCCAGCTCAGGCAGCGCCGCCGGCCGTTCGAGCCGGTGGACCTGGGCGCGCTGGCCGAGGAGTCGGCCGACGCCGAGGCGGCCCGCGCCGGGCAGCGCGGGGTGACGATCGACGTGCGGCGGGGTCCGGGTGACCATGTCGTGCGCGGAGCGCCGTCCGCGCTGCGCCGGGTGATCTCCGCGCTCCTCGACAACGCGCTCCGCCACACCTCGGCGGGCGGCCACATCAAGGTGACCGTGTCTTCGGAGGAACAGACCGTACGGCTCAGCGTCCGGGACGACGGCGTGGGTCTGGACCCGCGTGACGGCGAGCGCCTGTTCGGCAGGCATGCCGGATTGCCCCACGCCGGAGGTCTCGGCATCGGCCTGGCCCTCGTGAGCGAGGTGATGGACGCCCACGGCGGCACGATCGAGGTGGACGGGCGGCCGGGAGCCGGGGCCGCCTTCACCATCCGCCTCCCCCGGGCGGCGCCGGACCCCGCGCCGCGTCTCGCCCGGGTCCTCCTGCCCCAGCAGGCGCACGGCGAGACGAACCGAACGCCCGAGGCGACCACCTCCGGCCACGGCGACGCCTCCCTGTAGTCCTCCGACCTGTAGTCCTCCGCGCCGTTTTCCGGGCACGGGCCGTACGCGGCCGGCTGCGAGACCCGGAGGCGGGCAGGGGGCGGATACGGGACGGGTCGGCCGCGGGACGGGTCAGCCGCGGGACAGGTCAGCGGCGGGATGGGGCCGGTCGGCGGGCCGCCGACAGCAGGGCAAGCGCCGCGGACCGGGCCCGCTCGGCGGGGCCGGTGGCCGTGCCCATGGCGGCGGCGACGATGGCCCCCTCCACCAGCAGCAGGAGCTGGTCGGCGAGCGCGTCCGGATCGGCGGCGCCCGCCTCCGCCGCGAGCGTGCCGAGCCGTTCCCGCAGCCCGTTCTTGTGCGCCCGCGCCGCCGCGGCGACGGGCGGTGACGTCGGGCCGAGCTCGCCGAAGGCGTTGATGAACGAGCAGCCGCGGAAGTCCGCCGTGCCGAACCACTCGGCGAGGAAGCCGAAGACGGCCGTCACCCGGTCGCCGGGTGCGGCGGCGCGGGCGACGTGCTCGTCCAGGGACCGCGTCCACCGCCGGTCGCGATGCTCCAGGTAGGCCTCCACCAGCGCGTCCTTCGAGGGGTAGCTCTGGTAGAGCCGCTTGAGCGAGACCCCGGCCGCGTCGCGGATCTGGTCCATGCCCACGGCCTGGATGCCCTGGGCGTAGAACAGCCGCTCGGCGGCGTCGAGGATGCGGCGGCGCGCCTCGTCGCCGTCGATCCGCCCGCGCCGAGCGGTGCCCGTGCCATCGGTGTCCCCCGACCCGCCCCGGCCGGCGTCCGCGTGCCGTACGACCTTCGACCCGCCCCGAGCGGGGTCCGTGCCTCGGTCGTGCACCGGACCGCCGCGAGCGGTGTCCGTGCCTTGGGTGTCCGCCGACCCGCCCCGAGCGGTGCCCGCGCTCTGTGGTGCCACCGACCCCCTCCTCGCCCGCGAAAACGGTCGTTCTCTAGGATACGTATGGAGAACGATCGTTCTCCAGCTTGGGAAGGAGAGCCTGATGAGCACACGTCCCCCGCTTCCGCCGTTCACCGAGGAGACCGCCAGGCAGAAGGTGCAGGCCGCCGAGGACGCCTGGAACACCAGAGATCCCGAACGCGTCGCGCTCGCGTACACGGAGGACTCGGTGTGGCGCAACCGCTCGGAGTTCCTGACCGGGCGAGAGGAGATCGTCGCCTTCCTGCGCCGCAAGTGGGAGCGCGAGCGTGACTACGCCCTGCGCAAGGACCTGTGGACCTTCGGCGGCGACCGCATCGCCGTACGGTTCCAGTACGAGTGGCACGACGCCGAGGGCCGGTGGTGGCGCAGCTACGGCAACGAGTTGTGGGAGTTCACCGCAGACGGCCTGATGAGCCGCAGGGAGGCGAGCATCAACGACGTGCCGATCGAGGAGAGCGAGCGGCGCATCCACGGCCCGCGCCCCGAGTCCGAACGCGGGGCGGCCATCCCGCTCGCCTGACCATGCGCTCGGTCATCTGATCGTGAGTGCGCCTGACCGGCCGGATCGCGCGGCCCGCTTGATCCGGGGCGCGGTCGTCCGATCGGGGACGCCGCTCGGGTGATCGGCCGGGCGACGTGGCCCCCTGATCGGGCGCGGTCCCCTGATCGGGCGCGGTCCCCTGATCGGGCGCGGTCGCCTGATCGGGCGCGGTCGCCTGATCGGGCGTGGTCCCCTGATCGGGCGCGGTCCCTGAACCGGCCGGGGTGGCACGGCGCGCCCGGCCGAGGCGTGCCCGCCTTGTCGGCGGCCGGTTGTCCGCACCGGCCGCCTGGGGCCGGGTCACCCGATCATGCTGCCGAGGGGCCCGGCGCCGAGGGGGCCCGTGCGGAGCGCGTCCGGCGCGCAGGCCGGGCAGTCGGGCGCCGCCGGATGGCGTGTGTAAACGTGCTGGTCCGGCGCGACGAGGTTGACGCCCGTGACGTAGCTCCCCGAGGTCGTGGGCATCCCGGTCAGGAACGCGATGACCGCCTGGGCGGTCAGGTGACCCGAGACCCCGGCGGAGGGCGCGATGACGTCCGGCCCGCCGAGGTCGAGGGGGATTCCCGGCGCGAGCGGGGCGTCGACGCTCGCGGTCAGGCACTCGTAGCACGGGCCCTCGGGTGTGAACGCCGCCACGCTCACCAGCGGGCCGTTGTAACCGCCGAGCGCCCACGGGATCTTCTCCGTCAGGCAGGCCCGGTTGACCCAGATGCGGATGCCGCCCCGGCCTGCCGGTTCGTCGGCGCACATCGCCACCGCGTCGAACCCGTGTACGAGGTCGAGCATGTCCTCCTCGCATTCGACCGCGCGGGTCTCACCGGTGACGCGGACGGAGGAGTTGACCTCGGCCAGCCGGGCGACGGCCACGTCCACCTTGGGACTGCCGATGTCGGCCTCCCGATAGAGGGCCTGCCTCGTCAGGTTGGACAGCTCGACCAGGTCGCGGTCCACGCAGTGGATCGCGCCGACGCCGCACGCGGCGAGTGCCCAGGCCGTGTGGCTGCCGGTGCCGCCGAGCCCGAGAACGAGCACGCGCGAGCGTTTGAGGCGCACCTGGGCATCCCAGCCGTGATCGCGTGGCGCGAGGCCGCTGCCGTGGAAGAACGCCGCGTTACGCGAGTAGCGTTCCAGCTCCCGCGGGCTGAGCTCCTCGGGCCGCGAGCCGGCGGCGTCCTCCACATATCCGGAGGTGAGCAGGCGATCGACGATGCCGGTCGCCTCGGCCTCCGTGAGCCGAGGGTACGCACGGCGCAGGCGGGCGACGACCTCCTGCGGAGTCCTGGTGCCGTCCATCGCGTTCAGAGCCGCCCAGACGTGCCCTTCCGGGTCGTTGATCTCCCGGGTGGTGCCGCCGATCCGGATCCGGTCGTTGCCGTACCGGTGGGGGCGGTGCTGGGTTCTCACACGGGGCAACCGCAAGGCGACCTCTCGGCATCGCGACCGGGACAGTAATCGACAGATGGATCTTTCTGGAATTGACCAGATATGTCAAGACGAATGCCGAAGCAGCATGCCCTCTGCGTACGGCGGCGACGAGGTCGATTCGTCCGGCCCGAGCAGGTCAGGGCCGCCGGCCGGTGCGGGAGCCGTACGTGGATGGACCGGCCCGGACACGTACGTGACCGCATAATGCCTGGCAGCCCCACGTGCGCGGCTAAATGTCGTAGGGCTCGGCTACGTTCCGGATCATGACAGACCGTTCCCCCAACGGCTCCCCCAACAATGCCGCCGAGTGGGCGCGACACAGCAGGCTGCGGGTGGTGCCGCAGGTCCAGCCTCGCAAGCTGGCGAAGGTCCCCTTCGTCGAGCTGGCGGACGGCAGGCTGCAGGGCGTGGTGTCGAGCGGCTCGGACATCGGCCGGGTCTACGTCTCCTCCATCGCCGCCGGCACCCACAACTACAACTGCAGCACCAACAACAACCGCCCCTGCGGCGGCCTGTACGGCTCGCCGTGCAAACACCTGCGGGCCCTGGTCGCCGAGGCCGTCGTGCAGTACGGCGCCGACCGGGTGTCCCGTTATCTGCGGGTCGAGGTCCCCGAGGGCGCGGATCTGGCCGACTGCCTGGGCGGCGTCCACGAGCCCGCCCCCGCCGCGGTCGTGTTCAGCCGGTTCCTGCGCCACCTTGCCTATCTGGAGGTGCCCGGCACGACCCTGCCGATCCCGGAGCTGCACTGGTTCCCGGCCACGGGGACGGTGGGCTGATGCTCGCCGTACAGCTCGCCGCCCTGCTCGGCGGCGACCAGGGAAACGCCGGTGAGGGGACGGAGGAGGCGCTCGCGCTGCTCGACGGCTTCGACGACGCCCTGGTGCACGGCCTGGCCCGGCTCGCCGACGAGCGCGCCGAAGCGGTGGCCGCGCTGGCCGCGGCGTTCGCCGCCACGCCTCTCGGCGACCGGCTGGCGGATGCCGTCGACGCGGTCGTGTCCGGTTCGATCACGCAGGAGCACCTGACGGCGCTGGCGGGCGGCCGGGTCGCGTTGTCCGGCGCCGTACACGACGCCCTGCTCGAAAGCCTGGACACGGCCCTAGGACGGGAGCGAGCGGAATGGCCGCCGACGCCCGGCATCCCTGAGGCGGCGAGCGACTCCGGCGCCCAACCGGCTGGTCGGCCGGCCGCTGAGCCGTCCACGCAACCGGCCGGTCGGCAGGCCGCTGAGCCGGCTGCGCAACCGGCCGCTCAGCCTGTCGCGCCACCCGCCAGCGAGTCGGCCGCTCAGCCTGCCGCTCAGCCTGCCGCGCAACCGGCCGGTCAACAGGTCGCTCAACCGGCTGGTCGGCCGGCCGCTCAGCCTGCCGGGAACGTGCTCGGCGGCGTCCGGTCCTGGCTGCGCGAGCTGGCCATCACCGGCTGGCGCGGCGTCGACCACGACCTCGTCTCCGCGGCTGACCAGGTCATCGAGGCCCTGCTCGCCGCGCCGGGTCTGCGCAGGCTCGCGGTGCTGATCGACGGCTTCGCCGCCGAGCTGCGCGCCTCCTGCCCGATCGGCTCCGCGGAGCACCTGCCGGTGCGGCGCTGGGCGGATCTGTGGACCCGCGCCCTGCTGCTGTCGCAGGACGGCGTGCTGACCGGAGAGCCGACCGGTGAACCCGGGCCCGCCGCCATGGTGTCGGGACGGCTGCTGGTGCTCGGCGTCGACGTGCACGAGCACGGCACCGCCGTACAGTTCCAGGTGCACGCCGTTCTGGAGCCCGCCGACGGCGGCACGCCCCGGCTTGTGCGCACCTCGGTCACGGCCGCGAAGGTCGACACCATCGTCGGGACCGCGCTGTGGAAGCTGCCGCAGCGCCACAAGGTGCTGCTGGCCGCGCTGGCCGACCGCCGCAGCATCGAGATCGCCGACGTGCCCCTGCTCGACAGCGGCGACCTCGTCTGGCACGACGACCGCGCCTTCGTGAGCAAGCCCGCCGACCCGTTGGCGACCGCCCGGCTGTGCCTGCCCGGCGCGCTCGCCCCGGCGGTGCCGCCCCTCGATCGCGTTCCCGTACGGATCGCCGAACCCGTGCTGGTGGAGGGCTACAAGGTCACCAAGGACGGCTCCTTCGACCTGGACGGCACCCTGCTCGCCGTGGACACGGAACGGCTGCCCGACTGCGGCCCGCTCACGCCCAAGCTGGTGGCGGCCTCGTCGGTGTGCGTGGGACTCATGCGGTGGGACGGCGGCCGATGGACGCTGCAGCCGGTCGCCGTACAGGCCAAGGTCAAGCGCGAGGCGGTCGTGGTCGCCACCGGCGACTGGGCGCTCGGCCCCACCGACCCCAAGGCGGCCAAGGCCGAGGCCAGGGCCGCCGACGCGGTCGCCGTACTGCAGGAACGAGCCGGACGGTTGCTGCGACGATGAGCGACGACACCCCCACGACCGGCATCCCCGCAGCCGGTGCCCTCACGACCGGCGTCCCCACGGCCGGTGAAGAGGGACTGCCGAGCGCCGGCAGCTCCACGAGCGACATCCCCGCCGCAGGCGTCTCCGCGACTGGCGTCCCCGCGACCAGCGGCTCTGCGACCGGCGTCCCCACCGCCGGGGAAAGCGACCTGACGAGCGGCGGCATCTCCGTGGCAGGCGAAGGCGGTTTGACGGGCGCCGAGCGCAACCGGCGTCAGGTGCTCTACTGGCGGCTGCTCGCGCGGCTGTTCGACCACGACGAGCAGCCCGCGCTCGAGACCGCCAACGTCGCGGTCGTCGGCGACCTGGGCCTGCCCGCCGGGTTGCTCGACCCGGCCGTTTCGGTCGACTCGCTGGTGCAGCGCTTCCCCGAACTGGCCGCCGAGTTCGAGACCCTGCTCACGCCGGGCGAGCACGTGCCGGGCGGCGAGGTGCGCCGGGCGGCGCTGGTGTCGAAGCTGCTGCTCAACGTCTTCGCCACCGGTTCGGGTGACGTCAGCGCCACCCGGCTCGCGACCTGGCAGAAGGACGCCGCCTGGCTCAAGCAGGCCCTGTGCGCGGGGCAGGCGCCCGGACCGGGATCAGGCGCCGGACCGGGCGCAGGGCCAGGCACCGCGCCGGGAGCGGCGGGCGGCGACTCGGGAGCGGAGGCCGAGAGCGGTCCGGGGGCCGGGCCCACGGCGGGGCACGGGCCGGGTGCCGGGTTCAGGATCGGCGACGACGACCTGGCCAAGGCGCTGGCCGGCATCGAGGCCGAACTTGTCAGCCGCATGCGGCTGCGCGAGGTCCTGGCCGATCCGGCCCTGGCGCGGCAGCTCACGCCCAGCATGTCGCTGGTCGAGCAGTTGCTGCGCGACAAGGCCAACCTGTCGGGGGTGGCGCTGGCCAACGCCAAGGCGCTGATCCGCAGGTTCGTCGACGAGGTCGCCGAAGTGCTGCGCACCCAGGTCGAGAAGGCCAGCGTGGGCGCGATCGACCGGTCGGTGCCGCCGAAGCGGGTGTTCCGCAACCTGGACCTCGACCGCACGATCTGGAAGAACCTCACCAACTACAGCCCCGAAGACCAGCGGCTCTACGTCGACCGGCTCTACTACCGGCGCACCGCGAGGCGTACGACGCCGGCCAGGATGATCGTGGTGGTCGACCAGTCGGGTTCGATGGTCGACGCGATGGTCAACTGCACCATCCTGGCGTCCATCTTCGCCGGGCTGCCCAAGGTCGACGTGCACCTGGTGGCGTACGACACCCGCGCGCTCGACCTCACCCCGTGGGTGCACGATCCGTTCGAGGTGCTGCTGCGCACCCAGCTCGGCGGCGGCACGGACGGCACCGCCGCCCTGGCACTCGCCCAGCCGAAGGTCGCCGACCCCCGCAACACGGTGGTCGTGTGGATCTCGGACTTCTACGAATGGAACAGTCCCGCCGTCTTCGCCGGGATGGAGGCGCTGCACCGGTCCGGCGTACGGCTCATCCCGGTGGGCTCGGTGGACAGCGGCGGCCAGCAGAGCGTCAACCCGTGGTTCCGGCAGAAGCTCAAAGACCTGGGCACGCCGGTGATCTCGGGCCACATCCGCAAGCTCGTGTTCGAACTCAAGAACTTCCTCGCCTAGGAGACCCCCTCACATGACCAACGAGATGCTCCGCGCGCCCGCCGAGGTGAAGTACGCCGAGGAGCTCGACTGGCTGGAGTCGATCGACGACGGCCCCAAGCCGTTCTCCTGGCGGCTCAGCCCCCGAATGGTGCGGCTGTTCGTGCTCGGCAGCGAGCGGTCGGACGGCCTGGACCGTGAGATCCCGCAGAAGTGGTTCGGCGACCGGGGCTTCGTCGAGCGCAGCATCGTGACGCTCGCCTCCGACCGCGGCCTGCTGCTGATCGGCGACCCGGGCACCGGCAAGAGCTGGCTGGCCGAGCTGCTGTCGGCCGCCATCTGCCGCGACTCCACCCTGGTGGTGCAGGGAACGGCGGGCACCACCGAAGACCACATCAAGTATTCGTGGAACGTCTCGATGGTGATCGCCAAGGGCCAGTCCCGCGAGTCGATGATCCCCTCGCCGATCATGACGGCCATGGAGCAGGGCATGATCGGCCGGTTCGAGGAGCTGACCCGCGCCACCAGCGACGTGCAGGACGCCCTGATCTCGATCCTGTCGGAGAAGTACGTCTCGATCCCCGAGCTGGACACCGACAACACGGTGTTCGCCAGGCCCGGGTTCTCGATCATCGCCACCGCCAACAGCCGCGACCGTGGCGTCAACGACCTGTCCTCGGCGTTGAAACGGCGTTTCAACTTCGTCCGCATCCCGGTGGTGACGAGCAAGACCAGCGAGGCGGAGATCGTCCGCTTCCGCACCACCGAACTGCTGCGCCGGCACCGCATCGAGCTGGACGTGCCGCCCTCGCTCCTGGACATCCTGCTGCAGAGCTTCGCCGACCTGCGCGCCGCGGCGGCGTCGGCCACGAGCGAGGACGAGAAGCTGGAGTCGGCCCTGTCCACCGCCGAGCAGATCGGCGTGCTGGAGGACGCCATCCTGCACAGCCACTTCTTCGGCGACCGGACGCTGCGCGCCGAGACGCTGGCGGGTGCCCTGGTGGGCTCGCTGGCCAGGCGCTCTCCGGAGGACCTGGCCATCCTCAACAAGTATTGGCACGGCGTGGTCGAACCCCGCAGCAAGAACGACGGCGGGGAGTGGACACGGTTCCTCGACGGTGGCCGCCAGGCGATCTCGACGCTGTCATGAGCACCTTCGACGCCCTTCGGGAGCAGCTCCTCGACGCCGCCGCGGCCTTCTCGGGTGGCGGGGACGCGCCGCCTGCCCGGACGCTGGCGGGCATCCTGTCCGGCATGGTCGACGACGTCGACCGCATGCTGCGCGAGGAGCTGGAGATCTTCCCGGTCTGCCACCACTCACCGGCCTCCGCCCTGGCCATGACCCGGAGGCTGCGCGACAAGCGGCCCAAGGTCGTCTACCTGGAGCTGTGCGAAGACCTGCGTCCGCTGCTCGACGAGCTGCGCAACTGCCGGCTGCCGGTGGCGTTGCAGGCGTTCGCGACCGATCTCGACGGATTCCCGCCCGGCTCCGGGCCGCTCAGCGTGATCGCGCCGGTCACCGAAGCGTCGGCGGAGTATCAGGCCATCGCGTACGCGCTCGACACCCCCGGCGTCGAGATCGTGCTGGTCGACCGCTCGGTGGACCACGTCTTCCAATGGCTGCCCAAGGAAGGCGACGGTTCGGCTCCCCAGCAGGAGCCCGGTGAGGCCGGAGACGGGCAGGGCGACGAGGCGGCGCTGCACGGCGACGCCGTGGGCGTCGAGATCGGTGACCTGCGGCCGCGCTTCGCCGAGCTGGAAAGGCACCTGCTGCACCACGGCAAGGTGCGGCACTGGTCGGAGTGGTGGGACCAGTACGTCGAGCAGACGCTGACCGGGGCCGACTACGCCACCTACCGTCAGGCGATGGCGCTGGTCGGCAGCCTGTTCCGGCGGCTGCGGCCCGACGGGGACGGGCGTGTGGCCGTCGACGAGGAACGCGAGCGCTACATGTGGACGCGGATCCGCGAGCACCTCGCCGCGTCGGGTGCCGACCCCGCCGACTGCTTGTACGTGTGCGGGGCCTTCCACGCCGTCAGCGACGTCGCCGAGTTCGGCCTGCGCTCCGAGGCGGTGCCGTACGAGATCGGTCCGCGTACGGGCACGCGCTGGCTCTACGGGCTGATCCCCTCCAGCCACTCCGCGATCGAGGCGCAGTTCGGCCTGGCCCAAGGCTCGGTGTCCATCGCCGCCGCCACCTGGGCCAAGGCGGTCAAGCGCGGCGGCCTCACGCCCCACCGGCTGGCCGGGCAGCAGGACGGGCCGGGGAAACGGGCCGGCAAAACCACCCAGGCCGCCAAGTCCGGTGTCAGAGCCGCTGCGAGAGCCGGTACGGGAACCGGTGCGGGAGCCGCCAAAACCGGCTCGGCCACGGCCACACCGGCCGTCGCCGAGCCGGTGGACGACCGGCTGTCGGGATTCCTCGCCGGCCCGCCAGCGCTCGACGGCCTGGATGAGGACGAACTGCGCGGATGGTGCGTCGACATCGTGCGGCTGGCCCGCCGCAACGGCTATCTGGCCAGCACGGCCGACGCCATCGCCGTGTTCGAGACGTCGATCCTGCTGGCGGGGTTGCGTGGGCGGGCCAGGCCCACGCCGTACGACTTCGCCGACGCGGCCGTCACCTGCATCGAGAAGGACGCCGTGCCGGGCCGCCGGGACGTCCGCCGCCTGTGCGAGATCCTCCTGGGCGGCGACAAGATCGGGATGGTCGGCTACGAGGCGCTGCCCCCGCTGGTCCGCGACGTGTACGACCGGCTGGAGCCTCTCGGGCTCGACCTGACCAGGCGCACCCAGCACCGGGTGCTGCTCGACCTCAAAGCGGATCCCGAGCTGGAGCCGTGCTCCGATCTGCTGTGGACGCTGCGTTACCTGCTGCCCGAGGGCGCGGTCCGGCCGATCATGGGGGCACGCCGCCTCGGCGAGCGTCCGATCCAGGAGAGCTGGGACGTCGCGCTCGGCAAGCACCAGCGGGAGATCATCGAACTGGGCTACGAGGGCGTCACGGTCGAACAGGTGCTGGAGCAGCGGCTGCGCCGCACGGCGTGGGACCCCCAGGCCACGGCGGGGGTCGCACTCGTGGCCGTCGAGGACGCCATCCTCTACCTGGGCGGCCGCCGCCTCGCCGGCGAGCTCGGCACCCGCGCCGTCGAGCTGCTGGCCGCCGAACGCACGGTGGACGACGCACCCGAGGTGCTGCGCCGGATCAGGCGGCTGCTGACCTACTACCGGTCGAGCGAACCCGAGCTGCCCGCCTGGTGCGAGGACTTCGTCACGGCCGGATACGCCCACTACTGCACGCTGCTGCCCACCGCCTTCGCCGACGACGACACGGGCGTGCGCCAGGTCGGCGCGATGCTCGGCTTCCTGTTCACACTGGAGAGCCTCGCGCTGTCGCTGGGCTGCGACCGCGCCCAGCTCGAACTCGCCGTACGGCAGTCGCACCCGCGAGCCCCGGCCAAGGTCGCGCTGCTGTGGGCGGCGCAGACGCAGCTCGGCCTGCTCACCCGGGAGGAGCTGCGCGCCCGCTGCGACGAGCTGCTGGCCAACCCGCTCGTCGTCCCGGCCTATCCGCTCTATGTGAGCGGGTTCGTCCAGGCGCTCGAACCCGTCCCCGGCCTCGCGCCGTTCGTGGTCGAGGCGCTCTCGAAGGCGTTCGCGCGGCTGCCCGACCCCGTCCTGCTGCCGTGGCTGCCGAAGCTGATCACCACGTTGCGCAGGCACGCGCCGGAGCTGGTCCCCGTGCTCGTCCGCGAGGCCGGGCGGACCTTCCCCGGCACGCTGGCCGAGCTGGACGCCTGGACCCCGCCCTGGGAACGGCCGGCCGCGCCGGCCCGGAAGCCCCGGACAGCGCCCGCGCCGAGAGGTCCGGTGCCCGCGCTGCTCACCCGGCATCCGCAGGCGTGCGACGCCATGGCCGCGCTGCTCGGCTGTACGGCGGAGTGGGGGAGCGCCGGGCCGGAGCCGGGTTCGGAACACGGTGCGGAGCGGGGTTCGGAGCACCGTTCGGAGCACCGTTCGGAGCACGGCGAGGTGCGGGCCCTGCTCACCCGGCACCCGGCGACGACCGGCGCGGTCGCGGCCCTGCTCCGCCGGTGACGCCCGCGCTCACTCAGTGGTCCGCGATCACTCAGTGGTGGCGTCGGCGAGCAGGGCGGGGACGAGCGAGGCGAGGACGGCCCGGTCCTCCTCACGCCGAGGGGCATACTCGGTGATCCCCGAACCGGCCAGGGGAAAGCGGGCCGTCAGCGCGCGTACGGCGTCTCGCAGCGTCGCGACGGACAGGCCGCCCGCCTCCGGGTAGCTGAGCGACCCGAACTCCTCGGGGTCGAGTACGTCGAGGTCGATGTGGATATAGACGGCGGTGCCCCCTACACCGGCTCCGCCTCCACCCCGCAGTCGCCGCCGACCGGCCCGGTGCCCGGCGGCACGTGCGGGTGACACTCAGGCCCGGTGGTTCGTACGCGTGGAGGCCGGGCCTGGTGGCTCGTGCGCGTGGCGGCCCGGCCGGGCGGTGGGTGCGGGTGGTGCTCCAACCGGGGGTGCGTGCGAGTCGGTTTGGCCCGTCATGCCGGGCCTGTCGTGCGGGGCCTGTCGTGCGGGGCCTGTCGTGCGGGGCCTGTCGTGCGGGGCCTGTCGTGCGGGGCCTGTCGTGCGGGGCCTGTCGTGCGGGGCCTGTCGTGCGGGGCCTGTCGTGCGGGGCGTGCCGTGCGGGGCCTGTCGTGCTCGGGTCTTCGCCGGTGGGATTTCCCAGCCGGTGGGGGGCTCAGCTGGTGGTTCTGGGGCGACGGCGGAAGCGGCAGGGCGACGGCGTGCGCCGATCTTCCAGTGCTTCCAGCACCGCGTCGATCCGCTGCCGGCAGTCATACGGCTTCGTGTGCCGCAGGCGCCCGTCCCGCCTGTTCCGGGCCGCGTCGGCGGGTGCGTCGGTCATGAGGCCCCACTGCCAGTACCACTTCTGCACGCCGTGCAGCACGCACACATAGAGAGTGCCGATCTCGCTGGAGCACTGCGCGGCGTACGTCGCGATCTGGTGCCAGTTCGCGACGAGCGGTGTGGTGGTGGTGGATCCTCCGGCGCGGACGTGCGTCACAACGTACAGGCGCGTGTGCTGGTCGAATTCGGCTTCGACCATGTCGCTGAGCAGGCGTGGCTGCCGCAGGATCAGGTGGGCTCGGGGCGGGGGCCAGGACGAGAACGCGAGCAGGCTGAGCAGTGCCACCTCGATGCACCAGTCCAAAGTCATCGGAGGGGTTCCCTTCGTCGGAGGCCGCACCGGCATTCGTCCCCGGGCGAAGCCCGACCGCGCACACCGCCTTGCTTCTGTCGTGTCGCGGGATGTCGGAATCGGGACGCGGGTGCGGTCCAGGAGGTGAGACGAAACAAGGAGAGCGGCTGCGACGATGCCGGTCGCAGCCGCTCTCTCGCGGCGCGTTTCCATCCGCGACCCTGCCCCAGGTAGCGGGGCGCGAATGGAAACGATCATCCGGTGCTCCAGATGGCAACTCCGCCGCGAACCGGACGAGGGACGTCCACTAGTAACCCCCACGTCCCTCGTCTTTCTCGGCGGTGGCGCGCATCGCCGAGAGCATTTCGGTGCTGTCGTCGCCGGCGCGGTGGGATGTCGGTTCACCGCGCCGGCTGACACCAGGGCGAGCGGTTAGCCGCGCCGCCCGGCGCCGTGGCCGCCCCAGCTACCGGCCCCCGCCGTGGCTGGAAGAGCCGAAGTGGCTGCCGAAGCCGCCCGGACCGAAGTGGTTCGAGCCGCCCCGCGGACCGCCGCTGTTCGAGCCGCCCCGCGGACCACCGTGGTTGCCGTTGCCCCAGCCGCCGGGGCCGCCGTGGTTGCCGTTGCCCCAGCCGCCCCAGGTGCCACGGCCCCAGTGGCCGCCCCAGTGGTTGCCGCCCCAGTTGTGGCCCGGGTTCCAGTAGCCGCGGCCGGGCAGGCCGTACCAGCGGCCGGGCAGGCCGAGGGTCGTGTCGCAGCCCCAGCTGCCGGGCAGCGGGACGTAGCGGTCCTCGACGACGTAGACCGGCGTGGTCATCCCAGCCCCGCAGGACGGCGAGACGTAGATCCCGCCGTTGACCACGGACTGGCAGCTGGGGAGCACGTAGGTCTGGGTGCCGACGACGTACTCGTGGACGCCGGTGCCGAGCTCGTAGCCGGGGAGGCCGTACCAGCGGCCGGGCAGGCCGGTGACGATCTGGTCGCGCCAGACGCCCGGCAGGGCATAGGTGCGGCCGGACAGGACGTACACCGGCCGGGTCAGCCCGGCCCCGCAGGACGGCGAGACGAGGACCCCGCCGTTGACGACGTACTGGCAGCTGGGGAGGATGTACGTCTTGCCCTTGAGGATGAACTGGTGGACGCGGATGTCCGAGCGCGGCGCCGGAACGTGTCTGGCGGTGTCGACCGGACGGACAACGCTGCCTGAGGCCTGCGAGGCGGTGCTCGCCGCGCTCGCGGCTTCGGCGGCCACCACCATGGGAGTGACCAGGGCAGCGGTGGTGAGTGCCCCCGTGAGGAGGGCCTTCTTCATCGTCAAGAGACGATCCTTTCCTGAGGTGTGCTGCTGTCGGATCGAATGCGCATCCCGTAAGCCGGCGGTGCGGCGACGGCGAGGAGGGATGCGCAGGACCGCAGTCGAGGCGGTTCCGGCCGGACTCGCCGCGAGAGTCTCCGCCGGGATCGGGAGTGACCCCGGACCGGAAACACATGACGCCATTACGCGTCCTCGCTCGTGTCAGCAGATTTTGACGACACGGAGGGCCGGAACAGGTCGAGAGTCCGCACCCCCGCCGCTGCCGCGATGGCGTCCGCCGTGGTGCGGCGGCATGTGCCTCGCTTGAGCAGACCGTCGATGCACTGCCTGGTAAGGGCTGCCCGGCGAGCGAAATCGGCCACGCTCTCACTGCGACCGACCATCAAGGCGCGCAAGAGCGCCACGCTCCGAAGGTGCATCTGCGGCTTTCCCGCCATTGCGAACCTCTCCGATGGAAACTTCATCATCAGATTCTGCTGACGTCCCGACTGCAGGTCGCACTCTAATCCGGCCGAGCGCGGCCGCACGTGAAAACGCAAGGTTTCCGCGAATAAATCTTGTAGGGGCCGGCCTTTTGTGACGCATCTTGTTGACACAACTGGTCCCCGTCTTCGTCGGGGTTTGCTCCCTGTCGTCAGGATCTAGCGGGCATGATGGGGGTGATCGCGGCCAGAAAGAGTCGAGGAGCTGACAACCGAATGCCGTCGCAGCGCGTGACACCCCAGCCCCCCACCCCCCTGAGCGACTGCATCCGCGACTACGTGGCGGACAAGGGAATGAGCATCCGCACGCTCGCCCTTAGGTCGGTGAGCGAAAGCACAGGTCAGGGCCTCACTGCCCAGTGGATTACCGACGTGCTGAGCGGCCGGGTGTCGAGGATGCCTGATTTGTGGCGTCTGGAGGCTCTCGCGGCCGGGCTCGAGATGGATCCGGACAGCGTCAAGGCGCTGGCCATCAGTCAGTGGATCGGATGGGACATCGCCGATGTGCGGACCGGTCCCGGAGAACGCCTGATCTTCCGCGTGCCGGCGGGTTATACAACTGAACAGTGCGCACGCCTCGCCGACGAACTCATGCAGGTGATCAATAGCGCGGCCGAGACAGAAGCCGAGACAGAAAGGGAAGAAAGGTGATTTTCCGGATGCACGGTCGCCTTAGCGGGTGCTGATGCGTCAAACTTTCCTGGCATCGAGCAGCGAAACGATCGGGGACGTGATTGCACAGAAAGGATATGGTGGATGATTCGTGTCATCACCGTCGCAACCATCAGTGGAATTCCGTCGCGCCCACTTGCTGCATAGCTCCCCGGTGGTAATCCACCACGCACTTGGCGAGAACAGGATCATCGCCTTCGTCGACGAGAGCCAGTTCGCTCCCGAGCTGATCGCCCCCATGGACGAGCTCGGCGCGGCGACGCTGAGGCGGCTTGAGCCCGTCGAGGACGCACGCCCGACGCCGGCGCTGCGCATCCGCATCAGAAGAAGTGGAGATCTCGGCCACGAGCTCGTCGTGGCCGAGTACGCGACAGAGGAACTCACGGTAGCTGTCGAGAAGACTCTCATCACCGAGGAACTGGCCGCCGTCCTGGGTGAGGCGGGCACCACGGTCACCCGCGCCTTTGTCCGGCGGACGACGTGAATGTCGTTCTGGAACGTGCCAGAACGGCGTGCCGCCCGGCGGCGCGGGGATCGCGGGCGGCGTCAGGAAGGGAGTGCGGCTCTGCGAGCAGGCCGGAGGAGTGAGGGGAGGAGGCGGCGAAAGTCAGGGTTCACGCGGGGAGGGTGGCAGCCGCCGCGCGCAGCCGCGCGTCGCGCCCATGATCAGAATCATGCGGGGGGACGCCTTGTGGGCGGCCGCTTGCCGCGCTCACGGTCGGGGCGCGGGCAGGGGTGCGGCACGGGCGAGCCGTTCGCGGCGTCCACGGTCGGGACTCACTCGGGGGGGTGGGTGGCTTGCGTGTGTGGGCCGCTCGTCACGCTCGGGGGCAGGGCTGATGCAGGCGGGGGTGCGAGTCCTGTGTGCACGGTCGCTCGCGGCGTCCACGGTCAGGGGGCATGCGGGGGGTGCGGGCGCTTGTCACGCCAGTGGTTCAGGAGTCGTGCGGGCGGGGGCGATCGGTGGGAGGCCGGGTGCGCTTTGACGGGTGAGCGGGGCCATGATGCCGGCGGGCTCCCGCCGGCAGGCCCTTCTTGCCCCTCTTCGAGCGGGCGCGGTGCTCGGACGGCGATCGCGCGGGCTTCGACGGAGCGGTGCCGGGCTGGACCGTGCCCTCAGGAGCCGTGGCGTTGGGCTGGACTGCGCCGTCAGGAGCCGTGATGTCGGGCTCGACTGCGCCGTCAGGACCTGTGGTGCCGGGAGCCGTCGTGGCCACTGTGCCGGCGGGTGGGGGCGGGCCCGGCGCCGGGCCCGAGGCGCCGCTGCTCGCCCAGACGCCCACCGCGGTCAAGGCCACAGCTCCGGTCAGGATCGCGGCGCGGATCAGCTTCGGCCGCGTGAAGGAGCGATGGCGTCGGGACTTCGCTATCGGGGAGGGCTCGGGTTCCGGCTCGGATCGGCCATGAGGCCGGCCGCCGAGGGTGTCGCGCCGCCCGGGGACGGACGCGTACGGCGGCTGCTTGGGCTGCGCCGTGCGGGCGGGGCCGTAGGGGGCTCGCCCGATGCGCCGGGGAGAGCGAGGTCTGTCGTGGCCGTTCATCACGCACTCCGGATCGAAGATTGTTCGTGCCATCACTGAGGGAGAGGGGATGGCTACGAACGGTATCCGAAGATCTGAGGGTCGCGACCGGCTTTGGCCCCAGGTTGTCAGCAAAATCTGCTGACAACCTGGGGTTTTTAAATCCCTCGTCGAGTCCGTGCTCGATCGAGGGTGATGCGTCCGATCCTCAGGCGGGATCTCTGACGAGATCCCCGATCACCGTGGGTCAGCCGCAGGACGTGGCGGCGACGGTGGCGGCGGCGTCATCGGCGGCCCCGCAGCTGCTGGCGAGACTGTTGTCCACCAGGACCACCGGTGCGGTGACCACCGGCGCGGTGATTACCGGCGTGGTGACCACGGGAGTGGTCCAGTAGCCGAGCGGGCGGCTCCAGTAGCCGAGGGGACGGTTCCAGTAGCCGTAGGGGCTGCCCCAGTAGCCACCGTGCCAGGGGCGACCCGAGTGGTGACCCCACCCGCCGTTACCCCAGTCGCCGGCGTGTGCGGTTGCGGCCGCCTGCCGCGGGGCCGCCGTCTCCGCCGAGGCGGCGATCGGCGCCATGACGACGATTCCGGCGGCGCAGGCAGCGCCGGCCAGGAGCAGTCGACGGATCATGCGTAACCTCCTGTATGCGTGAAGTCACTGGTTGTGACCGCTGTCACGCTACAACTCCTCTGATCACGCACGTGGACGGCGACACTCCAAGCGATGGCAATGTCGCAGGCGGCGCTGCCGCACCCACAAAGCCGCCGAACCGACACAACTGCCGCACTGATACACCGGGCGCGCTGATACGCCGGGGCGAGGAAGAGGCCATGGAGGGCCTGGAGCCGGCCAACGCCTACTCCACCGTGCCGCTCGACACCGTGCCGCTCGACACCGTGCCGCTCGACGCGTGCCGCTCGACGCGCGCCCGACTCCGGCGACGACGATGTGGCGCTGAGATGCCGGGCGCGCTGTTACGCCGAGCGCGATGATGTGCCTGGCGCCGGCTCGGTCCCCGGCCCGCCTGGGCCGTGAACACCATCGCCGGCGCTCGGTCCTGTGCGAGGGATCTACCTCAAGGTCGAGAGGCACCGGGCGGGGGGTCACCAGTCGCCGTCCCCGCCCTCGTCGCCCTCGAAGATCTCTTCGATGATCTCGCCTGCCACCAGGCCGCCGACGATGCCCGCCGCACCGGCCGCGGCCACCGCGCCCCAGCCGGGGCCGTCGTGGTGCCCGTGGTGACCGCCGTGCCCATAACCGTGCCCATAGCCGTGCCCGAACCCCTGGTCAGGCCCATAGTCGTGCCCATAGCCGTGCCCATAGCCGTGGCCGTGGTACCCGTGGCCGTGGTCCCCGTGGCCGTAGCCGTGCTCGTAGCCGCCGTACTGGGCGAGCCCGCTCAGCCAGCGATCGATCTCCCCGGGCCAGTCCATGCGCACCGCGTCCTCGTGGCCGACGCGGAAGCGGCCGATGGCATCGCCGGAGTACCGTCCGGCACGCTTGTCGGCCTCCAGGATCACCTCCAGGCCCGCGGGGTCGGCCACGAAGGTGAGCTCGACCTCCCCCACCACATCGGCGTGCCGCGGGGGCGGGTAGAACTCGATCTCCTGGTAGAACGGCAGCTCCTGGCGTACGCCGTACAGGCGGCCGGCCTCCAGGTCGGCAGACTTGAAGGCGAAACCGAGCTGGAGGAACGCCTCCAGGACGCGCATCTGCGAGGGAAGCGGCTCGACGGAGATCGGGTCGAGGTCGCCCTTGTCGACGGCCTTCGCGATGGCCACCTCGGTGCGTACGCCGAGCGCCATGCCGGTCAGGTGCTGCCCGTCGATCTCGCTGATCGGGGCCTCCCACGGCACCGGGATCTGGAAGGGGATGCTCCGGTTCTCGCCCTGGCGCAGGGTGAACGGGCCGGACACCCGGGTGCGGGAGAGCTCGCCGAGCCCCGCGCTCTCGCCGTCGCCGTGCTCGATCTCCACCCCGGCGACCAGGCCGAGCGTGATGTTCTCGATCTCGGCGTCGAAGTCGCCTCCGGACAGTCTCACCTCACCCGTGAGCACGCCGCCCGGCCGGACTCGCGGGGTGGCCAGTACGGTGTCCACCGAGGGGGCGCCCGCCCCGAGGGCGCCCAGCATCCGCTTGAAGACCACGTGTTTCTCCCCTGTCGACGGTCGATGAGGTGTCAGCCGCCCACCTGAACGATCAAGTGGTGTGGCCGGGTTCCGGCCGGGGGCAGAGATCGTCCTCGGGATGATCGACCCCGGCCTGTACGGAGGCTCCGCGAGCGATCCGGCACGACGCTGCCGCGAATTTGCCGCCCGTTTACCCAAACAGGCGGTTCGGATTTGTTCTCCCTTTGGCTCACCGACTTGGCTCACCGACGAACAAGCGACGAACGAGAGGGAGGCGGCGAACCGGCGTGGAGACCATCGCGGCGGAGACGGAGATGGCGACGGGGCGCGCGTCCCTGAGCAGGGTCGTCATGTCGCTGATCTCCCTGGCGCTGGCGGCCGGGCTCATCTCGTTCCTCCCTCACCTCACCGGAGTCACCTGGGGGCAGCTCGACGAGCGCCTGGTGCGGGTCGGCTGGGGCGCGATGGCGGTGCTCACGGGGGTGTGGCTGGCCGGGCTGTGGGCGTACTCGAACGTCGTGAGCGAGTCGCTGCCCGGGTTGAGCAGGCGCCGGGCGCTGCTGGTCAACTGCGTCGGCAGCGGCGCCAGCAATGTGCTGCCGTTCGGCGGGGCCGTGGGCGTGGCCATGACCGTCGCCATGATGACCAGGTGGGGCTTCGGACGGCGGCCGGTGGCGGCCTCCGCGGTAGTGACCGGGGTGTGGAACCTGCTGTCCCGCTTCCTGCTCCCCGCCGTGGGGCTCGTCTGCCTGCTCGGCGCGGGATACATGCCGGACCGTCAACTGGCGGCGGCCGCCGGGGTCGGCGGCGTGCTGCTCATCGGCGTGGTCGTCGCCATGTCGGCCGCACTCCGCCGGGAGGCGGTGGCCGACCTGCTGGGGCGGGGCCTGGACCGGCTGGTCCGATTCCTTCGGCTCAGGCGTGAGCCGTGCGTCCGCGACTTCCTGCTCGACCTGCGTCACTCCACCATCGAGATCACTCGTACGCGCTGGCCCCGGCTCACGCTCGGCATGGTCGGCTACATGGCGCTGCAGTGCGTTCTGTTCGTCGGGTGTCTGCACGTGACCGGCGCCGAGGTCGCCGTCCCCGAGGCGGTCGCGGCGTTCGCGATCAACCGGGTGCTGACCACCGCGGTCATCACGCCCGGCGGGTCGGGGATCAGCGAGTCGGCGACCGCGCTCGCGTTGATCGGCTTCGGCGTCGCACCGGGGGCGGCCGCGGCGGCGGTGCTGCTGTTCTGGTTCTTCGCCCATCTGATCGAGATCCCCGTCGGCTGGTTCGCCTGGGGCATCTGGTCGCTGACCACGCGCCCACGGTCGTGAGCGCGGCACCTCACCCCGGCACCTCACCCCGGCACCTCACCCCGGCACCTCACCCCGGCACCTCACCCCGGCACCTCACCCCGGCACCTCACCGCAGTGCGGCCGGCGACGGGAAAACCTCAGCAAGCGTCAGATGGCGCCGGAGAACGTGTCACATCGGGCGGGGGAGCCCGTCTCGTATCCCGTGGTGAACCACTTCACCCGCTGCTGGGAGCTACCGTGTGTCCACCCCTCGGGGTCCACCCTGCCGCGGGTGCGCTGCTGGATCCTGTCGTCGCCGACGGCCGCCGCGGCGTCCAGCGCCTCCTTGATGTCCGCCGCGGTGAACGGGCTCGCGTAGAACCCCGTGTCGACCGCGTTCTTCGCCCACACTCCCGCGTAGCAGTCGGCCTGAAGCTCCAGCCGTACGGAGGCGCTGCCGGCGCCCTGGCTGCCGCCGCCGACCCGCCGGGTGGTGCCGAGGAGGTTCTGCACGTGGTGGCCGTACTCGTGCCCGATCACGTACGCCTGCGCGAACGGCCCGCCCTTGGCGCCGAACTGGCTCTCCAGCTCCGCGAAGAAGCCGAGGTCGAGATAGACCTTGCTGTCGGCCGGGCAGTAGAAGGGGCCGACGGCCGAGCTCGCCTGGCCGCAACCGGTGCTCACGGCGTTGGTGAACAGCACGGTGCGTGCGATGCGGTACGGCTCCTTGCCCCGCTCGGCGAAGGCGTCGCGCCAGTATGCCTGGACGCTGTTGACCACACCCACCACGCGGCACTTCTCCGACTGGTCCGCGTCGCTGCCCTTCTTGCACTGGGCGCTCAGGTCCGAGGCCGGGCGCGCGCCCGTGGACCCGCCTGACGAGGAGCCTCCACCGCTGAGAAGATCGGCCGGGTTGACGCCCAGGAGCAGGGCGACGACCAGGGCGACGACACCGATGGCGCCGCCGCCGATCGCGAGCCCGCCGCCCGGGAACCCGCCGCCGCCCTCCTCCACCTGAGACGCGTCGAGGTCGACGTCATCGCGGAAGTCCATAAGCCCGCCTTCCTGCCCTGGAACCTGCCACCCCCTATGATCCCCGACGGCCGCATTCCAGAGGAGCCGAGATGATGAACGAACGATCCCTCCGCGAGACCCGGGAGTTCTTCGCCGCGAAGGCGGCCACCTGGGAGGAGAAGTATCCCGACGACGGCCCGGTCTTCGCCGCCGCGATCGCCGAGATGGCCCTGCCGTCCGGGGGCCTGGTCCTCGACGCCGGATGCGGCACCGGCCGCGCGTTCCCCCTGCTGCGCGACGCCGTCGGGCCCGCCGGGCGGGTGGTGGGCATGGACGTCACCCCGGAGATGATCCGGTCGGCCCGCGACCGGGGACGTGCCGAGTTCGGACTGCTGCTGATCGCCGACGTCGAACGGCTCCCGCTCGGTGACGGTGTGGCCGACGGCGTGCTGGCCTCCGGGCTGATCTCCCACGTTCCGCGGCCGGCGGCCGTGCTGGCCGAGCTGGCCCGGGTGACCCGTCCCGGCGGGCGGCTGGCGCTGTTCCACCCCGTGGGCCGTGCGGTGCTCGCGGCCCGGCGTGGCCGCACCCTGACCCCCGACGACATCCGGGCCGAGCACAACATCCGTCCCCTGCTGGAGGCCGCCGGCTGGACGCTGCTCGACTACCACGACACCGACGAGCGGTATCTGGCAATGGCTTGCAGATGAGATATGAAGAAAGGAATCGGTAATGTTTCTGCAAGGGGCTGAGTGTCGAATACCCCGCAATTGCGGCGTAAGGTGGTGCCCGTGACGACGTTCCGGATCAGCGAGGCGGCCGCGGTGCTCGGCGTCAGCGCCGACACCGTGCGGCGTCTCGTCGACGGGGGCCGGCTCGCCGCGCACCGCGACGAGAACGGCCATCGCCTGATCGCCGGCATCGACCTCGCCGCGTACGCGCGGGCGCAGACCGAGGCGGACGAGCGCACCGGCATCTCATCGGCGCGCAACCGCTTGCGCGGGATCGTGACCGAGGTGATCAGGGACGCGGTGATGGCCCAGGTGGAGATCGCCGCCGGGCCGTTCCGCGTGGTCTCGCTGATGAGCCGCCAGGCGGCCGACGAGCTCGGCCTTGAGCCGGGGGTGATGGCGGTGGCCGTCGTCAAGTCCACCAACGTCGTCGTCGAGATCCCCGGCCACGCGCGCGTCGCGAGTCAGTAGAAGGAGCTGTGGTGCTCGGACGTCTCTGCCTGGTCGCCGTCCTCGCCTCGGTGCTGAGCGTGGCGGCGTGCGGCTCGTCCTCTTCGGACACGGCCGCTCCCGCCTCCTCCGCCGCCGCCGGGAAATCGCTGACGGTGTTCGCCGCGGCGTCCCTGACCGAGACGTTCACCGAGCTGGGCAAACAGTTCGAGAGCACCCACTCCGGCACGAAGGTCACCTTCAACTTCGGGTCGAGCGCGACACTGGCGCAGCAGATCACGCAGGGCGCCCCCGCCGACGTCTTCGCCGCCGCGAGCCCGGCCACCATGAAGACGGTCACCGACGCGGGGCTGGCCTCCGCGCCCACCGTGTTCGTCAAGAACACGCTCCAGATCGCCGTCCCCGAGGACAACCCGGCCAAGGTCGAGTCGCTCAAGGACCTGACCGACCCGAAGGTCAAGATCGCCCTGTGCGCCGAGCAGGTGCCCTGCGGCGCGGCGGCGGTCAAGGCGCTCGACGCGGCGGGCCTCAAGGTCACCCCCGTCACCTTGGAGCAGGACGTCAAGGCGACGCTCACCAAGGTGCAGCTCGGCGAGGTCGACGCGGCGCTCGTCTACCGCACCGACGTGATCGCCTCCGGCGGGAAGGTCAGGGGCATCGACTTCCCCGAAGCCGCCCAGGCCGTCAACGACTATCCGATCGCGGCGCTCGCCACGGCGCCCGCACCCGATCTGGCCGAGCAGTTCGTCGGTCTCGTGCTGTCGCAGCAGGGCAGGGACGTGCTGACGAAGGCCGGTTTCCAGGCGCCGTGACCAGGTCCGTACGCGCGCGGGCCCCGCGGGCGCGCATGCCGTGGCCGCTGCTGGTGCCCGCGCTCGCGGGGCTGGCCTTCCTCGTCCTCCCGCTGGCCGGGCTGCTGGTCCGCGCCCCGTGGGCGACCCTGCCGGGGCGGCTGGCCGAGCCCCGGGTGCTGGAGGCCCTGCGGCTCTCCCTGGTGACCGCGACCATCGCGACCGTCGTCTGCCTGCTGCTCGGCGTGCCCCTCGCCTGGCTCCTGGCCCGTACGACGCTGCCGGGGAGGCGGGTGCTGCGCGCGCTGGTCACCGTGCCGCTCGTGCTGCCGCCGGTCGTCGGCGGCGTCGCACTGCTGCTGGTGCTCGGCCGCCGCGGGCTCGTCGGCCAGTGGCTGTACGACGCCTTCGGCGTCTCCCTGCCGTTCACCACCACCGGAGTCGTCGTCGCGGAGGCGTTCGTCGCCATGCCGTTCCTCGTCATCGCCGTGGAGGGGGCGCTGCGCGCGGCCGACCAGCGTTATGAGGAGGCCGCCGCGACGCTGGGGGCCTCCCGCTGGACGGTCTTCCGCCGGGTCACCCTGCCCATGGTCGCCCCCGGCGTGCTGGCCGGCGCCGTGCTGTGCTGGGCCCGCGCGCTCGGCGAGTTCGGGGCGACCATCACCTTCGCCGGGAACTTCCCGGGCCGCACGCAGACCATGCCGCTGGCCGTCTATCTGGCGCTGGAGACCGATCCGGACGCAGCCATCGTGCTCAGCCTGGTGCTGCTCGCGGTCTCGGTGATCGTGCTGGCCGGGCTGCGCGACCGCTGGGTGGGCGCGGCATGAGCGTGAAGGCCCATCTGGTCGTCGAACGTCCCGCCTTCCGGCTGGATCTGCGGATCAGCGCGGCGGCCGGTGAGGTGGTGGCGCTGCTCGGCCCCAACGGCGCGGGCAAGACGACCGCGCTGCGCGCCCTCGCC
Source organism: Microbispora sp. CL1-1 (assembly GCF_012034195.1). Lineage (NCBI taxonomy): Bacteria > Bacillati > Actinomycetota > Actinomycetes > Streptosporangiales > Streptosporangiaceae > Microbispora > Microbispora sp. CL1-1. Next base: position 144,461 of record NZ_JAATEK010000017.1, read on the forward strand.
GGGCTCACCGCCCTGAACGGCGGGCGCGTCGAGCTGGACGGCGCCGAGGTGCACCACCTGCCGCCGGAACGCCGCGGGATCGGCGTGGTCTTCCAGGACTACCTGCTGTTCCCGCACCTGTCCGCCCTCGACAACGTCGCCTTCGGGCCCCGCTGCCAGGGGCTCGGCAAGGCCGCGGCCCGCCGGGTCGCCGCCGAGCTGCTCGATCGCGTCGGGCTCGCCGGCCACGCCCACGTCCGTCCCGGGCGGCTGTCCGGAGGCCAGGCGCAGCGCGTCGCGCTCGCCCGCGCTCTTGCCGTACGGCCCCGCCTGCTGCTGCTGGACGAGCCGCTGGCCGCCCTCGACGCGCACACCCGGCTGGAGATCCGGGCCGAGCTGCGCCGCCACCTGGCCGACTTCGACGGCGCGACCATCCTGGTCACCCACGACGCGCTCGACGCGATGGTCCTGGCCCACCGGCTCGTGGTGATCGAGAACGGCGCCGTCGTGCAGACCGGCACGCCGAGCGAGATCGCCCGTCATCCGCGTACGGACTACGTCGCCCGCCTCGTCGGCCTCAACCTCTATCGGGGGCAGGCCGACGGCGATCAGGTCGTCGTGGGCGAGGTGCGCTTCAGCAGCGCCGAACGCCTGACGGGGCCCGCCTTCGTCGCCTTCCCGCCGTCCGCCGTCGCCCTCTATCGGAGCCGCCCCGACGGCAGCCCCCGCAACCTGTGGCAGGCCGTCATCGACGGCATCGAACGCCACGGCGACCACGTCCGGGTGCACCTGCGCGGGCCCATCCCGCTGCTCGCCGACGTCACCCCGGCGGCCGCCGCCGATCTCGACCTCACCCCGGGCCGGGACGTCTGGGCCGCCGTCAAGGCCACCGAGACACACGCGTACCCGGCCTGAACCGGCCGATGGGGGCGAAACGGTAGATTGCCCGCATGTCTTCCACTTCGCGGCCGGACGACCGTCTCGCGTCCGTGTTCCGGTTCGCCAGCGAGCTGGTCGCCTGGGTCGCGACCCCGTGGGCCCTCGCGTCGTGGTCCGTTCCGCTGGCGGTGCTGTCGGTCGTGGTGCTGATCGGGCTGCCGACGCTGTTCTCCACTCCGGGGGACAAGCGGAACGTGATCGTCGCGGTGCCCGGCACGGTGACCATCGCGCTGGTCCTTCTTCAGCTCGTCGCGGCGGTCGTGGCGGCGTGGGTCGCCTGGCCCACGCTCGCCGCCGTACTGGTGACCGTGCTGGCCGTGGTCACCGTGGTGCTCGAACTGCCCCGCTGGCGGTGGCTCGCCTCCCGGTGAGGCTGCGGCCGGGGCCGGTCACGCGTACGCGCGGTCGCGCCGCAGGAAGACCGCGGCGAGCAGGACGCCCAGCAGGACGAGGACGGCGTTGACGCTGATCGCGGTCGTGACCCCGTGCAGGATCGCCCCGGCGGACGCCACGCCCCCGGCGGCGGCGGTGGCGACCGCCGACATGATCGGGGTGCCCATGGTGATGCCGACCTGCTGGGACATCGACGCCAGGCCGGTGGCCAGGCCCTGCTCGTGGTCGGGGAGGCCGGTGGTGGCGGTGACCATGAAGCCGACGATGACGAGCATGTTGCCCACGCCGCCCAGGAAGGTGGCGGGCAGCAGCAGCCCCACCGAGGCCGGCGTGTCACCCAGGAAGATCAGGACGGCGGTGAAGACGGCCTGGAGCAGCCCGCCGCCGACCAGGACGGCCGTCGTGGACGTACGGGCGATGGCCTTCGGGGCGAGCACGCCGCCGGTCACGGTGCCGGCTCCCAGGACGCCGAAGGAGAGCCCGGCGGCGAGGGCCGAGAAGCCGAGGGTCTTCTGCATGTAGAGGGTGAGCAGATAGACCAGGGACGTCTCGGTGACGAAGGCGAGCAGCCCGAGCACGTTTCCCCAGGCCACCGTGCGCTTGCGCAGGACGCGTACCGGCACCAGCGGCTGGGCGGCCCGGCGCTCGACGAGGTAGAAGACGACCAGCAGGACGGCCCCGGCAAGGAGGCCCGTGAGTGCGAGGGGATCGGCCCAGCCGTGTTCGCCCGCCCGCGTCAGGCCGTAGACGACGCCGAGCAGCCCGAGCGTGACCGACAGCGCGCCGGGCAGATCGATCGTGGGACGGGCGGCGGGGCGCGACTCGGCGATGACGGCAGGGGCGACGAGCAGCACGGCCACGGCGACGGGGACGTTGACGAAGAAGGCCCACCGCCACGACAGCAGGTCGGTGAGCACGCCGCCGAGGACCGCGCCGGCGGTGAACCCGGCGGACATGAGCGCGCCGTTCAGGCCGAGTGCCTTCTCGCGCAGCGGGCCTTCGGGGAACGACGTGGTGAGCAGGGCGAGCCCGGCCGGGGTGGCGGCGGCGGTGGCGAGCCCCTGGGCGACGCGGGCGACGATGAGCACCCCGGGGCCGGGGGCGAGCCCACCGGCGAGCGAGGCCGCGCCCAGGAGCGCGAGGCTGCCGAGGAAGATGCGCTTGCGGCCGATCAGGTCGCCGATGCGGCCGAAGAAGAGGGTGAAACCGGCCGCGCACAGGGCGAAGGCCGTGGCGACCCACTGCAGATCGGCCAGCGAGAACCCGAGGTCGTCGCCGATCGCGGGCAGCGCCACGTTCAGGATCGAGAAATCGACGGCCAGCATGAACTGGGCGACCAGCAGCACCGCGAGGACGACCTTCAAGCGGCCGGCCAGGCGTGACGCCTCGTGAGCGGCGGCCGGCGGCGATTTCGTGGTGGACATGACAGGGACCCCCTTCAGGGAGGCGACTTAACGGGTCTACCGTCCCATTAGACTGAGGGGGACACTAGCACCACGCGTCGCCTTAAGGGAACAGTGGTCCCGATAGTGACCCTTGGGAAGGAGCCGTCATGGCAGCAACTCCACCGCCCGGTGCCGTCCGCCCAGGTGGACGCACGGCCCGCGTCCGCGAGGCCGTCCTCGAAGCCGCCGCCGACACCCTGGCCGAGAAGGGCTTCGACGGTCTCGACCTCGGCGAGATCGCCCGTATCGCGGGGGTCGGGAAGACGACCCTCTATCGCCGCTGGGGCACGCCCGCCGCGCTCGCCGCCGACCTCCTCCAGGACATGGCCGAGCGGTCCCTGCCCCGCTCGCGCAACGGCGACATCGACCGGGATCTGCGCGACAACGCCCACCTGGTGCTCAAAACCCTCACCGATCCCCGCCAGGGACGGCTGTTCAAGGCGCTGATCGCCGCCTCGCTCTGCAACGACCAGGCCGCGCAGGCGTTGCGCCGCTTCTACGCCGTACGCATCGACGAATGGGCCGGCTGCGTCACCGACGCGATCGAACGCGGCGAGCTGCCTCCCGGCACCGACCCTGGCCGGGTGATCGCCGCCGTTTCCGCACCCCTCTACTACGCCCTGCTCAACACCGGAGAACCACTGGACGAGGCGGCGGCCGATCGGGCCGCGGCGGCCGCCCTGGCGGCGGCCCGCGCCGGCGTCCTCACCTGAGGCGTGCACCTAAGGGATCCGCTTCGGCGCCGGGCCCCCGCCGGTGCGCACTTTTCCGGTACGGCGTCAGACGGAGCCCTCGTACAGGCGCCGCATTTCCGCTTCATACTGCTCGAACGGCTCCAGGCCCATTGCGGCACGGCGGTCGTCCAGGTGATCCGCGTCCTCGATCGGGTATGGCCTGAAACCGTTGCCGTCGCTGAAGAATTGCGTTCCATAGAGCTGGGGACGGCCGGAACCCATTCGAATGCGATCTTCGAGATATGCGAGATGCGCGGGCTTCGCCTCCTTCCGGGAAACTCAGCGGTTCCGCCCGCAGTTCGTCGTCGGTCACGTGCCGAATTTACGCCGCAAGTGACGTCCGGTCGCCGCCCGATCGATTTCGATGGTGCGGCTTTCGCGGGTGTTTTCCGGGCCGCCGCGACCGGCCCGTCCACTGCGGAGCGAACGGCGACCGGGGCAGGGACCGGCCGTACGAGCGGTTGCGCGCATCGCGGATCACAGGTCATCATCAAGGCATGATCTCCAACCGAAAGGGCGGCGACGCCCACGCGCGGTGACCGCGCTCACGCGGCGCTATGCCGCCGCCGAACCTGTGGCCGGCGTACGGAGCACGAGCGCTCACGACCGGTGGCAGGAAGCAGTCAAGATCCGACAGGAGTGGCTGGACCACGGTCTTTCCACACAGCCGGCCGACCGGCGGGCCGTCGAACACAGCCTCACCGTCATCTACGCGAGGATCTCTCGCCCGAAGCCCCGGTTCGAATGGGTCGACTCACCGGCACGGGCGATCCCGCTCGTCGCCGGTCTGCCCACTCTCGACCGGCTCTACGGGTGGATCCGCGATCCTCATCCGCAGGGGACACCGCCACTGGCCGGCGATCTGGCCATGCTCGAATCCCAGCTGCGCGGCGCGCTCAGCGCCGGTGTCTCCCACACCGACCCTGAGCTGTCCCCGATGCGAAGGGGCAGACGGGGCGAGCCCTGGCCCGAACTGCCACCGCTGAGGGCGCTCGACACCGGCGTTCCCCTGGGTGTGGTGCTGCATCAGGGCATCCGTACGGCACTGCACCGGAGCCTCGCGCACGGATACCGCATCCCGATCCGCAGCGCCCTGACCGGCAGCAGCCCCTTACCGGCCTGCTGGTACGGGCAGCAGGACGCAGCGTGGGTCGCCTACTACGACGCCCTGCACCGGCTCGGGCTGGCCTCCTACGGGCCGGACCAACTGGAACACCTCGGCCACTGGGCCACACTGGTGCGCTCCGGCGGCTGGTGGTGGCCGGGCGAGGAGATGTGCGTCGTCGTGGACCGGCCCGAAATGGTCCGCGTCGAACCCGTGCCCGGCACCTGGCACGACGAGGTCCGGCTGCGGCGCGGGGGTGTCCGCTATCGCGACGGCTGGCATCCGCTGCTCGCCTGAACCCACTGGAGGGCCGGGACGAGACGCGTTGTCCCGTCCCGGCCCCTTCCGGTCCGCCCCGGCGGGCAAGATCGATCCGTCGAGTCGTGCCCGGCCGCCGCCGGTCAGCGGGGTGAGGCGGTGCTCCCGCGTACGACCAGGTGGGTGGCGAGCTCGATGCGGTGCTGTGCGGCGGCGCGATGGAGTCGCATCGGCACCGTCGGGGCGTCGGCGCGACCAGGAAAGCCGGCCTGAAATTTACAGCGGTGCCCCTGGCGGACCAGCGGGTCGAGCGCGTCGTCTCCCTTTCTGTTGACGCACTCCCGCCTCCTCTCTAGCGTGAGGCCCCCGTGGTGATGTTATCGCTAACACTGTGCGCAGGTGAAAGTTCGGCCCAGCAATTCGGATCTCGTGATGGGACATTTCATGGCACTGAGCATGGCGTCTGATGATTACTTATCAGGACCAACGCGGACCATCCGATCGTTGCGCCGATTGCTGATCGCCCTTGTGGTGACCGTGCTCGCCGCAGTGGCAGCCCTCATCCCCGCGCCGTCGGCCCATGCCGCCACCAGCCAGTTCCGAGGCATGAACTGGGCCGTGCTGGGTGACAACTTCAGCACCGGCACGCTCGTCCTGCAGGGACTGAGCCAGTCCGACAGCAACGCGACAGTGCGAGCCAAGGCCAACGCGCTCTACGACTACATGGAATCCACCATGGGGGTCAACACCGTCCGGTTGCCTATCAACACTCACACTGTGGCCAACACGACCTGGTGGAACTCCTACCGCGGCGCCATCGACGCCGCCACCGAGCGTGGATTCAAGGTCATCCTGGCCTATTGGGAGGACGGCGCGGCCTCCGGTGGCAGGATCACGAACCTCGCCGCGTGGAACTCGATGTGGTCCACCGTGACCAACACGTACGGCTCCAACGGCAACGTCTACTTCGAGCCCATGAACGAGCCGCACGGCTACTCGTCGGCGGACTGGCGCAACGTGGCAGCGAACTGGCTCAACACTCACACCTCGGCGGTGCCCGGCCGGGTGCTCATCGGCGGCACCGGATTCAGCCAGGACCTCCGGGACATCTGCAACGACAGCCGTTTCAACTCGACGCTGCTGTCCTTCCACTACTACGCCTTCTTCTACAGCGCGATGACCTACGACGCTTTCCGGAGCCACATCCAGACGCTTCTGGGCAACTGCGCCTCCCGCGCGGTCGTGACGGAATTCGGCGCGCCGATGTCCACCGGCCTCAACTACGCCGACGCGAACAGCACCGACAACTTCGTGCGCTACCTCCGCGCCGTGGCCCAGGTCATGCGTGACAACCAGATGGGCGGCACCTACTGGCCCGCCCTCGGCGGCAAGCCGGGCGACATCGGCTACGACTGGTACTCGATGTACGCCCTCGGCGGCAGTGGCACCAATCTCACCTTGAGCGTCCGCAACCAATCCGGCGCCGACCGGATCCGCTACGCCTGGGGTGACACCATCGGCGGCTCCACCCCCTCACCTTTACCCTCGTCTCCGCCGCAGACCGAACCCTTCTACCGGATCGACGTACGCCACAGCGGCAAGACCATGGACGTCCTGCAGGCGAGCACCGCCAACGGCGCGCGCGTGGGCCAGTACCCCTACAACGGCAACCCGTGGCAGCAGTGGCGGTTCGAGGACGCCGGCGGCGGCTACTGGCGCATCGTCAGCCGCCACAGCGGAAAGTGCCTTGATGTGGTGAGCGCTTCAACCGCCGACGGCGCCGAGCTCATCCAGTACACCTGTGGCACCGGCGCCAACCAGCAGTTCCAGATGGTCGCCAACGGTGGATACTTCCAGCTCCGGGCACGGCACAGCGGCAAATGCGTGGACGTACCGGCCGCATCGACGGCGGACGGCGTAATCCTCAAGCAGTATTCGTGCAACACCGGCGCCAACCAGCAGTGGTCGCGTACGCCCGTCTGACGGTCGTCTCGACGTGACCGCGAGTCCGCGGTGCATCCCCCTCCCCGGTGCCGATCTCGTGCTGCGCGCTCGGTGCCGGGGATCCGGACAGCGGCGTTCTACGCTCCCTCGATGAACAGCGCTGCGGGCAGATCGGACAACGCCCGGAGCCGCGCCTAACCGAGTGCCGGCGGGTCCTCATCTGGACGGCGTCCCCAGGCCGAGATCAGCGGCGCGAGTGTCAGGTCGAGTTCGCCCGCGTGGATGGCGGCCAGGTGCGCGTCGATCTCGGCGTCGTCGGCCAGGCCGGCCGCGAGCAGCTCGCCGCGCACGTGCCGGATGGTCGCCGCCTCCAGCCGGTCGCAGGCCGGTCCGCCGACCGGGAAAAAGCCCGCCGCGCCGACATCCACCAAGCCGGCCTCGCGCAATGCCCGCGGCAGTGTCCGGCCGTAGCGCAGGTCCGCTCCGCGGCGCGTCAGCAGCTCCCGGACCGCGTCGCGCAGCCGGTTGGCCCGCCGCTGCGCCGGGCCGCTGTCATCCAGGCATGCCAGTGGCTGCAGGGCGGTATCGGCGTCCTCGACCAGCAGCCGGCCGCCGGGCCGCAGCGCCGCGACCATCGTGGCCAACGCCCGAGCCCGGTCGGGTACATGGACCAGCACGAGCCGGGCGTGCACCAGATCGAACGTTCCCGGCTCCGGGGGCGGATCAGCGGCGACGTCGTGCCGGCGCACCTTGTACCCGTCGCCTGCCTCCAGCCACGACGGGTCGATGTCCGTGGCCAGCACATACCCGGTAGGACCGACGGCCGCCGCGAGCGCCTCCGGGATACTGGGGCCACCGGCCCCCACCTCCCAGCACCGCGAGCCGGCCCCGACCCCCAGCCGATCCAAGTGCCCCCGCGTCACACCATCGAACAGTTCGGCCAGCCAAACGAATCGCTCGCCCGCCTCGGCGCGCGCGTTGTCCAGCAGGTAACCGCGGGCGGAAGCGGGCTGTCCGCCGAGCGCGGTAGTCCCGCTCGCCGGAGCCGATCCGCCATCGACGTGCGGCGGGCGTGGCGAGGAAGTCATGACCACATGGTCACCACCTCCGGCCGCCCAAGCCACGACGACGGGAGACATTGATGTCAGGCTGTGACCTGGGCAAACCCGAGACCCTGGCCCACCGGGCCGTACGGGCGGCCGTGACCCGCGGGCCGAATCCGGATCAGGAACCCCGTCGGATCACGGCCGGGGAGGCGGGGAGCTCAGCCCGGCCAGGGTGACGGTGACCAGGCGGTGGACCGCGTCGGGGCTGTCGGCCGTGCCGGCCGCGGTGAGGGCGTGCAGGCAGTAGCCGGCCAGTTCCCCGGCGGCCACGTCGTCGCGGACATCCCCGTCCCGTGCGGCCTCGGTGATCAGGTTCTCCACGAACTCCCGTAGCCGATGCCGCGCGCGGTCGACGTGCTCACCGCGATGCAGCAGCGCGGCGAGCTCACCGCCGTGATGGCGCGCGGAGTGGTGCTGGATCTCGGCGAAGGCCCGCAGCGCGGCCCGCAGGCGTACGACGGCGGGCTCGGCCGGGTCGGCCGCGGCGGTGAGCCGGTCGAGATGGTCGGTGATCTGGCGTTCGTGCCACGCGGTGAGGACGGCCTGGGCGTCGGGAAAGTACTTGTACAGCGTCGCGCGCCCGACACCGGCGCGTTCGGCGATCTGCGACATCGTCAGCGCGACCAGTCCGCGCTCGGCCACCAGCGCCGCCATGGCGTTCAGGGCGGCATCCCGGACCGCCGCGCGATGCGCGTCGATCGTCTCTGTCCACAGCTTGGGCACGCCCAGATCATACAGAACGTCCGCTTGCGCGACATAGTGCTGTTGCCGTAGACACTATGTATCGATAAATTCGATCGCTCGCCAACGACGAACAGGGCCGCATCGCCTGATCCCTTCACCAGAGACGAGTCCCCGATGCCACATCTGCACGCTCGCATCCAGACCGAACGGGCCGGGCGCTACCTCGCCCAGTTCTGCAAGCACGCGGCCGCCATGGGTGGCGGCGGCCATACCACCCGGCTACATCCGCACGGACCGGCCGCCCGCCGCGACGTGCGGGTGACGGCCGAATGGTCGGACACCAGCGGAACCGTCACCTTCATCCCCTGGGGCGAATGCACACTCACCGCCGGGGCCGGCGTCCTCACGGTTCGCATCGACGCACCGGACGAGGAGGGCCTGGACCGGATACGTGACGTCGTCACCCGCGACTTCGAGCGGTTCAGCCGCCGCGAGCCACTGGTCGTGACCTGGCAGCGGCAGGACCCCCCGGACGCCTCCGTCGGCGGTGCGACCCCGGCCACGCCCCGGCGGAGGATTTCCCGTCCGCGCCTGCGGACCGTCCTCCTGGCGTCGGCCCTCCTCCTCGTCATCGGCCTGCACGTCGGCCTGGCCGGCACGGTCGTCGCGGAGTCACGCTGGACCGTCGCTGCCGCCGACATCGTCATCGTGCTCGTCGTGGTGAAAATCGCGCTGATCATGTGGGCCCGCCTCCGCAAGCGCAGGTCGCCGTACGGCTCGCAGACCCCGGAACACGATCCGGCGAGTGCCGACCGGCTCAGCACGAGGCGCGCATCCCCACCCTCTTGATGAGCGGGTAGAGGCCGCGGTCGAACGTGCCGTACGCGAACCAGCGGTACCGGTTCCGGTGGTTGGGCAGGTTCTTGACGAACTTGGTGCTGTCGCCGGGGACCGGGTCGTCGTTGTAGACGGATGCGAGCACGGCCCCGTCGCGGTCCTTGAGCGTCAGCCACATGAGCCAGGCGTCGTTGTCGTCGCCGCTCGTGACCACACCCTCGAATCGGGCCTTGCCGTCCGAGGTCAGCATCAGCTTGGCCTCGTGGAACAGTGTGCAGTCGCCCCGGTGGATGTCGTAGTCCCAGACGATCGTCTTGACCGCGCTCGTGGACGCGCTGGCCAATCCAGCGGTGGGCAGTGTCATACCCGCGGCCAGGGTGGCGAGAATCGAGACCGCGCCCGCCGTCCGGCGAATCCTGTTCATGGAAATCCCGTCCTTCCTTTTCTTTTTCGGTGATTCCTTCCGACGTTCAAAAAGATAAGGACGGAGGGGTTTACGGGTCGATGATGTCAGCTTGAGGATCTTGGGGGTGCCAGCACTCCCTCCACGTTCCGGGATATCGCCGTTGCGTCACCGGTCGGGGCCTGTGCTACCAGCGGAACCAATGCCTGGGGGAAGCGGCTACCATTCCCGCGCCCAATGAGGGGAGGGCGCAGGGGCCGGAGTGAGATCGCGCAGGTCCTGGGACCATGTTCGCGTCCACGAGCCCGATTGCCGATCGGTGATCGTCACGAGGCCGTCGCGGGTGGCCATGAGCAGTCTTCCCTTACTGTCCCAATCGGCCCAGACGGCCTCGGGCAGCGGAGTGAAGGCACCGTCGGCCTCCCTCCGCAGATAGCTCACCTGGACGCCCTCGATGCCGTGCCGCTGAAAGTCGGTGCCGGTGTGGGCCAATACCAGGGCGTGGTCGTCACCCCGGCGGGTGCGCTCGATGAGCACGGCTTGACGCAGTTCCGGGGGCAGCCGCTTGGCCGCTTCCTGGGGCAGGGGGCGCCAGCCGCGATTGAGCTCGTTCTGGAGATCCCGGCGCACCCAGTCGTGGTCGAGATCCCGCACCGTCACCCGATAGGGATAGCTGCCGTGGAAGGGCTTCTTGTCCATCGAAGCGGAGATCGTCAGGCTGTTGTCCGGGGCGAATTCGCAGCCGCCGGTCCACGTACCGTGCGTCTGCCAAGCCGTGAGCGCGGTCAGCCACGGCGTTTTCGACACCGCGAAATAGGTGTCCCACGGCGACTTCCCGTGCCCGAGTGCGAAATAACCGAGAAGCGTGCCGTCGGGGGAAACGGCACACCGGCGTGGATAAAGAGTTCCCCGGAGCCAGGCGCCGGGGGTCACCTCGCAACGGAGGAGGTCCCATTTCATCAGGTGCCACCAGCCGGCCGGGCCTCGGCGCATGATCAGCGCGACGGGCGCGGCGGTGGCGGGGAGCACATAGAGACGGCAGGGCGGCGCAGGGTAGGTCATCGGCGGCTCCGCGTTCGGGATTTCGACGTTAGCCCGCCGGCACCCCGGACGCGCGGGGTTCAATTCGCCCCACCGGGCACGGCGTCGCGCGGCGGACACGGCACCGTTGAAGATGCCATGCCCCCCGTACGGCCCTTGTCGATGACGTGGAGCTCAGCCGCAGTGAAGGAACGCGGTCGTGGTGCCCGCGGTGGTGACGAGGCCCGTCCTCACGTCGAGGACCACGATGGTGGCCGGCCCCGTCTGGTAGCTGCGGCACCAGACGTCCGCGACGTACTGCCATCCCGGCAGATTGCCGTAGGCGTCGGCGTACAGCGTGCCCAGCCCGTACGGCCCGGTCGTGCCGATCCCGACCGCGGAGAACGTCACCGCGCCGTAGGGCGTGAGCCCGCTGCCGTTGGCGAACAGGCGGCCGCCCAACTGGTTGAGCGTGGTGGAGATGCTCACCCCGCCGCGCGGAGTCGCGCCCGGGTCCGCCAGCCGCAGGTGGGCGCTGGAGTTGTCGCTGTAGGCCTGGTCGCGGCTCGACGGCGGCACGCAGACGTGGTCCGAGGGCCGCGTCTCACGCCAGACGTAGCCCTGCTTGCAGGTGTCCGGCCCATAGGGGCCACCGCCCGGCTCGCGGCGCGACGGGCCCAGCGCGTTCTCCGTCGCGGTCTGCGTGCGGATCGCCGGCGTCACGCAGACCTGATCGCCCGCGTAGGCATCCCGCCACACGTACCCGTTCGCGCAGGTGTACGGCCCGTACGGAAGGTCGGCCGCCATAGCCGGCGAATTCGTCACCACCAGGCTTGTCAGCAGCGCGACCACGGCGGTCAGCCACGCCGTTATGCGCCGCAGGGCGCGTAAACCGGCTTTCTCGGTGGCTCTTCTTTCGCAACCCATCTTTCCTCCCCGGTTACCAGGGTCAATGCGGCCGGCCAATATGGCCGCGACGTTTCGGAAATCGGCAAAAACCAACGCCGTATCGGTCCGAATTCGGAGAGGGGATCCGCGTCCCTGCTGCTCTACGCACACAGGTATCTCGTAGTGAGCACCTTTGTCAAAGATGTAATGCGCTGCGTGTTAAGGGAGCCTCGGAAAGAGCTGAATCGCCGTGCTAGGCGGTCGCATCCCGGCCGGACCGGCGCTGAAATTTCAGACCGCCCTGGAATACTCCGGCGGGCGGGACGTCAGCAGCCGGCAGGGAAGGCAGCGTGTCGCCCGCGGACTGTTCGTACCCTGAGCGGATGCGTACGGGCTCTCTGGACACCTGTTTGATCGTTCTTCGCGGGAACTCCGGCTCCGGGAAGACCAGCGTCGCCCGGCGCCGCCGGTCTGCCGGCGGACCTCAAAGACCATGCGCACCGCGCGCTCGCGAAGCTCTTGGGGGTATTTCCTCGGGGCTGGCATCGTGACGTGATTCTCCCTTCCGCCAGCAGATGATGCTGGCTTCAGGGCCTCCACGAAAGTCGGAGTGGTTCACCGCCAGGAGTAGGCCAAGCGCGTCGGTGGCGACGCTGCGTTTCCGCCCGACGATCTTCTTAGCGGCATCTGTCCCCTGCGTGGTGGTGGGCGGGTTGGTGGAGGTCTTCACGCTCTGGGTGTCGATGACGGCCGCGGTCGGCTCGGCAGCGCGTCCGGCCTTCACGCGGGCCAGACCGGTCAACTCACAGTTGAGCTGCGCGAAGATGCCCTCATCGCGCCAGGTGGCGTAGTAGGAGTAGACCGTGGGGTGTGGCGGGAAGTCATGCGGCAGGTACTTCCAGGCGATCCCCGTCCGGTTCACCTACAAGATCGCGTCGAAGATGTCCCGCAGGTCGGTGCGGGCTGCCTCTCCGGTCGGGCGCCGGTCGAGCCGGGCTTGGCGCCAAGCGGTCAGGGTAGGTTCGATCAGCGCCCAGCGGAGGTCGGAGATGTCGGAGGGGTACGCGCGTCGGGGGGCCATGCATCGACCCCTACTCCTCGTGCGCCGCGACACCCCAACATCAGCCGAACACGGCGTGTCTCCTGCAAAGCTACGCCAGACGGAATCCAGGCACCCTCACCTCACGAAATGGACACAGACGCGAGCGCGCCCTGGTTCCCGGATACGCCGATACCACGCATGTCACACAAATCAACCAACAGACATAGGCGACTTCAGCTCACGAGACGCCCCAAAACGCCCTCTAAGACTCTCTAGTCCTCCTCCTCGCCGGCGGATAGGATGAATCGCAAATGCTCTGATTCCATCCATTCATGACCCACGCGGACTCCTGTCAGCTGTTCCGCCAAGACGAGGGCGGATATTTTCCAGGAGTCATCGAGGGTATCTGGGAACGGTATACCCTGGACGGCGCCTCCAGAGGTGGACCTGTTGAAGTCCATTGTCAACTGTCCGTTGACCGAGTACCGGAACTCATTGCGGACTGGGCCGTCCCAGTAGAGATTCAAAGCTTTGCCATTCTTGGACAACGAATTGAGCTGTTCCGGCAGGCTGCCCTCCCAGCCGTTCGGCTCCAGTGCGATCACCCAAGCACCGGCCTCGCCGATGAGGACTGACTCGCAGTCCTCGTCATATCGCTCGAACTGGGCATCGAGCCAAGACATCGGAGAACTCGATGAAATGTCCGCGCCTAGTATCTCGGCGACTTTCTCGACGCCGGCGCCGCTAACCCAGGTGATGCAGGCTGGCCCGGTCAGCCACCGGGCAACCAGGGCAGAATAATGCTCTGCAGCATTTGACTCCATAAGCACCACTATGACAGCTGCCTCCTTTCTGTACAAGTGGAGAGCCCAGGCCCTGGCATACGTATGCAGGACCTGGGCTCTCCTGGTGGCGGTCAGCGCTTTTCCTGAAAGCCTATCGAACCTTCCTTCCGCACGGTTGCGGGATTGTTATCAGAGAAGGCGTGCGTGACCAGACCGCTACAACTAGTCGTCTTCTTCGATTCCGGAATAGTATCGGTTTTTCACTTTGTTAGAATGTACCACGCGCACCTTGAATGGGTCCCCATCGAGAATCCTGTACCTCTGCCAGAGGATGTTCTGGCGAGCGCCGCCCGCTTTGTTTGCGGTTAAGGGGATGGGTCTAACCGAGTAACTCCATCCGGCAGTGTTTGCCGCCCCCTCATATGTCTTTGCGAACGGATACTCGTCACACTCCTTTCCGGTGCGCTCGGCATCGCTCCAGTGTTTATAGCAGAACTGCTCAACTGCGATGTGCCGGTTGTCGCTTTCGACTTGCGGATCCATGGCCCTGGTCAGCGGAGCTGAGAAGTTGTTCGGTTCGCCGTTGCCCGGGAACCGCTTACCAGCAGGGTTTGTCGGCAGTGTGCTGTTGGGCTTGGTGAAGACATCGTCAAGGTGTTGCGCGAACTCTTTGGCCTTGTTTATGGAACCGTTTACGTAGTTCGAAGTGCTGACTACTAGTCGAGGAACAGCCTCGACTAGTACGCAACCACCGTAATACATCAAGATTTTTGGCGAGGTGTCGCAGTCAACGACAGGGGAGTCCTTCGCCTCTACCACCCGCAGATTCCTTGGCTTGAAGCCATCGCTCAGCGCTATGTATGGCCGGAAGGTGCAGGTAGCTAATTTATGCTCGTTATTAGCGGCACTCTCATTCGAGTGGAATAGGAATTCCACTTCTTTTCCGCTTCCGGTGGCCTTGCTCCATTGATTGATTGTCCGAGCGAACTCTCCTCCGCCGGTGATGTTGGTGCAGCCGCTGACGGACACGGCGGGGCGCAGCGTGTCGACGTCGTTTTTGTCCTGCATGCTCTTGGAGAATCCCCAGACCTTGTCAATCCGCATCACAACCCGGATGTTTCTCGCTTCCGGCGCGGACTGGGCTGGTGGATTGCCGTTACTGTCCTCCGCTACCTTCCCGCCTGTATAAGTATGAATGAGGCTACTTGTTTCCCATACCGCATCATCGATTGTGACTCTTTGCCACTTACCGAGATTGACTTTGAAAACGTTCTTATAATAGATTGCCGAGTGCCATCTCTTCGCACACCAGCTGTACGAATTCTTTGTCCATCCCCCAGTGATGGCGATGGCCTCGTTTGGGTTGGCATCGCAGTCGGAGAACGTCACATGCTTGTAAAACTTCCTGACCGGCTGACTGCCTGCGGCCATCGCGCGGTCAGCGGACGTTTCTCCGCTGACGGCGGGAGAATTCGTATCACCGGGGGGACTCGGATACGGCCTGGTTGCCGGTGAGGGAGAGTGGTCGATGCTCGATGCTCCCGCCTCAACGGACGTGGAAGCGTCAGCACTCCACTCCTTGTCTACACCTAGGATCTTGCCCTTCAGCCGGATCCCGCTCTTCGAAACTGCCCTACTCCTCGAATGGGCGTACCCATTTGGGACCACCAAAAATTCTGGCCCCGCCTTTCCGGATTTCTGGGCTCTTGCAACGTCGCTTGCTGCGGCCATCCCAGCGGCCGGGCGTAATGTAATCTCGTCTAGGTAGATCGTGGCACCCGATCCCAGAAGAATGAGCGCGTTTGCAGCTCCTGCAGGTGCGGCCACCGTTTCCGATACCGACTGCCACCGGCCCACTGTGGATGTGCTACCGAAGATGCTGTCGGAGAGGTAATTCCAGTCGGTGTCGTACCACTCCACGCCGTACTCGAACCCGCCGAACGGATCTTCAGTAGCGGGAAAGAACCAGCCTGCTAGCTGATAGTTCGCGCCACCGGCTACTGGGAACTCTTCAATTGCCCAGCCCCACTCACCCTCTGCAGGAACGAACTTGGCCGATGCTATCCCCTGATGCGCCCGGTCCGTCGATCTAGTCAGCTCGTCCTCGTTGTAGTAGGAATACCAAGGATCGAGCGTCGCTTCGAAGTATGGGTTCGGGTTCACAGGTTCAGGGGTGGGTGGCGCTGATGCGGTGGTCGAGAACTGCCATGTGTAGGGAACCATGACATTCCCTGCCGCGTCTCTAGCGCCATTGACTTCGGCGATGTAAGTCCCCTGAGCCAGAGGTGCTCTGGGGACAAAGACCAGCGTCTGTTCATCCGGGAAGCTGCTCACGCCGGCCACAATTGTGCCATCGGCGTTCTTGAGCACGAGCTGCGCCTGGAAAATGGGCTCGTCAAATTGGACACTCGGATGAACATCGGAGGGAGCGTCGGTTGTGTTCGGTTCCGGAGTCGCTCGGTAGATCTCCGGAGGGACCGTGTCAGGGGTCGGTTCAGGGAAGCAGTCGCCGGCCTCCTCCCCACAATCCGGAATCACTGTGGACCAGTCCTCGTCCTCCATCGGCTTGGAGAGTTCTTCGCTCGGCTCGAACCAATCAGACGAGTTACGTCCGATCTCTTTCGACTGCTCGCCCGTGATGCTAGGTGCTTGCGACTCTTCTTCAGGCGTTCCTACCTGATGAGCAACAGCATCCTCATATGAGATGGGCCTGGACGGCGGCTCGCTGTAGTTTGATACGACCTGTTCTACCGTGGCCGGCTCATATTGCACGAAAAGGATTGGAGCGTGTTCTGGTTCGCGATCCCATGAGCCAGATTCTGATGAATAGTACTGGCGCCAGTTGATGACGGCCGTCTCGTTCACCGCTTGGAGGACCAGGCCGTAGTCGGGCTCACCGCTGGCCCACGACTGAACGATCGGTTCGATCGAATGTATCAGTTCACCTCCCCCTGAGCAGCCAGCCGTGTCGCTGTAAGCGGCCTGATTGGCGTCTTGACCCGATGTGGTCGATGACGGCTGTTTTCTCCATGAAAGGGTAGAGTCCCAGCCTGAGGTTAGCTTACGGGCGACGATCCCCGAACCGACCTGCAGGCCGCAGTTCTTACTACTGCCTGTGGGGGCTCCTGATCGATAGTTCCAGAGCATCAAGTCGGCGTTCAGGATCTTGGCGCCGTCCAATGCTTCGGTGCCGGTGACGTTGTATCGCAGATAGACGCGGGCGATATCAGCGCTTGTCTGAGTGGTTCCGGCACGCAACCAGCCGTCGGTCAGGTGGTTGAGATCGGGATTGTTCTTGTTGACCCAGGCGTCGTTCGCCAAGCCCGCGCCTATGTAGTCGCTGGCGACTGCGATGGTCACCGGGTAAGTTACTGCTTTATCGGCCAGGAACGTAGAGTCCGGCTTCAGTACGAGTGTTGGCCCGTCTGCTGCCTCGATGATGCTCGTCTCTACTTTACCGATCTTTCCACTGTCCGGGGACAACTCCGCCTGCGCGTCCGTCGCTTGGACAGTTATGGGTGCCGCCTTGGGCTTACCCTCGGTGGTCTGGAGCTGAGCCCCCCCATTCGGAATGCTGCGGTAAGTCAGCCCCCTCGGCAGGCCCATTGGAAGTCTCACCGAAAGTGGCGCCTTTGGCCGCTCCCGGAGAACAATATTCTGGATGAAGCCGTCGGATTTGGCCGTGACCACGAGATCGGCGCCTTTGGCTACCGCATCACGGTAGGTTATTCGGCTACCCGAGATCTGGGGGGCGGGCAGTTTCTTCCCCCACCGGAATCCGGCTCTACCTTGTGCCGTTTTAGCGGACACAAGGGTGGTTGAGCCCTCGGTGCCGAATTCCAGTGGAGTCTTCACACGTCTGGCTTCTAACTTACCGCCGTTGGAGACGATAGTCGTGTCGATCGGCAACCAGCTCGTTACGCCATTGATGTCGGTGCTGTTGAGCTGAATCGGTGTGGTGTGGAATTCAGCCTGAAATGTCTTGCCATCGCTCTTGGCAAAGACTTTGGCGTTTTCAGTGAAGAGAGCCGGCACCTCCACCGGACGCCCGATCTCTGCTGCCTGCTTCTGCGCAGCTTCCACTTCTCGAGCCAGGACTTGGACACCCCCTGGCGGCGCAGAATCGATCGTGGGAGTGGGGGCAGGCGATGGCGCAGGGGCAGCGTTTGCTGGCGTGCCGAGGCTTGGCGCCGTGGCCGTAGTCAAAGTAATGATTGCCAGTCCTGCTACCAGCCTACGCATGGGCGCCTACTGAGCGTGAACCTAAGGGGTGCGTCACGAATACCTCCTCGGTGGGCTGCGAACTCAGGTTGATCTTCACCTTCGTCGCTCAGGCTTTGCCAGCGAGTTGGTTGGTGACAAAACTCACAAATGGGATTGGCGGGTTAAATCTTGCTTGCTATTTCCATCTGTGATAAAAGAATATCCTTGGGGGTAGTTTCGGTTATCCCGAAATCGGTCTGACACGTATGCATACATGCGAAAGGCTTGTCCCCCGAAGGGCTGGCCGGTGGGGAAGCAAAGTCATTGCGTTGTCGGGTAGCTGCTGGTCACCGCGGTAATGAGCTCGTGAGGGCGGCGGTTGGCGCGTCGGGTGGCGCGGGCGATATTGGTCTCGCCGTTGATGCGGCAGGGCCAATGCGTTCTCGGTCATGGGATGACT